>DASSPI010000089.1:0-66820 GCA_035699705.1 Xanthobacteraceae bacterium
GGTGACCCTTGCCTCCCGGAGCGTGATTGCAAGTCACGCCGCAGGCGCCGCATCCCGCTCCACCATCAGAGTGCCTCCGGAGGCGCCCTCGCCGAGCGGGACGGGAAGCACGATACAGTATTTCTGTATCACCGTCCAGCAGATTTAAGCGTTATGCCCACTATGAACAGGTCAAAGATAATTGAGTTTGTCGGACCGCGCGTTTAATCGGCAAAGACGGTGAGACGACCCGCAGAAAACGGAAGATAAAACATGAGGATCAAGCGCAGCGCCGGATCGCAAGATTCGATGTAGCTGGGAAATTCCGCTTTCGCGCGACGCTGATGCGTAACTTGGTTCCTGCGCCGTCAAGCGCGAAAATCGCGGGGAGTTCCCGCGCCCTCACATCTTCACCGTCACCTTGCGGTTCTCGCCGAGATTCGGCTGCTCGCCGGTCACGCGCGCCTTGGCGAATTCGAAGGCGGCGACGGCGGAATTGGATGGGCCGTCCCACAGTTCGGCGCGCTCGGGAATAAGCCGCAGCACGCGCACATTCGGATCGTCCGGCCCGTCCGGCCACCAGACATTGTCGGTCTTCTTCCAGATCGTCCTGGCCTTGGCGCTATCGCGCGTCACCGCGGCGCGCCCGCTGACCGAAAGGTAGGCCTTGTCCTTGTGATCGATCACCGCCAGGCAGACTTCCGGCGCGGCGGCGATCTCGTCGTCCTTGGCGCCGCGCACATCGACGACGAAACAGATCACGCCTTCTTCGCGGTCGGGGCGCGGCTCGAGCGGGCGCGCGCGCAAGCCCCCGCCAAAGCGCGTGGTCAGCATGCCGACGCCGGCCTGCTCGACGATGTCCCACACGCGCGAGATAATTTCCTGCTCCGTCATGCGGGGCTAACCGCGCAAACCGGCGCGCGGTTCCTGCGCGATCCGAAGCTGCGGCCTATTTCTCGCGCGCGATGGTCGCGCGCACGACCTCGACGATGTCCTTCGGCGTCGCATAGAGCTTGCCGATCAGCGCCTGCACGTCCTCGCCCGACTGCGGATTGATGCTGACGCGCATCTTCTTCGCATCGGCCAGCAGCTCGGGATCCTTCAGCGCCTGCATGAAGGCGTCGCGCAAGGCCGCGACGCGGTCGGCGGGAACCTCCGGCGCCATCACGTAAGGGCGGCCGAGCACGTTCTGGGCATAGAATAATTCCAGCGCCCGCCGTGCCGGCTCCTCCTCGGCAAGCTTGCCGGCCACCGGAATGCCGCGCGCATTCAATTCGTCGTTGCCGGTCATGTCTTCCTGCAACAGCATCCGGAACCGGCCGGCGGTAAACAGGTCCGGGACCTGCGTCGAGAGCACCGACCAGGTCAGGCCGCAGGCGCCTTGCACCTCGTTGCGCTCGATCGCGAGCAGCACCTCGCGCGAGCCGCCATAGCCGCGCACGATCTTGAACCTGGTGCCGAAGAAGCGATTGAGGATGGCCGGAAAGTCGACGGTCGAGCCGCCTTCGGCGGTGGCGCCGAGAATGATTTCCGTCGCCCGCGCGTCGGCCAGCGTCTTGGCCGGCGCGTCGTTGCGCACGACGCAGGTATAGACTTCGTTGCTCGCCGACCCGAGGGTCTGGAACTTGCTCGGATCGTGCCGGATGCGGGAGGCGTCGCCGAGCAGCGGCTCCAGCATCGCGCTGGCATAGATCGCGCCGATCTGCGTGCCGTCCTTCGGCAAGCTGTTGTAGACCGCGGCTGCCGCCACATTGCTGCCGGCGCCCGGCATGTTGCCCGGTACGACCGCCGGGTTGCCGGGGATGAATTTGCCGATGTGCCGCGCAATCAGCCGCGCATAGGTGTCATAGCCGCCGCCGGGCGTGGAGCCGATCACGATGGTGACGGTCTTGCCCCGATAAAACTCGGCCACGGCGCTCTGCGCCTCGGCTTGCGGCGGCACGCCCAGCAGGTACACGGCTCCGATCGAAAGACTCAGCAGAATCGCTCTTGCCGTCTTCATGCAGCGGTATTCCCGATGTTGCGAGGCGCACGGACCGCCCGTTGCGGCGGCCCGCGTGAAGTGAATCGAGGGAAGGACCAGGCGACGCTGTCAGCGACGGCTCAGCCAGCCGTCGAGGCTGAAGCGCCCGGGGCCGGTCACGAACAGCGCCAACAGGCCGCCGGTCATGGTGACGTTCTTCCAGAACTGGGTGAACTGCTGGCCGCGCTGTGCTTCCGGGAAGGTCCAGAAGGTATGCGAGATCCAGGTCGCGGCGATGGTGAAGGCGATCAGCATCAGCGCGGCGTAGCGCGTGCCGATACCGAGCACCAGCGCCAGCCCGCCGATGAATTCGACGAAGGGCGCGATCAGGCCGAGCCATTCCGGCACCCCGCGCGGGACCAGCCTCGCCGCAAAAGTGGCGGGGTCGAGCACCTTGCCAAATCCGCTTTGCAGATAGATCCAGCCGGCGAGGACGCGCGCCACCAGCAGCAGGAAATCCCGCCAGGCGATTGCGATGTTGTCAGCGTATGACAGATAGCGATGCGATGAGCGGTTCTCGCCAAATCCCAGCATGACGCCTCCTCGACAAGGTCGTTGTCACTAGCCCTGCCGCTCGACCATCGCCTTCTTGATCTCGGCGATGGCCTTGGCGGGGTTCAGGTCCTTCGGACAGACCTTTGTGCAGTTCATGATCGTGTGGCAGCGGTAGAGCCGGAAGGGATCTTCCAGATCGTCGAGCCGCTCGCCGGTGCGCTCGTCGCGGCTGTCCTTGATCCAGCGCTGCGCCTGCAACAAGGCGGCCGGCCCCATGAAGCGGTCGCCGTTCCACCAATAGCTCGGGCAGGCGGTGGAGCAGCAGGCGCAGAGGATGCACTCGTAGAGCCCGTCGAGCTTGGCGCGGTCCTCGTGACTCTGCCGCCATTCCTTCTCCGGCGTCGGCGTCACGGTCTGCAGCCACGGCTGGGTGGCGGCGTGCTGGGCGTAGAAATTGGACAGATCGGGCACCAGGTCCTTCACCACCGGCATATGCGGCAGCGGATAGACCTTGATGTCGCCCTTGATGTCGTCCATCGCCTTGGTGCAGGCGAGCGTATTGGCGCCGTCGATATTCATCGAGCAGGAGCCGCAGATGCCTTCCCGGCAGGAGCGGCGGAAAGTCAGCGTCGGATCGATGTTGTTCTTGATCCAGAGCAGCGCGTCGAGAACCATCGGGCCGCAGTGGTCGCGATCGACCGTGTAGGTATCGAGACGCGGATTGCCCTCGCCCTCGGGGTCCCAGCGGTAGATCCGATACTGCGCGACGTTGTGCGCGCCGGCCGGCCGCGGCCAGGTTTTTCCTTCGGTGACCTTGGAGTTTTTCGGAAGCGTGAACTGGACCATGGGATCCCTAGGCTGAAGCTTTCTGCGGAGCGAGGAGCGAGACGAGTGCGGTCAATAGCGAACGGATGACAAAAGCGGCAAGCACCAGCAGCAACAGAATGCCGGTCGTTGCGATGAAGTAAGCCGCCAGCGCGGTATTGGCAAAATCCACGGCAATAGAGGTCCGGGCCATCTGGATAGCGCTGTCGAGAAGCTGGGCCACCATCTTGAGTACGTCGGCGAAGAGCGGAAGTTCCGGCACCGACATGCTGCCGGCCTGGCCCATCGCCAGCAGGATCAATCCGCCATGGATCACCGCCAGCCAGAACCAGGCAACCAGCGCCGCCGCAAGCCGGTGGCTGTAAAAGCCGATCACAATCGCGGCGCCGGCGAGCACGGCATTGATGACCAGAAATCTGTCCATAGCAATTTCCTTCAGCCGCCACCGGCAGCAAAACGTCGGCTTCTTTGCTGGCCGGCGACGTTGCCGGCTCAATACACCCGTTCCTTTGGCGGAATGTAAGAAACGTCGTTGGTCAGCGTATAGGTATGCACGGGCCGGTAATCGACCGTCACCTTGCCGTTGGCGTCGAGCCAGGTCAGCGTGTGCTTCATCCAGTTCCCGTCGTCGCGCTTGGGATGATCCTCGCGCGCATGCGCGCCGCGGCTTTCGGTACGGTTGAGCGCGGCATCCATGGTGACCACCGCCTGGCCCATCAGGTTGTCGAGCTCCAGCGTCTCGATCAGGTCGGTATTCCAGATCATCGAGCGGTCGGTGACGCGCACTTCCGGCATCGCCGCCTGCACTTCGTGAATGAGCTTGTGGCCTTCCTCCAGCACCGGCCCGGTGCGGAACACCGCGCAATTATTCTGCATCACCGTCTGCATGCGCATGCGCAGCTGCGCGGTCGGGGTGCTGCCGGAGGCATTGCGGAATTTATCCAGCCGGCCGAGCGCGAGATCGGCGGAATCCTTCGGCAGCTCCGGCTGGCTTTCGTTCGGCTGCATCAGCTCGGCGCAGCGCAGGGCGGCGGCGCGGCCGAATACCACCAGATCGATCAGCGAATTGGAGCCGAGCCGGTTGGCGCCATGCACCGACACGCAGGCCGCTTCGCCCAGCGCCATCAGGCCGGGCACCACGGTATCGGCGTCGCCGTTCTTCTTGGTCAGCACCTCGCCGTGATAATTCGTGGCGATGCCGCCCATGTTGTAATGCACGGTCGGAATGACCGGGATCGGCTCCTTGGTGACGTCGACGCCGGCGAAGATGCGCGCAGATTCCGAAATTCCGGGCAGCCGTTCGCGCAGGATCTCCGGATCGAGATGGTCGAGATGCAGGAATATGTGATCCTTGTTCTTGCCCACGCCGCGGCCTTCGCGGATTTCGATCGTCATGGCGCGCGAGACCACGTCGCGCGAGGCCAAATCCTTGGCTGACGGCGCATAGCGCTCCATGAAGCGCTCGCCTTCCGAATTGACCAGATAGGCGCCTTCGCCGCGCGTGCCTTCGGTGATCAGGCAGCCGGCGCCGTAGATGCCGGTGGGATGGAACTGCACGAATTCCATGTCCTGCAGCGGCAGGCCGGCGCGCAGGACCATCGCGTTGCCGTCGCCGGTGCAGATATGCGCCGAAGTGCAGGAGAAATAGGCGCGGCCGTAGCCGCCGGTCGCCAGGATCGTCATGTTGGCGCGGAAGCGGTGGATCGAGCCGTCTTCCATGTTCAGCGCCACCGCGCCGCGGCAGCGCCCGGCATCATCCATGATCAGGTCGATGGCGAAATATTCGATATAGAACTGCGCGGAATGGCGCAGCGACTGGCCATACATCGTGTGCAGCATGGCATGCCCGGTGCGGTCGGCGGCGGCACAGGTGCGTTGCGCGGTGCCTTTGCCGAAATGCGTGGTCATGCCGCCGAACGGGCGCTGATAGATGCGGCCGTCGTCCTGCCGGCGCGAGAACGGCAGGCCCCAATGCTCCAGCTCGTAAACCGCGGCCGGCGCATGGCGGCACATATATTCGATCGCATCCTGGTCGCCGAGCCAGTCCGCTCCCTTCACGGTGTCGTACATGTGCCAGCGCCAGTCGTCCTCGCTCATGTTTCCGAGCGCCGCGGCGATGCCGCCCTGCGCCGCGACGGTATGCGAGCGGGTCGGAAAAACCTTGGTGATGCAGGCGGTGCGCAGGCCGGCCTCGGCGCAGCCCACCACCGCGCGCAGGCCGGCGCCGCCGGCGCCCACCACCAACACGTCAAAGCTGTGGTCCTCGATCGGATAAGCGCGGCCATTTACCGCCGGGCTGCCCGTCGACGATCCGTTACCCGCCATGCTTCACACTCCGAATGACAATTTGAGAATGGCGTAGACCGACGCGAGCGCCGCCGCCGCGCAGAAGAAAGTATTGGCCATCAGGGACGAGAGCTTGGGCACGTCGTCATGCACGTAATCTTCGATGATCACCTGCATGCCGAGCCACATGTGATAGATGCTGTTGACGATGAAGAGCAGCAGCAGGATCGCAACCAGCGGCGAACTGAGAATCTGCACCACCGCTGCGTGATTGCGCCCGAGCACGCTCGCGACGATCACGAAGAAGGCTATGGTCAGCGGGATGGCGGCGACTGCGGTGACTCGCTCCTGCCAGAAATGCTTGGTGCCCGACCGCGCCGAGCCCAGGCCGCGGACGCGGCCCATCGGCGTGCGGATGTCGAAATCGTCGGGCTTCATCGCGGCCCCACCACCAGAAGACCGACCGCCCAGAGCAGGACGGTCAGGAAGATCGAGCCGATGATGGTCGCGCGCGCCAGCCATTCGCGCTCCTGCGCGCCGAAGCCGCGGCCGGTATCCCAGATCAGATGGCGGATGCCGCCGAGCATGTGGTGGATCAGCGCCCAGGTATAACCGAACAGCACCAGGCGGCCGATGATCGAGCCGAAGAAGCCTTCCACCGCGGCATAGGCATTCGGCCCCGAGGAAGCGGCGATCAGCCACCAGGCAATCAGCAGCACGCCGAGATAGAGGCCCATCCCGGTGATGCGATGCACGACGGACATCGTCATCGTCAGCGTCGGGCGATAGATTTGGAGATGCGGCGACAGCGGCCTTGGGCGGGGGATCGGGCTCCCGGTCATCGATCAGAACCTCGTTGTGCGGCCCCATCCATAAGCAGGCCGGTGGCCGCGCGCAATGCCATTTGCGCATGGCAGCAAAGGCACGACGGCTTGTATTTTGCATGCCTGCGGGCGTTTGGCGCCAGCCGGTCTTGGTTGCTCGGGGACTTCAGCAAATTCCGGTGTTCGGATCGCGCGCCGGCGATGTAACCGCGGGCCGCTCCGTCGCGAACAACTCGGGAGGACCGAATTCTGGCTGCCGGGTGGCAAATGCGCCGCAAGACCATGCTCGCCGATGCGGCCGCTTTCATCCCCTACTCGCGCGCTCCCGTGGAGCGTATGCTGGTCTCCCCCGCAAGGACAGGTTCCAGGCGCCGCATGGCCATCGCCGAGCAGAAGCCGACCGCCGACGATGCACGCCGCTCCGCCTTGATGGCGGCGGCTCAGGCCGGCGACAAGACGGCCTATCAGACGCTGCTGCGCGATTGCGTGCCGCTGATCCGGGCGATCGCCCGGCGGCAGGGCGTCGGCGCCGATCAGGTGGACGACGTGGTGCAGGAGGTGCTGCTCACCATCCACCGCGCCCGGCAGACGTACGACCCGAATCGCTCCTTCACCGCCTGGCTGCGGGTGATCGCCGAACGGCGCGCGATCGACCTGTTGCGTCAAAGCGGGCGCCGCGGCGCGCGCGAATTGCATGCGCCGATCGCCTTTGAAAATTATCCGGACGAGACGGCCGATCCCGCCGGCGGGCTGCAGCAGGCGGACGACGGCGGCCGCGTCAGTCAGGCGCTTGCGTCATTGCCGCCACGGCAGCGCGAGGCGGTGCAATATCTGGTGCTGAACGAACAATCGCTGGCCGAAGCGTCCGCTTTGACCCGCCGGAGCAAAGGTTCGCTGAAGGTCAATCTGCATCGCGCCCTGAAAGCCCTGCGTGGCAGCGTAGAGCGCGAAGGATAGGAAATGAGCAACGCTATGCCGCAAGACGCCCCGCACGACCGGCTCATCGAGGGCCTGGCGTCCGATTTGCGCCCGGTGCGGCCGCTGCCGTCGCCCGCCAGGCGCGCCATGATCTGGCTGGGCTTTGTCGTCGCTGCCGGGCTGTTGCTGAGCCTGATCGCCGATCTGCCCGCTTTCATGCAACGCTTCACGGCGTCACCCGATATGTGGATGGCGATGCTTGGCTCCGCGCTGACCGCGCTGCTCGCGGCCATCGCCGCCTTCAAGCTCAGCTTGCCGGACAGTGCGCGCGCCTGGGCCTGGCTGCCGCTGCCGGCCGTGGTGCTGTGGATCGCCGCCAGCGGACTCGGCTGCCTGCGGAATGTCGTGCTGCCGGGCACCTACGTCCCGCCGCTGGGCGAAACCATGCAGTGCCTTGCGATCATCGTGGCGCTCTCGGTGCCGTTCTCGCTCCTGATGTTCGCCATGCTGCGCGAGGCCTTTTCGCTGCTGCCCGGCCTGACCGCGACGATCGCGGGACTGGCGGTGGCGGCGGCCTCGGCCACCTTGCTGAACCTGTTCCATCCCTTCGATGCCGCCGTCGTTGACCTGTTGGTGCATGCCTTCGCCGTGGCGCTGGTGGTGGTGGTGAGCCGCGCCTATGGCCGCCGCCTGTGGGCTTTCACGAATCTTTCCAAAGCCGCGTAACCCGCGTGCGCTCCGGCGCGAATGCGGTTCGATGGGAGCCTGCAACCCATCGTCGCTTTGGAGGAAACCGCTATGAACAAATCCCTGATGCTCCCGCTCGCCATGGCCATGTGCATCGCGCTCGCGCCGGCGGTCTTTGCCCAGACCATGGCGCCGCAGGGCTCCAGCATGTCGAAGCCCGACGCGATGGCGAAGCCGGACACGATGGGCAAAACCGACGGCATGAAGAAGGACGAGACGGCCGAGGGGAAGATGAAGAAAGACGAGAAGGCCGACGCGATGAAGAAGGACGGCATGGCGAAGTAACGCTGCCCCCCGTCGGGTCCGCCAATGCATAAACTTGGCGGGCCCGATTTGCCTTTTGCATCTATTGCGACGCCGGGCCGTATATCTGGTAAAATCAGGCTTCGAGGACCGGTCGATGGCATCGTTGGATATCAGCAGCACCCATTCGACACCGCGCGAGAGCGTCATTCATCCGCGCTGGGTGAGGATCACCCATTGGATCAATGCCGTCGCCATCGTCGTGATGATCGGCTCGGGATGGCAGATTTACAACGCCTCGCCGCTGTTTCCCTTCACCTTCCCGCGCAGCATCACCATCGGCGGCTGGCTGGCCGGGGCCATCATGTGGCATTTCGCGGCGATGTGGGTGCTGGTGATCAACGGCATCGTCTATGTGACGCTCGGCATCGTCACCGGCCGCTTCCGCCGCAAATTGCTGCCGATCTATCCATCCGAAGTCGTGGCCGACGTGAAGGCCGCGCTCGGCGGCCGTCTCGCCCATGACGATCTCTCGGTCTACAACGCGGCGCAGCGGCTGCTGTACCTCGGCGTCATCCTTGCCGGCGTGCTGGTCGTGCTGACGGGGCTGTCGATCTGGAAGCCGATACAGCTGCAGGAGTTGGCCGCGCTGTTCGGCGGTTACGAAGCTGCGCGCTATCTGCATTTCCTCGCCATGGCGATCATCGTCGGCTTCATCGTGATCCATGTCGTGATGGCGCTGCTGGTGCCGAAGAGCCTGCGCGCGATGATCCTGGGGAAGTGAGAAGTTTCGATGGCCCGCATTCGCAAACCCATACCCGGCGTCGACAAGCAGCTGCTGATCAGGGACGCCGCGAAGCTGCTGCCCGATCCGACGCGGCGGCTGTTCCTGCGCGGCGCCGGAAGCCTCGGCGCGCTCACTTTTCTCACCGGCTGCGACATCCTCGATGGCGCGGGCGCAGAGCGCGTGCTGAGGAAGATTTCCACCTTCAATGACGGCGCGCAGGCGCTGCTGTTCAATCCCAACAAGCTGGCGCCGACTTATCCCGAGAGCATGATCGCGCGGCCTTTCCCGTTCAACGCCTATTACAGCCTGGACGAAGCGCCCGAGGTCGACGGGACTTCCTACAAATTGCAGGTCGGCGGCCTGGTGGAGAACAAGAAATCCTGGACGCTGGAGGAGCTTTACGCGCTGCCGCAGGAAAAGCAGGTCACGCGCCACATCTGCGTCGAAGGCTGGAGTGCGATCGGCAGCTGGACCGGCGTGCGCCTGAACGAATTCCTCAGGCGCGTCGGCGCGGACACCCGCGCGAAATATGTCTGGTTCCGCTGCGCCGAGGGCTATTCCACCACCATCGACATGCCGACCGCGCTGCATCCGCAGACGCAGATGACGTTCAAGTTCGACAACGAGATCCTGCCGCGCGCCTACGGCTTCCCGATGAAGATCCGCATGCCCACGAAACTCGGCTTCAAGAATCCCAAATACGTGATGGAAATGGCCGTCACCAACGAGGACCTGGGCGGATATTGGGAAGACCAGGGCTACAACTGGTTCAGCGGGCTGTAAGCCTTTGATCTACGACAATGACGGCGCTCCCGGTGCGTCCGATTCTTGCCAAGATTGGTCGTCAGGCAAGAAGAAATGCAGCTCCGCAATTCGCCAGAGCGTTACGGCGCGATCCCGAAGATCCTGCATTGGGCGGTAGTGGCGTTTGTCCTTGTTTCATGGACTTTGGGAACTTTCGACGACGCGCTCCCCCGCGGCTCTGCGCGGGATAGTGGCTTGTATGTCCACATGTATGCGGGACTTGCCGTCATCATTCTGGTGACGCTGCGGCTGCTCTGGCGGATCGGCGATCCTCCGCCCTTGCCCGAGAGGACGGTCCTGGGCGCGTGGTTGGGCCACGCGGCTCTTTGGGCTCATTACGCTATGTATGCCTTGCTCATTGCCGCGCCCGTTGCGGGCATCCTGCTCCGTTTCGCCGGCGGCGAAGCATTGCCGGTGTTTGGTCTGTTCGACATCGCGTCACCGTGGTCCGCCGACCGTGCGTTCAAGCACACGCTGGAGGAAGTGCACGAGTTCCTCGCGAATGCACTGGTGATCCTTGCCGGCCTGCATGCGGCGGCTGCAGTTTTTCATCACTGGGTGCTGCGGGACGGCACGCTTCGCCGGATGCTCCCCGGTCCGACCCGGTAGTCTCACTTCGAGATCGCGCTGGCGGCGATATTGATCATGATCGCGAGCAAGGCCACGTTGAACAGGAAAGCCACGACGGCATGCGCGGTGACCGTGCGGCGGATCTTGCGCGAGACAATAGCCACGTCGGAGACCTGGAAGGTCATGCCGACGACGAAAGAGAAATAAACGAAGTCCAGATAATCCGGCTTGGTGTCGCCGGGAAATTTCAGGCCGCTGGCCGGCGGGGACTCGGTATAGAACTCGTACGCGTAATGCAGCGCGAAAATCGAGTGGATGAAGCCCCATGACAGCAGGATCGTTGCGATCGCGAAAGCGAGCTGCGGCGGCGCGTTCTTGCCGTCGCCCAGCCCGAGCAGCACGACGATGGCGGCAAGGCTCGCGAGCGTGGCGGCAACCGTCAGGGCGAGGATCGCCACGCGGCCTTCGTCTTCTTGCGCCGCGTGTCTGCGGATATGGCTCACCTCCGAGCGGGCGATCATCCAGTAAACGATGCAGAGATAAAGCACGACGCCGGCATTCCAGCCGATAAGCGCGCGCGTGATCGGCCGCCACTCCGCCGGCAGAAGCAGGGCCACCGCCACGGCAAGCGCGACCGAAATGATCAGCTTGGGCCGCGCATAAAGGATGCGGAAAGTCTTCGGCAGGCGACGTTGGATTTGCTGCTTGCGTGCTGGCATGCGGCCCCCGCTCTAAGCGCGTCGCTCGGCGACGAAACGCGCCGCTGCCCGCAACATCTTGGCCTCTTCACCGAATTGACCGAGTGCGGCCTCTGCTTCGGCCACCAGCGCCGCCAGCCGGGCGCGCGCCCCGTCGACGCCGAGGATGGCGATGAAGGTGGCCTTGCCGGCGGCCGCGTCTTTCCTGGTTTTCTTGCCCATGGTTTCCGGATCGCCTTCGAGATCGAGCAGGTCGTCTGCGATCTGGAAGGCCTGCCCGAGCGCAAAGCCATACGAATCGAGCGCCCCGCGCGCGGCCTGCGAGGCCTGGCCGAGAATGGCGCCCATGCCGCAAGCCGCCCGGATCAGCGCGCCGGTCTTCATCGCTTCCAGCATCATCACGGAGTCTTCCGCGGTCGCGCCCGGCTGCACTTTGCCGAAGCGCCCTTCGGCGGCGAGGTCGAGCAGTTGTCCGCCCGCCATGCCGCCGATCCCGGCGGCGCGCGCCAGCTCCGCCACCAGCGCCACGCGCACGCCGGCGTCGGGATGGGTCTGCTCGCGTGCCAGCAGATCGAAGGCAAAGGTGAGCAGCGCATCGCCTGCGAGAATGGCGGTGGCTTCGTCGAAGGCCTTATGCACCGTCGGCCTTCCGCGCCGGAGCGCATCATTGTCCATCGCCGGCAGATCGTCGTGGATCAGCGAATAGGCGTGCACGCATTCCAGCGCTGCCGCCGTCATCGCCGCGTGTTGAGGTTTTGCGTTCAACAGCCGCGCCGTCTCCATCACGAAGAATGGCCGGATGCGCTTGCCTCCTGAAAGCACCGCATAGCGCATGGCTTTCAGCAGGCGTGCCGGCCGCGCGATTTCCCGTTCTTCCAGGTCGCCGCCCAAAAGCTTCTCCAGCAGGTCTTCAATCTCATGCGCGACGCTGGCAAGACGAGCCTTGAAGGCGCGCTTGTCGCTGCGTATTGCGGGGGCGGAAGCGGAAGCGGGCATCGGCCGGATTCCAAAGAGGCAGCGTCGGCGTCATGGCGCCGCAGCCTTCATCTGTTAGCGCAAAATCGGATAGTTTTGAAACATGGGACTGGGAAAAGCGCTCAGGAGCTCGCGCCCGCTGCGCGCGGCGATTGTCGTTGCCGGAGTATTCATCCTGCTGCCCTATGCGCTTGTGCCGCTCTACCGCTTCGTCAATCCGGTCTCCACGCCCATGGTCTGGCGCTGGGTGACCGGCCAGCGGGTTGAGCGGACATTCGTGCCGCTGGCGCAGATCGCGCCGACCCTGCCGCTCACCGTCATCCTGGCTGAGGATGGCCGCTATTGCAGCCACCATGGCGTCGATTTTCAGGAACTGCGCGGCATCGTCGAGGATGCCGAGGATTTCGACGACCTGCGCGGCGGCTCGACCATCACGCAACAGGCCGTCAAGAACCTGTTTCTCTGGCCGGGCCGCAGCGTGGTGCGAAAAATCCTGGAACTGCCGCTGGCGCTCTGGGTGGATCTGGTGCTGCCCAAGCCGCGGATCATGGAAATCTATCTCAATATCGCCGAATGGGGACCCAACGGGCAGTTCGGGGCCGACGCGGGCTCGCGTTTTGCCTTCGGCAAGTCGGCGCGGCAGCTCGGTCCGGGCGAAGCCGCCCTGCTGGCGGCGATCCTGCCCAATCCGAAGCTCCGCAGTGCCCGCCAGCCGCGGCTTGATGTGCAGCGCCTGGCTGGCGTTTACCGGGCGCGCGCCGCGCGCTCGGCCTGGGCAGCCGATTGCATCCGGGCCCGGCGAACCCGATAGTGCCGCCGGTTTGAAGTTCCTACACCACCCGCGGCAAGCTCAGCCGGGCACTAGTTTTCGCGCCTGTCTTCCTCTATAAGCCCCCCACATCCGACCCACCAGAAGGACCTTTCCGCGCTTCGCGCCGGCGTCCGTTTGAGGAGATTGAGCAAGTGGCCGTTCCAAAAAGAAAAACCTCGCCCTCCCGCCGCGGGATGCGCCGTTCCGCCGATGCGCTCAAGAGGCCGGCTTATGTCGAGGACAAGGATTCCGGCGAGCTGCGCCGGCCGCACCATATCGACCTGAAGACCGGCAAATATAAGGGCCGCCAGGTTCTGAAGCCGAAGAAGGCCGAGGTCTGATCCGGCTTTTCGCACATCGGGCTACGCGTCAGCGCGAGGAAAGGGCGTCCATGTTTCTCGTTGGCTTTCCCCTCCTGCTGATCCCCTTCGTGCTCTACAATATCTTCGCCTTCATCTTCGGCGTGACCAACTGGACGCAGCCGTTCACCTCCGTCCGTATCATTTCGGGCGGTGAGTGGGGCATATCGCCTGGCGATCTGCTGATCGCGTTCTCGATCCTGTTGCTGTTTGTCGAAATCCTCAAATCGACGCGGATCGGGACCCGGGGCCTCGTCGACCATATGCTGTCGATGCTGCTGTTCATCGCCATGATCGTCGAGTTTCTGCTCGTCGAGCGGGCGGCCACATCCACCTTTTTCCTGCTGCTGGTCACCGCCTTCGTCGATGTGCTTGGCGGTTTCACCGTCAGCGTCCGCACCGCGCAGCGCGACATCGGGATCGAAAACGGCGACCGGATCGTCTCCTGACGCCCGGCTTCTCTCGGAATCGGCTCGATCTAGCGCAGCGTCGCGGTGGCCGCATAAGCCTGCGCCGCCGCATCCGGCGCGGCGCGGCGCCGTTCCCGCGTCTGCGGCTCGCCGCGCTCGGTGGCGATCAGATGCGCCAGGAAGGGCGCTGCCGGCCGGCGTGCGCAAGGGCAGGGGTTTTCGCTCGGATCGGCTTGCGGAACGGGGACGAGCGCACGCTGCTCAGCGGGCGGCACCTCGTTCTCCGCAGAACGGGACATGGCGGAGGATCGACGGTCGGCCGGTGCTCCAATTCCGTTCACAGCCATGGCGCGTTCCTGTCTCGTTTCGGGACGCCGAGGTCCCTTTGATCGAGAAACCGCAAGTGCCGTGCCAGACGGCACCCATGCCAATGTGCTGTGCAGAGAGACTGTTCCGGGCCGCCCGCTGGGCGGCCGCGCCATGGTTAGGCGGGCCTTAACGGCGGAGGGTTGCGACCCGGACTTGACCTACTTTTCGCCCTTGTCGCCCAGGCGGTCGAGCCGCTTTTGCATCTCGTCGAGCTGACGCTTGAGATCCTCGATCTCGCTGCCGCCGCGCGGCGGGGGATTCTCGCCGCCCTCGGAATTATTTTCCTTGCGGGCGAAAGGCGCGAACATCGTGAAGGCGCGCTCGAACATCTCCATGTTCCGGCGCACCTGGTCTTCCAGCGTGCCCAAGCCGGTGGCGCCGAAGGCCTGCGCCACCTGTTCGCGCATCTTTTCCTGCTCGCGGGTGAGCGAGCTCATGGAGATTTCCAGAAAGCGCGGCACCAGCGTCTGCATGCTGTCGCCGTAGAAACGGATCAGCTGCCGCAGGAAGGCGATCGGCAACAGACTCTGCCCTTCCTTGTTCTCCTGTTCGAAGATGATCTGCGCCAGCACGGAACGGGTGATGTCCTCGCCGGTTTTGGCATCATAGACCACAAAATCCTCGCCTTTTTTGACCATCACGGCGAGGTCTTCAAGCGTGACATAGGTGCTGGTGCCGGTGTTATAGAGCCGGCGATTGGCGTATTTCTTGATGGTGATCGGTTCTTCGGGTTTTGCCATGCGTCGGTTCCGGCCTCGCTAGGGCAGGCAGGATAACCTCTTTCCTTCGGAGCGGGCCACCGTTTTGTCACGATAGGGCCGGATCAGGTCGGCTAAGATGTTACAGAACCGGGGAAGGGCACTGCTTTTGCATAGCCCGTCCCGATAACAGGAGTTTCAGATGAAAGACGACATCGTCATCGTCGGCGCCGCCCGCACGGCAGTAGGTGCGTTCAATGGAGCGCTTTCCAGCTTGCCGGCGCACGAACTCGGCAAGGTCGCCATCAAGGCGGCGCTGGAGCGCGCCGGCATCGGAGGCGAGCTCGTCTCCGAGGTCATCATGGGTCAGATCCTCACCGCCGGCCAAGGGCAGAACCCGGCGCGCCAGGCTTCGGTGGCAGCCGGCATCCCGGTGCAGATCCCGGCCTGGGGGGTGAATCAGCTTTGCGGCTCCGGACTGCGCGCGGTTGCGCTCGGCTATCAGGCCATCCTCAACGGCGATTCCGAGATCGTGGTCGCGGGCGGCCAGGAATCCATGAGCATGGCGCCGCACTGCGCCTATCTGCGCAACGGCGTGAAGATGGGCGGCTTCGAGATGGTCGATACCATGATCAAGGACGGGCTGTGGGATGCCTTCCACGGCTACCACATGGGCACCACCGCGGAGAACGTCGCCAAGCAGTGGCAGATCACCCGCGAGCAGCAGGACGAATTCGCGGTGAAATCGCAGAACAAGGCGGAGGCGGCGCAGAAGGCCGGCCGTTTCAAGGATGAGATCGTCCCGGTCACGGTGAAGACGCGCAAGGGCGACGTGGTGGTCGATAGCGACGAATATCCGCGCCACGGCTCGACCCTCGAGGGCATGGCCAAGCTGCGGCCGGCTTTCGACAAGGAAGGCTCCGTCACCGCCGGCAATGCCTCCGGCATCAATGACGGCGCCGCGGCGCTGGTGCTGATGAAAGCCAGTCAGGCGGAGAAGGAAGGCCGCAAGCCGCTCGCGCGCATTGTTTCCTGGGCGCATGCCGGCGTCGATCCTTCGATCATGGGCACCGGGCCGATCCCGGCCTCGCGCGCCGCGCTGAAGAAGGCGGGCTGGAAGGTCGAGGATCTTGACCTGATCGAAGCGAATGAGGCTTTCGCGGCGCAGGCCTGCGCGGTGAACAAGGATCTCTGCTGGGATACCGAGAAGGTCAACGTCAATGGCGGCGCCATTGCGCTCGGCCATCCGGTCGGCGCTTCCGGCGCGCGCGTCCTGGTGACGCTGCTGCATGAGATGGGCAAGCGTGACGCGAAGAAAGGCCTCGCCACCCTCTGCATCGGCGGCGGCATGGGCATCGCGATGTGCGTGGAGAGATAACTCGTCTTCCCCTCTCTCCGTAAGGACGGGGAGAGGGAGAGCGAGCAGGGAGGGTATAAGTCATGGCACGCGTTGCGGTGGTTACCGGCGGCACGCGCGGGATCGGGGCGGCGACAGCGAAGGCGCTGAAAGCGGCCGGCTACAAAGTGGCTGCGAACTACGGCGGCAACGAGGAAGCCGCCAGCAAGTTCAAGGCCGAGACCGGCATCGCGGTTTACAGATGGGACGTCTCATCCCATGACGCCTGCGCCGCCGGCTTGAAAAAGGTCGAGGCCGAGCTCGGCCCGGTGGACGTGCTGGTCAACAATGCCGGCATCACCCGCGACGGCATGTTCCACAAAATGGACGTCGAGCAGTGGCGCGCCGTGATCGACACCAATCTCAATTCGCTCTTCAACATGTGCCGCCCGGTGATCGAGGGCATGCGCGAGCGCAAATTCGGCCGCATCATCAACATCTCCTCGATCAACGGGCAGAAGGGGCAGATGGGGCAGGCGAATTATTCCGCCGCCAAGGCAGGCGAGATCGGCTTCACCAAGGCGCTGGCGCAGGAGAATGCGCGCGTCAATGTCACCGTGAACGCGATCTGTCCCGGTTACATCGGCACCGAGATGGTGCAGGCCATGCCGCAGGACGTATTGGAAAAGCGCATCATTCCGTACATCCCGGCCGGGCGGCTCGGCACGCCGGAAGAAATCGCGCGCTGCGTGGTCTTTCTCGCCGCCGACGAGTCCGGCTTTATCACCGGCTCGACCCTCACCGCCAATGGCGGGCAGTACATGGTGTGAACGACGGCTCGTTCTAAGACCTGTTCTTCCGCGCGCGGATTTCCGCGAACACCTGCGCCGGCGGCTCCCCGCTCAGTCCCACGGCGGCGGCGACTTCCGGCCTGTCCGCGCGCAGGAAGGGGTTGGCCTCGCGTTCCTCTGCCACGGTCGTGGGGAGCGTCGGCTTTTTCCCGGCGGCCAGCTTGTCCACCGCGGCCGCACGCGCGAGCAGCGCCTTGTTGTCGGGTTCGATCGTCAGTGCGAAACGGATATTCGCCTGCGTATATTCGTGCCCGCAGAAAATCCGCGTGTCACCCGGCAGGTCGCGCAGCTTGGCGAGCGAGCGCCACATCATCTCCGGATTGCCTTCGATCACCCGGCCGCAGCCGATGGAGAACAGCGTGTCGCCGACGAAGGCGAGCTTGTCGGCATCGAACCAGTAGGCGATGTGCCCGAGCGTATGGCCCGGCGTTTCCAGCACACGCGCCGTGAGATTGCCCACCTTGACCGTGTCGCCTTCGCCCACGGTCTCATCCACCTGCGGGATTTTCGCGGCTTCCCCGCGCGGCGCGACCACCCGGCACCCGTATTGTTGCTTGAGCGCGGCGATCCCGCCGGTGTGATCGCCGTGATGGTGGGTGACAAGAATATCGGTGAGCTTCCAGCCGTTGCCTTTCAGCGCCGCTTCCACCGGGGCGGCTTCCGGCGCGTCGATCGCGGCCGTCGCTCCGCTCGCTGGATCATGCACAAGCACGCCGTAGTTATCTTGCAGGCAAAGAAACAGACGGACCTGGGCAGGAACCTGGGCGGCCATGGCGGTTAAATCCTTTCACTGTTGAAGTTCCTAACGGAGTGTGGCGGGTGCTATAGGAACTTCAAATCGTCGGCACTAATATAGCGCCATGTCCATAGACGTCGTCGACCTGCGAAACTTCTACGCTCATCAACTTGGCGTGGTCGCGCGCCGCTTTGTCGGCCGCAGCATTCGCGGGCGCTGGACCGACGCGCGCGCCTTGCGCGTGCTCGGCGTCGGTTATCCGACCCCCTATCTTGGGCTGTTTCGCGAGGAGGCGGAACGCTGCCTCGCCTTCATGCCCGGCACCCAGGGCGTGGTGAAATGGCCCTCGGCGCGGCCCGCGCTGACGGCGCTGGTGGACGAAAGCGAGATGCCGCTGCCCGATGGCGCCGTCGATCTCGTGTTGCTGGTGCATGCGCTGGAGATGTCGCAGGATCCCACGCAGCTGCTGCGGGAGGTCTGGCGCGTGTTGTCGGCGGGCGGAAAATTGTTGGCGGTCGTGCCGAACCGGCGCGGGCTTTGGGCGCGCATGGACACCACGCCTTTCGGCCACGGCCGGCCCTATTCGCGCGCGCAGATCGTTTATCTGCTGCGGGAAACCTGGTTCACCCCGGTGGGCTGGGACGAGGCGCTTTACGTGCCGCCGATCGGGCGCAAATGGTTCTTGCGCTCGGCGCTCGCATGGGAACGCGTCGGCTCAAGAATCTCCGCGCCCTTTGCCGGCGTGCATATCGTGGAGGCGACCAAGCAGGTCTATCGCGCGCTTCCGGCACGCAAAGAAAAGCACCGGCTGGTGCCGGCGCTGGAGCCTGCGCTCGCGCCCGCGCCGGGCGGAGCCGCGGGCGCGGTCTGATCAAGGGTCCGCTTAGTCCGGCAATCAGTCGTTGGTGGGGCGCGGCGTCGGCTGGTTGCCGTCGTTGCCGGTCTGCGATCCGCCCGCCACGTCGCTGCGCGGCCCACGGTGGCGCCGGCGCCGGCGATGCAGCGGATAGCGGTCGGCCTGCCCCTCGTGACCGTTCTGGCCATGGCTGCCGCCCTGCTGTGCCTGCGGGGCGCCGCCGGTGATGAAGGGCGGCAAGCCGCCTACATCGCCCTGGCCGTCACCGCCGCCTTGCTGCTGCGGCCGCGGCTGCTCGCGCGGCGGATAAGGCTGTTGCTCGCGAGTGTAATGCGGCTGCTGCTCGCGATTGTGATGGTGCTGTTGCTCGCGCGGTTGGAATTGATTGTCGCGCGGCGGATAGGGCGCCTGCGGCTCGCGATTGCCATAGCCCGGCTCGCCTTGCCCCTGGAAATCATCGTCGTCGCCGTCGAAGCTCTCCTCGCGCGGCTCGCCCTCAGCGCGATGGAAAGGCGGCTGCTGGGTTTGGCGGAACTGTTCCTGCGCCGCGGCGATCATGCGGAAATAGTGCTCGGCATGCTGGTAATAATTCTCGGCGGCCACCGGGTCGCCGGAAGCCTGTGAATCGCGCGCGAGCTGGATGTATTTCTCCGCTACATGCGAGGCCGTCCCGCGGATTTTCACGTCCGGCCCGTTCGATTCGTAGACCCGGGTGAGCGGGTTCGAGCTCTTGCCGCGGTTATTGTTGCTGCGTCCACGCATGCGTTTGTTCTGACCGTTTCTCATGATCTGCCTTTTTCGCCACTCCGATTGCGGACGCTCTCGTCCTGAAGACCAGCTTTGAGCCTGCTTGAGACTCGAAAGCACACACCTCCCCACCGGCCTTGCCCAAGGAGCATCGGCCGAGGACTTCCTGAAACTGGGCGATCCGTCTTTGCGATAGCCGCAACAACCCCTGCGCCGCGATCTTCAGCGGCAATGGTAACCCCTCATCCGCGCGTCATTGACCGACGTCATGCCGATCCGCGCCTAACCCGATGAAGCGTCTGACCCGAATGCGCTGCCGTATCACCGGCTATCTTCGTTCGCCTTTCGCACCGCTCGCCTCAGAAGCCTCGCTTCGGGCGTTAACGCGCTGCGACCGTCTCGGGTCGATGTCGTGGAAAGAAGCTAGTCGCTCTGAGGGAATAATCCAAGTGCTATTTTTCACTTTCGGGATGCTGTCCCCGCATGGCTGGACGGCCCAGAAGAGCCCGAAAATGGCCACTTAAATCGGCCTCCGGCGCGTCCGCCACGATTCCGCCCTCGCCCATCAGGGCTGCCACGGCGAAGGCCTGCCCGGCACCCAACTCAACCGCCAGAATACCCGTCGGGGCGAGCAGGCGGCCGGCCTGCGCTACCACGGCGCGATAACCATCGAGGCCGGAGGGGCCGCCGTCGAGCGCGAGCCGCGGATCGTAATTGCGGACTTCCGGATCCAGCCCGGCGATATCGCCGCTCGCGATATAGGGCGGATTGGAAAGAATAAGATCGAACGGCCCGCGCAAGGCCGAGCCATAATCGCAAGCGGCAAAATACGCGCGCGATCCGAAACCAAGACGGACGGCATTGTCGCGCGCGACCGCAAGCGCGGAAACACTCATGTCGGTGCCGATGCCCACGGCATTTGGAAGCTCCGACAACAGCGCGAGCAAGAGCGCGCCGGTGCCGGTGCCGAAATCCACGATGCGCAGCGGAAGCGACCGGTCGGGGATCGCCGCGAGCGCCGCCTCCACCACGGTTTCGGTTTCCGGCCGCGGCACCAAAGTTGCGGGCGTGACGCGCAATTCCAGCCCCCAGAATTCCCTGCGGCCGGCAATGCGCGCCACCGGCTCATGCGCCAGGCGGCGGTCGGCCAGACCCGTGATGGCGGAAACGTCGTCCGCGGTCAGCCGGCGGTCTCCCTTGGAGGCAAGCGCGCCGTGATCGAGACCAAGCGCGTGGCCCACCAGCAGGCGCGCGTCGAGATCGGGAGAATCCAGGCCGGCATCGCGGAATGCCTGCGCCAGCACGCGCCGCGCGGCGGCGATCGAGATGCCCGGCGCAAGACCGGGAAGCATTTTCACGAGGCCTTTTCCTGCGCCGCCAGCAATTCCGCCTGATGCTCGGTGGTCAGCGCCTGGATGATTTCATCCAGGGCTTCGCCTTCCATCACCTGCGGCAATTTGTAGAGCGTGAGATTGATGCGGTGGTCGCTGACGCGGCCTTGCGGGAAATTGTAGGTGCGGATGCGCTCGGAACGGTCGCCCGAGCCGATCTGGCCCTTGCGCTCGGCGGCGCGCGCCGAATCGAGCCTCGTGCGTTCCAAGTCGTAAAGCTTGGAACGCAGCATCGTCATCGCCTTGGCTTTGTTCTTGTGCTGCGAGCGCTCGGCCTGCACGTAAATCACGACGCCGCTCGGAATGTGCGTCACCCGGATGGCGGATTCGGTCTTGTTGACGTGCTGGCCGCCGGCGCCGCTCGACCGCATGGTGTCGATCTTCAGGTCGGCATCGTTGATCTTCACGTCGACTTCCTCGGCCTCCGGGAGCACCGCGACGGTGGCAGCCGAGGTATGGATGCGCCCTTGCGTCTCGGTATTGGGCACGCGTTGCACGCGGTGCACGCCGGACTCGAATTTCAGTTTGGCGAAGGGGCCGCGGCCGCTGATTTCCGCGATGATTTCCTTGTAGCCGCCGGCGGTGCCTTCGCTCGCCGAGACCACCTCCACCTTCCAGCCATGCTTGGCGGCGTAGCGCTCATACATGCGGAACAGATCGCCGGCGAACAGCGAAGCCTCATCGCCGCCGGTGCCGGCGCGGATTTCCAGGATGACGTTGCGCTCATCCATGGCATCCTTCGGCACCAGCGCGAGGCGGACTTCCTGCGCGAGCCGGTCGCGACGCTCCTGCAAGGGGCCTTTTTCGCTTTCCGCCAGGGCGCGCATCTCGGGATCGGTCGTCGGATCCTGCATCAGCGCATCGATTTCAGCGAGCTCGCGGCTGGCGGCGCGATAGGCATTGATCGATTCGACGACCGGCCCGAGCTCGGAGAATTCGCGCGACAGCTTCACAAAGGTATCGGAGTTGTGCTGGCTCGCGAGCGCGGCTTGCACTTCCGCATAGCGCGTCAACAAGGCGTCGAGTTTCTGTTCAGGGAGCATTTGCTCGTATCTCAATAAGGAAAAAAGGGCTCACGCGGGCGACATACGAAGCGTCGCTACAACTGCAAGCCTTCCGATTCGGCGAAAGCCTCTAGCCGCTCGCGGATCCGCACGCTGCCGGCCGGGCTGTCGATCAGGGGATCGAGCAATTTCGCCGCCTTGCGGCCGTCGAGCTCAAGCAGCATCGCCTTGACCGGACCGAGTGCCGACGGGGTCACCGAGAGCGAGCGGTAGCCGACGGCGACCAGCGCCAAGGCGCCGATCGGTTTCGATGCCAGTTCGCCGCACACCGTCACCGGCTTGTTATGCTTGCGTCCGGCCCGGGCGATGGCGCGCAACGCCCGCAACGCCGGAGCCGACAGCGGATCGAAGCGTTGCGACACGCGCGCATTGCCGCGGTCTGCCGCGTAGAGAAATTGCAAGAGGTCGTTGGAGCCGACCGAGAGGAAATCCGCACGCTCGAGCAATTCGTCGAGCTGGAAAAGCAGCGAAGGGACTTCCAGCATGGTTCCGACTTCCACCAGCTCGGGCAAGGCATGTCCGTGCTTGCGCAGATGCGTCAGCTCGTATTCGACCAGCCGCCTGGCCTCGTCGAATTCGTCCACCGTCGCGACCATCGGGAACATCAGCTTCAGCTCGCGCCCGCCCGCGGCTTTCAGCAGCGCGCGGATCTGGATGCGCAGGAGCCCCGGCCGGTCGAGGCCCAGCCGGATCGCGCGCCAGCCAAGCGCCGGGTTCTCTTCCTCGAAGGAGCGCATATAGGGCAGCACCTTGTCGCCGCCGATATCGAGGGTGCGGAAAGTCACCGGTCGCTGGCCGGCGGCGTCGAGCACCGCGCGATAGAGCGTGAGCTGCTCGCTGGTGCGCGGAAAATTCGGCGAGACCATGAACTGCAATTCGGTGCGGAACAGGCCGATGCCGGCCGCGCCGGTCTCCTCGATATGCGGCAGGTCGATCACCAGGCCGGCGTTCAGCATCAGCGTCACCGGCTCGCCGTCCTTGGTGACGCAGGGCCGCTCGCGCAACGCGCGGTATTGCGCCTGCTTGCGCGCGCGCAAACGCACGCGCTCGGCATAAGCGTGCTCGACCTCGGCGGAGGGACGCACATGCACTTCGCCGGTGGTGCCGTCGACGATGATCGCGTCGCCGGAATCGACCAGCCCGGTGGCATTGGCAATCTCCCCCACCGCCGGGATGCCGAGCGCGCGCGCCACGATGGAGACATGCGAGGTTGGCCCGCCTTCCTCCAGCACCAGGCCGCGCAGGCGCTTGCGGTCGTAATCGAGCAGCGCGGCCGGACCCATGGCGCGCGCGACGATCACGGCGTTCTCCGGCAGCTGCTCGCGCGCGGGCGCGTGATTGCGGCCCATCAGTTGTCGCATCAGCCGGTTGGCGAGATCGTCCAGGTCGTGCAGGCGGTCGCGCAAATAAGGATCGGTCTGCCGCAGCATGCGCGCGCGGGTGTCCGACTGTACGCGCTCCACGGCGGCTTCGGCCGTCAGTCCGGTCGCCACCGCCTCATGCATGCGGTGCATCCAGCCCTGGTCATAGGCGAACATGCGATAGGCCTCGAGCACGTCGCGATGCTCGCCGCCGTCCACCACGTCGCCGCGCTCCAGCATCAGATCGAGATCGGCGCGCACGGCGGCAATGGCATTGTCCAGGCGCTTTTGTTCCTTATGCACGTCATCGGCGATGAAATTGGTCACCACCACGCGCGGCTCGTGCAGCACGACATGGCCGAGCGCCAGGCCTTCCGCCAGCGCGCTGCCGGCAAGCCTGAGCGCATGATGCGCGGCCGGTTCGGCGCCGGGCTTGGCCAGCGCCGAGAGCTCGCCCGAAGCGATCATCTCCGCCAGCACCATGGCGGTGGTTTGCAGCGCCTCCTCTTCCTCCTCGGAATAGGTGCGCCGCGCCCGGTTCTGCACCACCAGCACGCCGAGGGTGTTGCCCGCGCGCAGGATCGGCACGCCGAGGAAGGAATGGTAGATCTCTTCGCCGGTTTCCGGCCGATAGGAGAAGGCCGGATGCTCATGCGCCTCCGACAGGTTGATCGAGGTGGCCTCGCGCGCCACCAGGCCGACCAGGCCTTCATTGACGTCCATGACGGTCTGGTGAACGGCCTGCCGGTTCAGACCTTCGGTGGCATAGAGTTCGAGTGTGTTGTCCACGCGCAGCACGTAGACGGAACACACCTCCGCCACCATGTTGGCGGCGATCAGCACCACAATCTTGTCCAGGCGTTCCTGCGCGCTGACCGGCTCCGCCATCACCTCGCGAAGCCGGCGCAACAATACGCGCGGACCACCGAGCGCGCCTCGCATGGCGTGAGGTCCTCTAACCCGATCTCCCCGCAGCCGTTTTGGCCGCGGCCCAAACTGAAAGGAAAAGCCCGTGGCTGCGGCGATCCACGGAATCTTCTATCAGGTCATAGCCAATCGGGGATGCAAACTGCAAGCCAAAGGCCGCCAGACACCGCTGAAAGCGCGCCGCGGCTGGATTTTCAGGCGCTGCCCTTATCCAGCCCGTAGAGGGCATGCAGGGTGCGGACGGCCAGTTCGGTATAGGCGGCGTCGATCAGGAGCGAGAACTTGATCTCCGAGGTGGTGATGGCGCGGATGTTGATGTTGCGTTCGGCCAGCGCCTTGAAGGCCTCCGCCGCCACGCCCGCGTGGCTGCGCATGCCGAAGCCGATCACGGAAATCTTGGCCACGTCGGTGGCGCCGTCGAGCCGCTCATAGCCGATCTCGCCCTTGGCCTTGGCCAGAACGTCGCTGGCCCGGGCATAGTCCGCCTCCGGCACGGTGAAGGTCAGGTCGGTGGTCGCGCCGTTCTCGGAGACGTTCTGCACGATCATGTCGACGTTGATATTGGCCTGCGCCAGCCGGCCGAAAATGGCAGCGGCCACGCCGGGCTTGTCCTGCACCCGGCGGATGGAAATCTGCGCCTCGTCCTTGGAGAAGGCGATGCCGGTGACGATGTGCTGCTCCACGATCTCCTCCTCAAAACAAATCAGGGTTCCCGGCGGGTCGGCGCGCGGATCGATATCCTCGGGCTTGTCGAAGCTGGAACGGACGAAGATCCGCACCTGCCGCATGGCGCCGAGCTCGACCGCGCGCACCTGCAACACCTTGGCGCCGAGCGAGGCCAGTTCCAGCATTTCCTCGAAGGCGACCTTGGCAAGCCTGCGCGCGCGCGGAACGACCCGGGGATCGGTCGTATAGACGCCGTCCACATCGGTATAGATGTCGCAGCGGTCGGCCTGAATCGCGGCCGCGACCGCGACCGCGGAAGTATCGGAGCCGCCGCGGCCGAGCGTGGTGATGCGGCCGGTCTCCTTGTGGATGCCCTGGAAGCCGGAGATCACCGCCACTTCCTTGCGCTCCTTGAAGCGCTTGACGAGCTCGGCGCCGTTGATGTCGAGGATACGGGCGGCGCCATGCGCGTCGCTGGTCAGGATCGGCAATTGCCAGCCCTGCCACGACCGCGCGCTGACGCCCAACTCCTGCAAGGCGATGGCCAGCAGGCCCGAGGTCACCTGTTCGCCGGAAGCGACCACAACGTCGTATTCCCGCGCGTCATGCAGGGCCGCCGCCTCGCGGCACCACTCCACCAGCCTGTTGGTGGTCCCTGCCATGGCGGAAACAACCACCGCGACCTCATGCCCGGCATCCGTCTCCCGCTTCACATGGCGGGCGACGTTGCGGATGCGGTCGATATCGGCGACGGACGTACCGCCGAATTTCATGACAAGACGGCTCATGCGGATGATTTTCTTCAGTTTCCGGCCGGAAAAGGCGGCTATACATACCGGCGCTGTCGGATTGCCGCAACCGCAGCTCTTTCTTTCCCTCTCCCCTTGCGGGCGAGGGTGCCCGGGCGATAGCGAGGGCGGGTAAGGGGCGTTTTCGCCCCCTCAACCGGCTCGCGCCAGCCACGCTCGCGCTTGCCACCCTCGCCGCGAGGGGAGAGGAAAACAGGAGCCGCCAGTGGTCGGACAAACCTCATCCACCGTCGATGCCGCCGAAGTGGAGCGGTTCTCCCGGCTGGCCGCCGACTGGTGGGACCCGCACGGCCCGATGGCGCCCCTGCACAAGTTCAACCCGGTGCGGCTTGGCTATATCCGCGACCAGGCGGCGATGCATTTTCAGCGTGATCCCAAACGGCTCGACTGCCTCAACGGCCTGCGCCTCCTCGACATCGGCTGCGGCGGCGGGCTTCTGTCCGAGCCGCTGGCGCGCATCGGGGCGCAGGTGCTCGGCGCCGATCCCGCCGCCAACAATATCGAGGTGGCGAAGCTGCATGCCGCCGAAACAGGCGTGGCGGTGGACTACCGCTCCACGACCGCCGAGGCGCTGGCCGAGGCGGGCGAGCGCTTCGACATCGTGCTGGCGATGGAAGTGATCGAGCACGTCACCGACGTCAATCTGTTCGTCCGCCGCTGCGCCGAGATGGTGAAGCCGGGCGGGCTGATGATCACCGCCACGCTCAACCGCACGCTGAAGGCTTTCGCGCTCGCCATCGTCGGAGCCGAATATGTGCTGCGCTGGCTGCCGCGCGGCACGCATCAATGGGACAAATTCGTCACCCCGGAGGAACTGGAATCCGCACTGCAGGCCGGCGGGCTGCGCCGCATCGGCGAAAGCGGCGTGATCTACAACCTGCTCGCCGACAAATGGCAGCTCTCGCCCGACATGGACGTGAACTACATGATCGCGGCGGAGCGGCCGGCGTGAGGCTCCTCCTGTCATCGCCCGCGCAGGCGGGCGATCCAGTAAACGAAGTCCTTTGTTCTTATGCGGACACCGGGAGGACTGGATGCCCCGCCTCCGCGGGGCATGACGGATAGGTGATGCCCGACGCTTCCTGGCTCTGGATCGGTTTCACGCTGATCGCCGCCTTGGCGCAGACCTTGCGCAATGCGACCCAGCGCCATCTCACCACGGCGCTCGGCACCGCCGGCGCGACGCAGGTGCGCTTTCTGTTCGGCGTGCCCTTCGGGCTGCTCTTTCTCTTCGCGGCGCTGCTGGCGACCGGCGCGCCGCTGCCGCAGCCGGACGGCGTCTACTGGGGCTGGATCCTGCTCGGCGGCCTGGCGCAGACCGCCGCCACCGCCCTGATGCTGACCGCGATGAACGCCCGCTCCTTCGTGGTGGTCTACGCCTATATCAAGACCGAGCCCGTGCAGGTCGCGCTGTTCGGGCTCGTGTTGCTGGGCGACCAGGTGACGCTGCCGATGGCGGTGGCGATCCTGATCGCGACGGCCGGCGTTTTGATCATGTCGCATCGTCCCGCCGCGTTGCGCGACGGGCTGACGCCGGCGCTGCTCGGGCTGGCCGCCGGCGCGATGTTCGGACTTTCCGCCATCGGCTTCCGCGGCGCTGTCCTGACCCTGAGCGATGCCAGCTATGTCATGGCCGCGTCCTTCAGCGTGGTGATGGGGCTGGCGCTGCAGGCGGTGCTGTTGTCGGTCTATCTTTGGCTGCGCACGCCCGGCGTCATGGCCGCGATCCTGCGCGAATGGCGGCCCTCGCTGCTGGCGGGCTTTCTCGGCGCCTTCGCCTCGCTGTTCTGGTTTCTGGCCTTCGCGCTGGCCACGGCGGCGAGCGTGCGCACGCTGGCGCTGGTCGAGGTGCTGTTCGCGCAGGCGATCTCGGTCTTCGGCTTCCGGCAGCGCACGACGGCGCGCGAGGCGGTGGGCATCGCCCTGATCGTTGTGGGGGTCGCTTTGCTGATCGGCGCTTCTTAGCGACGATTCTCAGTTCTGCTCGTCCGGCAGCACCGGCAAGGGATGCAGCTCGATGCCTTCCTCGTGCAGTTCCTTGGCGGCTTCCAGCGACGCCTCGCCATAGATCGAGCGATGCTCGACCTCCCCGTAATGCATCTTGCGCGCTTCTTCGGGGAATTTTTGTCCGACATAATCGGCGTTCTTGGTGATGTGCTCGCGCAATTCCTTCAGCTTCGCGCGCAGCTCCTGCTCCTGCGGAGAGAGCATGGCGACTGGAGCAGCCGCGGCGGCGTCCGGGGCGCGCCGCCTGCCCTTGCGCGTGCCGGACAGGCGCGGCGCCATGATCGCCTTGTCCACCTTGACCGAGCCGCAGGCCGGGCAGCTGACGAGCCCGCGCTTCGCCTGCTTGTCATAGGCGGCGGAGCTGGCGAACCAGCTCTCGAATTCGTGCCTTTGCTCGCAGACCAGTGCGTATTTGATCATGTCGGGCCTTTCACCGCGCGAAGGTGAACCGGCTCGGCCATCGGCTCGATGATCTCAAAGCGCCGCCCATGCTGGAGCGAAGGAATCCGCCCGCGGGCGGCGGAGATCGCCGCCGGATCGATCGTGGCCAGCACGATTCCGGGCTCGGTTCCGCCTTCCGCCAGAATGCTCCCCCAAGGGTCTATAATCAGTGAATGGCCGAAGGTCTCGCGGCCGTTTTCGTGCCGGCCGCCTTGCGCGGCGGCGAAGACGAAACAGCCATTCTCGATCGCGCGGGCGCGTTGCAAGACGTGCCAATGCGCTTCACCGGTCTGCCGGGTGAAGGCGGCGGGCGCCGCCAGGAAGGAGGCGCCGGCTTCCGCCAGCCCGCGATAGAGCGCGGGGAAGCGCAGGTCGTAGCAGATGGTCATGCCAAGCCGGCCCCAGGGCAGATCGGCCACCACGCCGAAATCGCCGGCGCGAAAGTTGCGCGATTCCCGATAGCTCTCGCCGTTGGCGAGATCGACGTCGAACATGTGGATCTTGTCGTATCGCGCGGCGATCTCGCCCTTCGGGTCGATCAGGAAGGATCGGTTGGCCGCCTTGTCGGCGGAGACGCGGATTGCGAGCGAGCCGACATGCAGATGGATCGACAGCGCGCGCGCAAGCTCGCGGAAGGTGGCGAGACAGAAATCGCTTTCTTCCGACACGATCGCGGCGAACAGCTGCTCGTGCTGCAGCACCATGATGTTGGTCATTTCCGGCGTCTGCACATAATCCGCGCCGCTGTTCTTGGCTTCCGCGATCAGCTTGACCGCGGCGTCGAGATTGGTCTGCGGATTGAGCCCGGAGCGCATCTGCACCAGCGCCGCGGTGAAAGTCGCCGCCGTCATGCGGTCTCTCCTTCGCTCGCCAGCAAGGCGTCGAGCTTCTTCGCCGCCTCCAGCGCGTGCAGGTCGTCCGAGCCGCCCACATGCACCGAGCCGATGAATATCTGCGGCACGGTCATGCGCCCATGCGCGCGCTCAACCATCTTCTGGCGGAGCTCCCAATTGCCGGACACGTCGATCTCCCTGAAAGGGATGCCTTTGCGGGTCAACAGCGCCTTGGCGGAAACGCAATAGGGGCAGAATCGGGTCGTATAGATTTCAACTGGCGGCATTTTTCCATCGCTTAGTTTTCCCAGTTTATATGGCGCTTCTGGCCGCCGCCACAACCCGAGCGAATACCAGCACATCGACATTCGCAGCGCCCGCGCGCAGCAGCGCGCGCGTGCAGGCATCCGCGGTTGCTCCCGAAGTCAGCACATCGTCCACCAGCACCAGCCGCCGCCCGGCAATCTCGGCCTTGCCGTCGGGCGGCACGCGGAAAGCGCCCTGCACGTTTCCGGCGCGCTCGCTTTGGCTCAGGCCGACCTGATGCGCGGTGGCTTTCACCCGTTTGAGCGCGGCGTGCAGCACCGGCACGCCGCTGGCCGCCGATATCGCCCGCGCCAGCGATGCCGACTGGTTGAAGCGCCGCGTCCACAACCTCCGCCAGTGCAGCGGCACGGGAATCAGCGCATCGGCTTCCGCAAGCAGCTCGCGTCCCGCGCTGGCGGTCCAGCGGCCGAGCGTCGGCGCGAGATCCAGCCGGTCGCCATATTTGAAGGCATGCACCAGCGCCCGCGAGATGTCGTCGTAGCGCACGGCGGCGCGGGCGCGGTTATAGGCGGGAGGGTCGGCGATGGCCTGCATCGAGAGCAGGCCCGGCCCGGGATCATAGGCGAAGGGAATGCCCAGGCGCTCGCAATAGGGCCGCGCAATGAAGGATAGCTTCGACCAGCAGCTCGCGCATAACGCCTGATCTTCCACCGGCTCGCGGCAGGCGGGGCAGAGCGGTGGCAGCGCCACGTCGAGTGCCGTGCGCAAGGTGCCGCGCAGGCCGCGCGCCAGAACGGCGAAGCGGGAAGCCGAGATACGAGGGCTTTCGGTGGCGCTCATGGATCAAACGCTATCGTGCCGCAACACTCTTGTCATCGCCCGGCTTGACCGGGCGATCCAGTAACCTCTTAAAGTGCGGCGTGTACTGGATGCCCGCCTTCGCGGGCATGACCGGATAACGATGCAAAGTCCCGTCATCTTCGACCGCCGCTTGTTGCGCGCCCGCCGGCGCCGCGCCGCCGCGCTTGGCCCGGCGGATTTCCTGCTCGCGCGCGTAGCGGATGATCTGGCCGAGCGGCTTTCCGGCGTGCTGCGCCGCTTCGATCTTGCTGCCGACCTCGGGACGCCCGGCGAACACCTGCGCCAGGCGCTGGCCGCAAGCGGCAAGGTGGGAAAAGTGATCGCCGTCGATGCGCTGGCGGATTTCTCTCTCTCCCGTTTAGGGGGAAGGGTCGGGGAGGCGGCGCCGCTTGTTGCCGCCGACGAGGAGGCGCTGCCGTTTCGAGAGGGTTCGCTCGATCTCGTCGTGTCGGCGCTGGCGCTGCATTTCGTCAATGACCTGCCCGGTACGCTCATTCAAATTCGCCGTGCGCTGAAGCCCGACGGGCTGTTTCTCGCTGCGCTGCCCGGCGGAGAGACGCTGACGGAGTTGCGGCAGGCTTTTGCCGAGGCCGAGACGGAAATGGAAGGTGGGGTGTCGCCGCGCGTCGCCCCCTTTCCCGACCTGCGTGACATCGGCGCTTTGTTGCAGCGTGCGGGCTTTGCCCTGCCGGTGGCGGATACCGAGCGGCTGACCGTGCGTTACGCCACGGTCTTCGCGCTCATGCATGATCTGCGCCGCATGGGCGCGGCCAATGCGCTGATCGAGCGCCGCCGTGTGCCGTTGCGGCGCGCGACACTGATGCGGATGGTGGAGATCTACGCGCGCCGCTTTGCCGATCCCGACGGGCGCCTGCGCGCGACTTTCGAGATCGTCTGGCTGTCCGGCTGGGCGCCGGATCCAAGCCAGCAAAAACCGCTGCAACCGGGATCCGCGAAGATGCGGCTGGCCGACGCGCTTGGCACCAAGGAAATCCCGGCGGGGGACAAGGCGGAACGCTAGCGGCGTCCGCTATTTCAGCCCGGTCGAAACGGATTCGAACTTGGCGTTCGTGGTGGTGCCGATCGAGTTTACCGCGGCGATGATGGCGACGGCGATGCCGGCGGTGATCAACGCGTATTCGATGGCAGTGGCGCCCGACTCGTCGCGCGCGAAACGCCGTGCCTGACCCGCGACGCAGGAAGTCAGTTTGGTGAACCGACGCATGTTCGTTCCTCCCGTTTCGTGGCCTTGTCTCACAACAGCGCCATCAAATGCGCCACCAGCGGCTCGTCCGCCGGCGGCATCGGATATTCCCGCAGCCGGTTCGGCCGCACCCAGGCGAGCCGTTGCCCTTCCAGCGGCATCACGCTCCCCTCCCAACGCCGGCACACGTAAAGCGGCATCACGAGATGGAAGTCCGCATAACTATGGCTCGCGAAAGTGAGCGGAGCCAGGCACGCCTCCTTGACGACAATTCCCAATTCCTCGTTCAGCTCGCGGATCAGCGTCTCCTCGGGCCGCTCGCCGTGATCCACTTTGCCGCCGGGAAATTCCCAAAGTCCCGCCATCGGTTTGCCGGCCGGACGCTCGGCAAGCAGCACACGGCCGTCGGCATCGATGAGGGCGCAAGCAGCGACGAGAAGGATTTTCACGCTCGAACCCTGACGCAGTTTGGGGTCTTAGGATTAACTTGAAATCAACGCGCAAGGTTAAGCGGGTATTAAGACCGGTAATGCGCGTTGATCTCGATGTATTCCTTGGTGAGGTCGCAGGTCAGCACGCGGTCGCTGCCACGGCCCAGCCCGAGGTCGACCTTCAACTCGATATTCGGCTGCTTCATCACCTCCGACACCTTGGCTTCGTCATAGCCGGGATCGCGCTGGCCCCTGTGCGCCACCCGGATGCCGCCGAACCAGATCGAGAGCTTGTCCCGGTCAGCCGGCTCGCCGGCCTTGCCCACCGCCATCACCACGCGCCCCCAGTTGGCGTCCTCGCCGGCAATCGCGGTCTTCACCAGCGGTGAATTGGCGATCGACATCGCGATCCTGCGGGCGGATTTTTTCGACACCGCGCCTGCCACCTTGATTTCAACCAGCTTGGAGGCGCCTTCGCCATCGCGCGCGACCTGCTCGGCCAGATCGCACAGCACCATGTCGAAGGCCTCGCGGAATCCGCGCAGCCGGCGATCGGTGGCCTTGCTGATGCGCGGTGCGCCGGCGGCGCCGGTGGCGAAGGCCAGCAGCGTATCGGAGGTCGAGGTGTCGCCATCGATGGTGACGGCATTGAAGCTGTCCGACACGCCGTCCTTCAGCAGCTTGCGCAGCGCCGGGGCGCTGATCGCGGCGTCGGTGAAAATGAAGGAGAGCATCGTGGCCATATCGGGAGCGATCATGCCCGCGCCCTTGGCGATGCCGGTGATCGTGACCCCGGTCTTGCCGATATTGGTCTTCGCCGTTGCCACTTTCGGGAAAGTATCGGTGGTCATGATGGCTTTCGCGGCGTCGAGCCAGCGGCCGGGCGCGGCGTCGGATGCCAGTCGATCCATCACGCCGGTGAATTGCGTCGCCGGCAGCGGCTCGCCGATCACGCCGGTGGAAGCCAGGAAGATTTCGCCCGTTTTGCAGCCCAAGGTTTTCGCGGCGAGATCGGCGGTGAACTTCGCCGCGGCACGGCCGTCGCGGCCGGTGAAGGCATTGGCGTTGCCGGAATTGACGACGAGCGCGCGCGCTTTGCCGCCCCTGGCTTTCTCGCGGCACCACTCCACCGGCGCCGATGGGCATTTCGACTGGGTGAAAACGCCCGCCACCGTGGTGTTGCGGTCGAGCACGACCAAAAGAACATCGGTGCGGTTGGCATAGCGGATGCCAGCGGCGGCGGTCGCGAGTTTCACGCCCGGCACGGCCGGCGCATCGGAAACCAGCGGAGGGGCGAGGGGAGAGACTTTGGAAGTTGCCATAGGTCCCAACATCGTCATGGCCGGGCATAGCCCGTCGAAGACGGGCGTAAACGCCCTTATGTCCCGGCCATCGTTCTGGACTGAGGCATAAAAGACGCCGATGCCCGGCACAAGGCCGGGCATGACGACGTCTTGTGAAGCGACTTACTTCTTCTGTTCGGCGGGAGCCGGAGTTGCGGGCGCTGCCGCGGGCGCGTCCGCCGGCTTGTCCAGGCGCTCGATCTTGGCGCCCTCGCGCAGCTTGGCGAGATATTCCGACTGCGCCTTGCGCGCCACGAAAGTCTCGAGCTGCGGTTTGACCTGCTCGAAATCCGGCAGCGGCCGGGTGCGCTTGTCCTCCACCAGGATGACGTGCCAACCGAAGGGCGACTTCACCGGCTCCGAAAGCTGACCCTTTTCCAGCTTGAAGGCGGCGTCCGCGAATTCCGGCACCATCTGGTCCTTGCTGAAAAAGCCGAGATCACCACCTTCCGCGGCCGCGCCGGGATCCTTCGACTTGGATTTGGCGGTTTCGGCAAAGTCGGCGCCCTTTCGCAGTTCTTCCTGGACCGCCTTCGCCTCTTCCTCGGTTTCCACCAGGATGTGACGGGCGTGCACTTCCTCTTCCGGCTTCATCTGCTTGGTGGCGTCGTCATAGATCTTGCGCATGGCGCTTTCGGTCGAAGCGGCCTTGGCTTCGGAATCGAGCAGCTTCGCCATCAGGAGCTTCTTGCGGGTGAATTCGAGCTGCTGCTTGAACTCGTCGCTGTCGCCGATCTTCTTGGCTTCGGCGGCCTGCGTCAGCAGGATCATGTCGCCGACATAGGTGACGAGATAGTCGCGTTTTGATTCCGGCGGCACCTGCGTCATCTGCTGGCCGATGTCTTCTTCAGCCAGCTTGATGTCGCCTTCGCGGATTTCGACGCCATTGACCTTGGCCACCACGGGGCCTTCGCTCTGGGGCGTGACGGCGGCGGACGAGCCGGCAGGGGCCGGCGTGCCGGAGGCCATCGCTTTGCTGGCGGCCGCCGTTGTGCCGGCCACCGGCGCCATCTTGTTGTCCTTGGACGCGGTATCGTCCGATCCGGGCCAGCAGCCGCTCACCAGAACCTGCAGGACGATTGCTGCGAGCAGGCCGGCCCGGCGATAAGGCAGGCGGAAACGGTCTGTGCGAACTGGAAGCGAGGTGGAAGTCATAACGCGGTCCTTAAGATGAGGGGGCGCTTGAGGTGCGGCGACAGTCGCGCAATCAGGCATGCTTGGCAATGGCGGGAAAGTAAGCCCAAACTACGACAATCCAACCCCTGAAAGCGCGTTTGGCAGCGTAATCGCGGCAATTGACAAGGATGGGACCCCCTCCTATCTCTCGCCCATCCCCTCGGCCGTCCCGCGGGGACATCTTTTGTTGCCCGCTTGGCAGAAGTCCGAAAAGTGCTGCAATTCCAGGATGCTCTGGTGGGGGCGGTCAGGCTGCGGCTTTGGTGGGGGCGGCCAGGCTGCGGCTTTCTAGCCGAAGCGGTGCTAATGGTTGGATCGTGACGCCGAACGGGGCTGCAAGCTCCGGCACGCGGCGCCTGAAAGGATTTTGATGATCGCTGGTCTCGCCCGCAAGATGTTCGGCTCTTCGAACGAACGGCGCATCCGGAGCTATCAGGCCCGGGTCGACGCCATCAATGCCCTGGAGCCGGAGCTTGCGAAGCTGTCGGACGACCAGCTGCGCGCGCGCACCGAGGTCTTCAAGGCGGAGGTCGCCGAAGGCAAATCTCTCGACGATATTCTGGTGCCCGCCTTCGCCACCGTGCGCGAGGCGGCCAAGCGCACGCTCGGCCAGCGTCATTTCGACGTGCAGCTGATCGGCGGAATGATCCTGCACGAAGGCAAGATCTCCGAGATGAAGACCGGCGAAGGCAAGACGCTGGTGGCGACGCTGCCGGTCTATCTCAACGCGGTGAGCGGGCGCGGCGTGCATGTGGTCACGGTCAATGACTACCTCGCCAAGCGCGACGCCGAATGGATGGGCCAGATCTACGGCTTCCTTGGGCTGACTACCGGAGTCATCGTGCACGGGCTCGACGACGAGCAGCGCAAGCAGGCCTACGACTGCGACGTCACTTACGGCACCAACAACGAACTCGGCTTCGACTATCTGCGCGACAATATGAAGTACCGGCTGGAGGACATGGTCCAGCGCGGGCACATCTATGCCATCGTCGACGAAGTGGACTCCATTCTGATCGACGAGGCGCGAACCCCGCTGATCATCTCGGGCCCGCTCGAAGACCGCTCGGAATTCTACAACACCATCGACGCCTATATCCTCAGGCTCTCAAAAGAGGACTTTGAAGTCGACGAGAAGCAGCGCACCACCAACCTGACCGAAGTCGGGATGGAAAAGATGGAGCAGATGCTGCGCGAAGCCGGCCTGCTCAAGGGCGACCACCTCTACGACGTCGAGAACGTCTCGACCGTGCATCACGTCAACCAGGCCCTGCGCGCGCACAAGCTGTTCCAGCGCGACAAGGACTATATCGTGCGCAACGGCGAGGTCGTGATCATCGACGAATTCACCGGCCGCATGATGCCGGGCCGCCGCTATTCCGAAGGGCTGCATCAGGCGCTGGAAGCGAAAGAGCACCAGCCGATCCAGCCGGAGAACCAGACGCTCGCCTCGATCACCTTCCAGAACTACTTCCGCATGTACGAGAAGCTGGCCGGCATGACCGGCACGGCCCTCACCGAGGCCGACGAGTTCATGGACATTTACGGCCTGGAAGTGCTGGAAGTGCCGACCAATATGCCGCTGATCCGCGTCGACGACGACGACGAGGTCTATCGCACGACGATCGAAAAATACCGCGCCATCGTCACGCTGATCGAGGATTGCAAGAAACGCGGCCAGCCGGTGCTGGTCGGCACGACCTCGATCGAGAAATCCGAGCAGCTCGCCGAAATGCTGCGCCAGGCCGGCTGGGAGCAGCACGACTTCTCCGATCCGAATGCCTTCGCCGCGCTTTATTCAGGCGACGACGGCGCCGCCAAGGCCAAGGTCTTCGCCATCCTGAACGCGCGCTATCACGAGCAGGAAGCCTATATCGTCGCGCAGGCCGGCGTGCCGGGCGCGATCACCATCGCCACCAACATGGCCGGCCGCGGCACCGACATTCAGCTCGGCGGCAACGCCGACATGCGCATCCGCCAGGAAATCACCGAGATCGAGGACGCCCGCGAGCGCGAGAAAAGCCCTCGCGCCGACGAGATCCGCCGGCAGGTGGCGCGCCTGAAGGAGAAGGCGCTGGCTGCCGGCGGGCTTTACGTGCTCGGCACCGAACGCCATGAGAGCCGGCGCATCGACAACCAGCTGCGCGGCCGCTCCGGACGCCAGGGCGATCCGGGCCATTCGAAATTCTTCCTGTCGCTGGAAGATGACCTGATGCGCATCTTTGGCTCCGACAAGCTCGACGGCATGCTGCAAAAGCTCGGGCTGAAGGAAAACGAAGCGATTATCCATCCCTGGATCAACAAGGCGCTGGAAAAGGCGCAGCAGAAGGTCGAGGCGCGCAACTTCGACATCCGCAAGAACCTGCTGAAGTTCGACAACGTGATGAACGATCAGCGCAAGGTGATCTTCGACCAGCGCATCGAGCTGATGAAGGACGAGACGGTGGCGGAGACCGTCGCCGACATGCGCCGCGCGGTGGTCGAGGATCTGGTCACCAAGCATGTGCCGGAAAATGCCTATCCGGAGCAGTGGGACACCGCGGGCCTGAAGGAAGAGCTCATGCGCGTCCTCGGCCTTGATCTGCCGGTGGACCAATGGGCGAAGGAAGAAGGCATCGCCGACGAGGAAATCCTCTCGCGCGTCGAGCGCCGCGCCGATGAGTTCATGGCCGGCAAGGTCGCGCAATGGGGACCGGACGTCATTCGCTACGTGGAAAAGTCGATCCTGCTGCAGACGCTCGACCATCTCTGGCGCGAACATCTCCTGATGCTGGAGCATCTGCGCCAGGTGATCGGCCTGCGCGGCTATGGGCAGCGCGATCCGCTCAACGAATACAAGGCGGAAGCCTTCAACCTGTTCGAGGCGATGATCGGCAATCTGCGCGAGGGCGTCACCGCGCAGCTTATGCGGGTGGAGATCGTCCAGCAGCCGCCGGGGGAGGAGCCGCCGCTTCCCTATATGGAAGCGCATAAGATCGATCCGCAGACCGGCGAGGACGAAATCGGCGCGCAAGCGCAGCTGGTGCCGGCGATGGCCGGCAACGGCGCCGGCGCGGCGCGCGATCCGCAAAATCCCGCAAGCTGGGGCAAGGTCGGCCGCAACGAGAACTGCCCCTGCGGCTCGGGCAAGAAATACAAGCACTGCCACGGGCGCTACGCGTAAGCGCGACGCGCAGACCGAAAATAAAAACGGCCGGGAAATCCCGGCCGTCGCTTTATCTCAACAGATTTGACCGTGGAGCGGACCAGCCGACGCCGAATTGGCCGGCGGGAATCATCGGCGCGGCGCCGGAGAGCAGGCTGGGGCTGGCGGTGGCGGGTGCACCGTTAAACGCCGACACCGGCGACTGCGGCCGGATCGCACCGGCGTTGGCCACCTTCGACTCGGGAGCTTCCTGCGGCTCCGGCAGCGGGGTGGGCTTGGCCTCGGCCACTGCGGAAGGCGCGGGTTTCGGCTTGGCGACCGCGGCGGGTGCCGGCTGTGCGGCCGCCGTCGTGGAGCCGCGCAGACCGGTCGGCTTGGCGGCCTGCGCCGGCGAGGCAGGGACACTGTCCTGCCCGGTGAACAGCCGGCTGAGGAAATTCTTCGTCGCGTCGACGCCGGGTAACGATGCGGTCTGCGTCGGATTGGCGGCAATGGAAGCAGCCTGTGCGGGCCGCGCCGCCGCTTGCGCAGACGCACGCGCGACGATGCTGTTGGAGCGCGGCGCGGCAGGCTGCGTCGCCGCAGGCGCCGCTGCGGCGGCCGGCTGCGCGGGCGGAGCGGCAGCGATCGCCACATTCGACGGCGGATTGACGGTCGGCGGGATGGTGCCAGGCGCTTTGACCGGGATCAGGCGTTCGACCTCACCGTCCCGACCCTTGACGGCGCGGCCGCCTTGCAGCGCTTCGGCAAACACCTGGTGCATGCCGCCATCGGTCGCCATTTTGACCGGCGCCGCCGGCGTACCCCGGTTGATCAATGCCGCAATCGCGATCTCGTCCTTCTTCTGTTTTTCAGCAACCGCGGCCGCGATCTCGCGCGGCACTTCATAGACCGGGCATTGCGCGCGCGGGCTGAAATTCAGCGGCTCGCTGCCGTCGGACTGATCGGCGTTGAACACATAGCGTTTTTCACAGACGTCGACTTTCGGCTCGACCCGCGTGACTTCGAAGTGGTCATAGCCTTCCTTCAGCATCTTCCAGAACGGCATATGCGGGCTGTTGCGATGCTTCGCCATATTGGTCGGCGTCATGCGGAACGGGAAAGCCTGGATCTGGAAAGCGCGCTGACCGCCGAAGAAGGATTCGCGCGCTAGCGCGTAGATCTCCGCGATCTGCTCATCGGTCATCGCGTAGCAGCCGCGCGATGAACAGTCGCCATGGATCATCAGGTGAGCGCCGGTACGGTCGTTGGCTCTGTCATAGGCATTGGGGAAGCCCATGTTGACGGCGAGGTAATACTGCGAAGCCGGATTCATCAGGCCGGGCGTGATGGTGTAAAAACCCTCGGGCGCCTGGCGGTCGCCTTCCCTGATCTTCGGACCGAGATCGCCGGACCAGCGGCAGATCGGGAAGGTCTTCAGCAGGGCCATGCGGCCGCTGTTGTCCTGTTTCCAAACCTCGAGCTCCGACTCCTGCTTGAACAGGCGGATCAGGATCGGCGATTGCTTGGCCATATTCTTTTGCGCCATCTCGCTCAGCATCTGTTGCGAGATGGGCTTCATCGCTTTCGCGGAAGTCGCGGGGGTGGTGCCGTCGGTTTCGCAGCCGGCAAGCGCGACGGCTGCGGCAAGCGCGGCCGAAGCCAGCAATACGCGGGCCAGAGGGCTACGATTCAACGCAGGACTCCCCGACGGCTGACGGTCCCCAAAACCGCCATTGACCAATCATTAGCCTTAAGCCGGCGCGGTCGCAACGTGTTGATCTCCCCCAACAAGGTTGAACACCGTCATGGTGAACAAAGGGTAAACCCCAGCACAGAGTACCGCAATTGAGGAAGATTTTCGCCCCCCGCCCGAAAATGGAACCGCCCGACCGGGACCAAGCCACCATCCAGCCACGAGTTTATGCCGAGACTGTGGCGGGCTCGGGTCAGCCCAGGCTGCGGCCGATCGACAGGAATTTCTCCCGGCGCTGGCGGCGCAGGGTTTCCTGGTTGAGCGCGCGCAACTCCCCCAGGGCGCCGGCGATGGCTTCGCCGGTCGCCGCCATCACCGCTTGCGGGTCGCGATGCGCCCCGCCCACCGGTTCGTTCACGATCAGGTCGATGACGCCAAAGCGTTCCAGATCCTGGGCGGTGATCTTCATATTGGTCGCCGCTTCCTGCGCCTTGGAGGTATCGCGCCAGAGAATCGAGGCCGCGCCTTCCGGCGAGATCACACTGTAGATCGCGTGTTCCAGCATCAGCACGCGATTGGCAGTGGCGATAGCGATCGCGCCGCCCGATCCGCCTTCGCCGATCACCACCGCAATGTTGGGAACGCCGAGGCATAGACAGGCTTCGGTCGAACGCGCGATCGCTTCCGCCTGGCCGCGTTCCTCGGCGTCGATCCCGGGATAAGCGCCGGCGGTGTCGACCAATGAAATCACCGGGATCTCGAAGCGGTCGGCCATCTCCATCAGCCGCACGGCCTTGCGATAGCCTTCCGGTCGCGCCATGCCGAAATTGTGTTTCAGCCGCGTCTCCGTGGTGGAGCCTTTTTCATTGCCCAGGATGCAGACCGGTTCGCCGCGGAAACGGCCGAAGCCGCCGAGGATGGCGGCATCGTCGCCGAATTTGCGGTCGCCGGCGAAAGCCTGGAAGTCGGTGATCAGCGTATTGACGTAATCGATCGCGTGCGGCCGCTGCGGATGCCGCGCGACCTGCGCCTTCTGCCAGGGCGTGAGATTGGCATAGAGGTCTTTCAGCGTTTGTATCGCCTTGGCCTCGATGCGGCTGATCTCCTCGGCCACCGCGCTGGACTCGCCCTCCGGCTGCACGCCGCGCAGCTCGTCGGCCTTGGCGTCGAGCTCGGCCACCGGTTTTTCAAAATCGAGATAACTGCGCATGAAGCTGAAAATCGCGCCGGATCGAGGGGTTGAGCGGGCAGCGCATGATCCGGCGAAGTGGGAACCGGTTCGCCGATAAGATCATGCGCCAGGTTAACAAGTTAGCGCGCGATCGGACGCAAAACCGGTGTCCACTTTTGCTGCTCGCGCGCTAACCGCAAGCGGCGGAAACTGGCCCGCAGCCGCATTCAAGTCAAGCAAAGCCCTTTTGCTTGGTTCCCGTTATTTGTCGGTCAACGGATGCAGGTCGCGGACCAGGCTCTTCAGCCGCTCCTCCAGCACATGGGTATAGATCTGTGTCGTTGAAATGTCGGCATGGCCGAGCAGCGTCTGCACCACGCGCAGATCCGCGCCGTTGTGCAGCAGATGGCTGGCGAAGGCATGGCGCAGCACATGCGGGCTCACCTGCGCGGCTTTCAGCCCGGCCTTGGCGGCGAGCGTCTTGAGGTCGCGCGCGAAATGCTGACGGGTGAGATGGCCGCTCTCGCCGAAGGAGGGGAACAGCCATTTGGTCTCCGTGCGTTCCGGCCGCGCCGCCAGCAGCGCCAGGTAATCGGCCATTGCGCGCTTGGCGGAGTCGTTGAGCGGAACGAGCCGTTCCCTCTCGCCCTTGCCGCGCACCACCAGCATGCGCGCATCCTGCCGCGCCGCCGACAGCGGCAGCGCGACCAGTTCGGAAACGCGCAAGCCGGTGGCGTAAAGCACTTCGAGCAGGCAGGCAAGGCGCGCGGCGCGCACCCGCTCCGGCGCCTGGCGCTCGGGATCGGCGACCTCGGCATGCGCCTGCTTCAGCAGAGCATCGACGTCGGCGATCGACAGGATTTTCGGCAGGGTCAGCCCGCGCCTGGGTCCTTCCAGCACGGCAGCGGGATCGTCGCGCCGATGATTTTCCGCGTAGAGGAAACGGTAGAACTGGCGAATGGCCGACAGCCGCCGCGCCACCGACGAGGCCTTGAAGCCGCGTTTCGCCAGCGCGCCGAGATAATCGCGCAGCTCATCGGTTGCCGCCCTGGCGATGGCGCCGCCGTTGGCGGCGAGTGTCGCCGACAGGTCCTCGAGATCGCGCCGATAGGCGGAGAGCGTATTGACCCCCGCGCCACGCTCGGCCGCGAGCATGTCCAGGAACAGCTCGATCAGGGTCTGGTCGGAAGATTTGGTCTGGCGGGCCATGCGCATGATCCCGAAAAGCTTGTCCCGGACTCGATCCGGGATGGGAACCGGATTTCGGATTAGATCATGCGCCTATTTACAATTAGCGCGCTCTCCCGCGGGGAGGGCGTCTAGTGTGGCACTAGCGGTTCTTGTAGAACTTGTCGTTCGGGATGGTGATGGTGATTTCCCGCGGTTTCGGTTCGACGAAGCGGGCCAGCGAAAACACCGCGCCATAGGCTATGCCGCTCAGAATCCCGAGGAAAATCAGGAACCGGAATAAACTAGGCATGCTGGGCTCGTGCGGTCCAATCCAGGACCATGGGGACAACGATCACGTTACGAAGGCTCTGACAAGGCCCCAGTTCCGTATTTAGAATGAATGGTTTAAGGAACCATGGCGGCGTTTTCGAGACCGCTATCCCGGCATCCATGGCAACCGACAGAAATCTTGTGACAGGCAATTCCGACGCCGAGCTGCTGGCGGCCCTTGGGCCGCGTTCGCTGGTGCTCGTCGGGATGATGGGTGCGGGCAAATCCTCCATCGGCCGCAAGCTGGCGCAGCGGCTCAACCTGCCCTTCGTCGACGCCGATGCCGAAATCGAGCGCGCCGCCGGCATGAGCATCAGCGACATTTTCGCCGAGCACGGCGAGCCTTATTTCCGCGCGGGCGAGGCGCGGGTGATCGCGCGCCTGCTTGACAGCGGGCCGCAGGTGCTGGCGACCGGGGGCGGCGCCTTCATGCATCCGCAATCGCGCGAGGCGATCCGCGCCAAGGGCATCTCGGTCTGGCTGAAGGCGGAATACGACGTGCTGATGAAGCGCATTAGACGGCGCAGCGACCGGCCCATGCTGAAGACCGGCGATCCGGGGGAGACGCTGCGGCGTCTTATGCAGGAGCGCGATCCGGTCTATGCCGAGGCTGATGTCATCGTGCATTCGCGCGACGTGCCGCACGAAATCATCATCGCGGAAATCATTTCGGCAGTGGCGCCGCGGCTGCAAGAGATCGGCGCCATTTCGGCGGGAGCCCGCATGTCATGACCGCGCCGCTTCGCCCCGGAGAGCCGGTAACCGTCAACGTGCCGCTCGGCGAGCGCGCCTATGACATTGTCATCGGGCGCGGCCTTATTTCTTCGCTCGGCAAGCGGCTTGCCGCGCTGCGGCCGAACGTGCGCGCCGCCATCGTGACGGATTCAACGGTGGCCAAGCTTTATCTCGACATGGCGGAAGCCGCGCTGAACGAAGCCGGTATCGGTTCCGTGCGCATCATCGTGCCCGAGGGCGAGAAGTCGAAAAGCTTCCGCGTGTTCGAGCGCGTCTGCGAGACCATGATCGCGGAGCGCATCGAGCGCGGCGACGTGGTGGTAGCGCTCGGCGGCGGCGTGGTCGGCGATCTGGCGGGTTTCGCGGCGGCGGTGGTGCGGCGCGGGCTCGACGTCGCGCAGGTTCCGACGACGCTCCTGGCGCAGGTGGATTCTTCGGTGGGCGGCAAGACCGGCATCAATTCGCAGCACGGCAAGAATCTGATCGGCGCTTTCCACCAGCCGATTCTTGTGCTCGCCGATACCGCGCTGCTTGACACATTGCCGCCGCGCGAATTTCACGCCGGCTACGCCGAAGTGGTCAAATACGGGCTGATCGGCGACGCCGCTTTCTTTTCCTGGCTGGAAGCCAATTCGCGCGATGTGTTTGCGGGCGGAGCGGCGCGCGAACATGCCATCGCCGTCAGTTGCCGCGCCAAGGCCGGCACCGTGGCGCGCGATGAGCGCGAAAGCGGCGAGCGCGCTCTGCTCAATCTTGGCCATACATTCGGCCATGCGCTGGAAGCGGCGACCGGATTCTCCGACCGCCTGTTGCATGGCGAGGGCGTGGCCGTCGGCATGGCGCTCGCCTTCGCCTTCTCGGCGCGGCGCGGCCTGTTGCCGGCATCGGAGGCTGAGCGGGTGGCGCACCATCTGGCCGCGGCCGGATTGCCGACCCGGATATCGGACATTGCCGGCGAATTGCCCGGGCCGGACCGCCTGCTGGAATTGATGGCGCAGGACAAGAAGGTGAAGCGCGGCAAGCTCGCGCTCATCCTCGCGCGCGGTATCGGCGCGGCCTTCATCGAGCCCGACGTCGATCAGGCGGAGATCCAGGCCTTCCTGGCCGAGGAGCTTTCGGCGCGCTAGCTAGACGCCGCCTTCGCCCGGCGCCTTGGCATGGATGGCGAGCGCATGCACGCCGCCGGCAAGTTCCGCCGCCAGCGCCGAATTAATCATCCGGTGCCGGTCGACCCGGCTCTTCCCCCGGAAGGCCTCCGACACGATATACACGCGGTAGTGCGTTTCCCCGCCAGGCCGATGGCCGGCATGACCTTTGTGCTGGTCGGATTCGTCCACCACGCTCAGATTTTCCGGCGCGAAAGCCTCGGTCAACTTTCGCGTGATTACATCTTTCGTTTGCATAACTGCGGTAGGAAGCGGCATTTGCCCAATTGTCAAGACTTGAAGCTGAAGGCGGCGAAACCGCATAATCCCGAACTATGAAATTCGACTCACCTTATTTCGACCGTATCCGGGTCAAGCCCAATCCGGACCGGCGCGTACGCACCGAGAGCCCGGCCTGCGACTGGAAGGGCTGTGAGGCGTCGGCGACGCATCGCGCGCCGAAGGGCCGGCAGCGCGAAAAGGAATATTGGAACTTCTGCCTCGCGCATGTGCGCGAATATAACCAGTCCTACAATTTCTTCGCCGGCATGAGCGACGACGCGGTGGCGCGCTATCAAAAGGATTCGATCACCGGCCACCGTCCGACCTGGAAAATCGGCATGAACGGCCCGGTCAATGACACGGTGAAGCGGCGCGCGCGCTACTCCGGCTTTGACGGCGCCGATGATCCCTTCGACGTGTTCAAGGAGACCGGCGGCCGCTGGCGCGCGGGCTCCGAGCCGCAACAGCCGGAAGGCCGCATGATCCGCAACGCCGAGCGCAAGGCGCTGCATGACCTCGGTCTGGAGAACGACGCCACCAAGGCGGATGTGCGCACCGCCTTCAAGGCGCTGGTGAAACAGCATCATCCGGATACGAATGGCGGCGACCGTTCCACCGAGGACCGGCTGCGCGACATCATCCAGGCCTACAAATACTTGAAGTCGGTCGGCTTCGCCTGACCGCCAAAGGCCCGCCGGCGCAGCAACCCTGCCCCGCCTTTCAAGACCTGCCGGGAATACCTATCTACTTGGTAGGATTGGGTTAGCGGGTCCGGTTTCGCCCCGCCAAAAGTTTTCTGCTAGGTTTCCCGTCCCGAATCTGGACCATATCGCCGAACCGCGGCGGGTTTCGAGGGGTTCGAAACCACGGAGGATCAATGAGTGCCGCAGTGCAAGAGATAGCCGGCCTACCGGACATGAAGGTGTCGGTCCGCCAGCAATTCGGAATCGACAGCGACCTGGAGGTGCCGGCTTATTCCCAGGCCGACGAACACGTGCCGGAAATCGACTCCGATTACCGCTTCGACAGGCCGACCACGCTTGCCATTCTTGCCGGCTTTGCGCGCAACCGCCGCGTGATCGTCACCGGTTATCACGGCACCGGCAAATCCACCCATATCGAGCAGGTCGCCGCGCGGCTGAACTGGCCGATGGTGCGCGTCAATCTCGACAGCCACATCAGCCGTATCGATCTGATCGGCAAGGACGCCATCGTGATCAAGGATGGCCAGCAGGTCACCGAATTCCGCGACGGCATTCTGCCCTGGGCCTACCAGAACAACGTGGCGCTCTGTTTCGACGAATACGACGCCGGGCGGCCTGACGTGATGTTCGTGATCCAGCGCGTGCTGGAATCCTCCGGCCGGCTCACGCTGCTCGACCAGAGCCGCGTGATCAAGCCGCATCCGGCTTTCCGCCTGTTCGCCACCGCCAACACGATCGGGCTCGGCGACACCAGCGGGCTTTATCACGGCACGCAGCAGCTCAATCAGGCGCAGATGGACCGCTGGTCGATCGTGACCACGCTCAACTATCTGCCGCATGACAACGAGGTCGAGATCGTGCTGGCGAAGGCCAAGCACTACCGCACCGAGGAAGGCCGCGACATCGTCAGCAAGATGGTGCGCGTCGCCGATCTCACGCGCAACGCCTTCATGAACGGCGATATCTCCACGGTGATGAGCCCGCGCACGGTGATCACCTGGGCGGAGAATTCCGACATCTTCAAGGATATCGGCTTCGGCTTCCGCCTGACCTTCCTGAACAAGTGCGACGAACTCGAGCGTCCGATCGTGGCGGAGTTCTATCAGCGCTGCTTTGGGCAGGAGCTGCCGGAGAGTTCCGTGAACGTAGCGCTGAGCTGAAACTTAAAATCGTCATGCGCGGGCTTGACCCGCGCATCCATCAATTTCGCAAATGATGGATTGCCGGACGAGCCGGCAATGACGAAGGAGAGAAGCCGCCAAGCATGGCCTCCAATCAGAAACCAAAGCCGTCCGCCAAGCACTCGCCTGCCGAGCCGTTCAAGCGCGCGGTGGCCGGTTGCCTGCGCGCGATCGCCAAAAAACCGGGCGTCGACGTCAGCTTTGCGGCCGAGCGGCCGGGCCTCGCCGGCCTGAAGGCGCGGTTGCCGGAGCCCGCGCGCAAGCTGACGCAGCAGGAGGCCGCCATCGTGCGCGGGCATGCCGATGCCATGGCGCTGCGGCTCGCCTGCCATGATCCCGCCGTGCACCGCCGAATCCAGCCGGGCGGACAGCAGGCGCGTGCCGTGTTCGAGGCGGTAGAGCAGGCGCGCGTCGAAGCCATCGGCGCCCGGCGCATGGAGGGCGTGGCGCGAAATCTTTCCGCCATGCTCGACGACCGTTTTCACCGCGGCAAGGCGGGCGAGGTCACCGATCGCGCCGATGCGCCGCTCGAGGACGCGCTCGCCATGCTGGTGCGCGAGCGGCTGACCGGGCTTGCCCCGCCGCCGGCCGCCAAGCATCTGGTCGATCTGTGGCGGCCGCTGATCGAAGAGCGCGCCGGCAAAAATCTCGACCGCCTGGAACGGCTGGTGGAAGACCAGCGCCGCTTCGGCGATGCCATCCACGATCTGCTCGATAACCTCGACATGGGCGAGGACCGCAGCGAGAGCGAAGGCGACGAGGAAGAAGACAGCGAGGAGCAGCGCAGCAAGAAAGACGAAGAGGGCGAGGACGGCGAGAACAAGGAATCCGAAGAAGCCGAGCGCATGCGCGCGGAAGAGGCGGAATCCTCGAGCGAGGATCAGCCGGATGAAGCCGCCGAAGGGGCGGAAGCATCCACCTCCGACCTGATGGACGACACCGAGGGCGAGGACGGCGACGAAGCCGCGCAGCCCTGGCGTCCGCGCGCCGGCCGAAACGAACCGCGCGGGCCCGATTACCGGCCGTTCACAACCCGCTTCGACGAGATCGTGCCGGCGGAACAGCTTTGCGACGCCGACGAGCTCGATCGCCTGCGCGCCTATCTCGACAAGCAATTGTCCAGCCTGCAGGGCGTCGTCGCCCGCCTGGCCAACCGGCTGCAACGCCGCCTGATGGCGCAGCAGAACCGCGCCTGGGAATTCGACCTGGAAGAGGGCGTGCTCGACGCCTCACGGCTCTCGCGCATCATCATCGATCCGATGCATCCGCTCTCCTTCAAGCACGAGAAGGAAACCAATTTCCGTGACACCGTCGTCACGCTGCTGCTGGATAATTCCGGCTCCATGCGCGGGCGCCCGATCACCGTGGCCGCAACCTGCGCCGACATTCTGGCGCGCACGCTGGAGCGTTGCGGTGTGAAGGTGGAAATCCTCGGCTTCACGACGCGGGCCTGGAAGGGCGGACAGTCGCGCGAAAACTGGCTCGCGGCCAACAAGCCGGCCAATCCCGGCCGCCTGAACGATTTGCGCCACATCATCTACAAATCCGCCGACGCGCCCTGGCGGCGTGCGCGCAAGAATCTCGGATTGATGATGCGCGAAGGCCTGTTGAAGGAGAATATCGACGGCGAGGCGCTTGATTGGGCGCATAGGCGGCTGTTGGCTCGCTCCGAGCAGCGCAAGATCTTGATGATGATCTCCGACGGCGCGCCGGTCGACGATTCGACCCTGTCGGTCAACCCGGGCAATTATCTCGAGCGCCACCTGCGCTGGGTGATCAACGAGATCGAGACGCGCTCGCCGGTCGAACTCATCGCCATCGGCATCGGCCACGACGTGACGCGCTACTACCGCCGCGCCGTCACCATTGTGGATGCCGAGGAGCTCGGCGGCGCGATGACTGAAAAGCTTGCCGAACTGTTCGACGAGCAGGCCGCCGAGGCGCCGTGGCGGCCGCCGGTGCGCAAGCCGGACGTCTGGTCGCGGAAATCCGCCACCTTCCTTGATCCGACCAAGCACTGACGCAAGCCGGGTCGGGGAGGGGGCATCGTGCTACGTTTCTCCCAGCCGCCCTTGCATTTGGCCCGGCGCTGCCTGACCGCAGCTGCGATCCTGTTTTCGGTCGCGCCCGCGCTGGCGCAGGGCCGCATCGACATCCATGCCGCGCCGATCAGCCATTTCGATCTTCGCGACCGTGACCTGCGCCGGTTCGGCAAGCTGGAATTCCGCGGCGGATTGCAGCTGACCTCACCGACGCGGGACTTCGGCGGCCTCTCCGCGCTGCGCATGCAGCCGGACGGCAGCCGCTTCATCGCGGTGACCGATGCCGGGCGTTGGCTGCGCGGCCGCGTGGTCTATTCCGGCTCCGCGCCGAGCGGCATCGCCGAGGCGGAAATGGCGCCGATGCTCGGGGCGGACGGCAGGCGTCTTGTTGCGCGCGGCTGGTTCGATACCGAAGCGATCGCGGAGGATGCCGGCGCGATCTATGTCGGCATCGAGCGCGTGCATCGCATCGTGAAATACGATTTTGCCAAAAGCGGATTCCAGGCGCGCGGTGTGCCGATCCCGCTTCCGCCTGAGTTCAGGGACATGCCGTCGAACAGAAGTATCGAGGCGCTGGCTTTCGTGCCGAAGGGCTTGCCGCTCGCCGGCACGCTGATCGTGATCACCGAGGCGGCTCTCGACGGCGCGGGAAACAATCGGGCTTTCCTGCTCGGCGGTCCGAGCCCGGGTGCTTTTTCCGTCAAGCGCGTGGACGATTTCGACGTGACCGATTGCGCAGTGCTGCCCGGGGGCGATCTCGTGATATTGGAGCGCCGTTTTTCGTTGCTGCGCAGCGCTTCACGCATCCGCAGGATCGCATCAGCTGATCTGCGGCCGGGTGCGACGGTCGATGGCAGCGTGGTCTTCTACGCCGACTTGGGGCAGCAGATCGACAATTTCGAGGGCCTCGCCGTGCACCGCACGGCCTCGGGCGAGACGGTGCTTACGCTCGTCTCCGACGACAATTTCTCGCCGCTGCAACGGACGCTGCTGATGCAGTTCACGCTGGTGGATTAGAGTTCAGCGGGTGCAGCATTCTCCCTTAGTCCCTCCCCGCAAGGCAGCGATAACGCCCCAGCTTCCGCACTGCGCTCATGAATGAAAAATGGCCGGGACAAGCCCGGCCATGACCAAGAGAAAGCTGAAAGTTGTAGCTCAGCCCGCCGCCGGTTCGGTCGCGGCCGCGGCCGCCCGTTTCTTCTGCACCTGGCGTTTTAATTCGAGCGCGCGGGGCGAGAGCTGGTCGGCCTTGGCCTTGAGCAGGAAAGCATCGAGCCCGCCGCGGTGGTCCACCGTCTTGACCGCATTCGCGGAGATCCGCAGGCGCACCCGCCGGCCAAGAACTTCCGACGAAAGGGTGACATTGCAGAGGTTCGGCAGGAACCGCCGCTTGGTCTTATGATTGGAGTGGCTGACCTTGTGCCCAACCTGAGCACCCTTGCCGGTCAATTCGCATCGCTGCGACATGGCTGAAACCTCGAAATTCAGGGCCCCGCGCTGGATGCGCCCGGGCAGTGCCTATCTTTTTGCGAGAGCAGGCGAACGTATAAGGGACGGCGGCTGAAGGCGTCAAGCCAAAGCCTTCCGGCCTCCGGCAGGCACTTCATACAAACGACGTATTCCCCGCCGAGACCACAGCAGGAATCTGTTGTTAAGCCCGGCATTTGCGGCCATTACGGCTCGTTCGGGCCTGCGTGTTATGCTACGCGCGGGAACCTGTCACCAGGCTTGGGCCGGGCAAAAAGGACCGACTTTCGTGCTGCCAATCCGGCTCGACTTACCGCGCCTGCTGCAAGCCAGCGCTGCTGCGCTCACCGTCTTGGCCTGCGCGGCCCCGGCGGCCGCCTACGCGCAAGCCAAGCTCGACGCGCGCTACACCGCGTCGCTGGGCGGCGTCACCATCGGCCGCGGCGCCTGGGTGATCGACTTCCGGGATGACCAGTACACCGCCGCTGCCAGCGGGATGGCTACCGGCCTTTTGAAGATGTTCGCCGGCGGCACGGGCACCAGCGCGTCACGCGGCAACGTCGCCAATGGCCAGCCGGTGCCGCGCAGCTATGCCGCGACCATCACCGCCAACAAGAAAAAGGATGAGATCGAGATAACGATCGAGAATGGGGCGGTGAAGGATTACACGGTCAAGCCGCCCTCGCCGCCGGATCCGGAGCGCGTGCCGATCACGGAGGCCCATCGCCGCGGCGTCACCGACCCGATGACGGCCTCGCTGGTGCGGGCGGCGGGCGGCGCCGATCCGATGACGCCGGAAACCTGCCAGCGCTCGAGCGCGGTTTTCGACGGCCGCATGCGCTACGACCTCCGTCTGGCCTTCAAGCGCATGGAGAAGGTGAAGGCGGAAAAGGGCTATCAGGGGCCGGTGGTTGTCTGCTCGGTTTCGTTCGCGCCGCTGGCGGGCCATATCCCCAGCCGCGCGGTCATCAAATACCTGACCTCGATGCAGGATTCCGAAGTGTGGCTCGCGCCGGTCGCCGGCACGCGTATCGTGGTGCCGTTCCGCATCTCGGTGCCGACACCGGTCGGCGACGCCGTTTTGGAGGCGACGCAGTTCGTGGTGACCCCGGCGCCGCGCGTGACGCCGACCAATGCCAAGGCGCTGTGACATAGCGCGCGAGCAGTGAAAGTGGGTACCGGTTTTGCGGCGCAATGAAGCTTGCGCAGATTGCGTATACTTCGCGGATCATGCGCTCTTGACTCTTTGAGCCGATGGAGTCCGCCGTCGTTAACGCTTTCGGCATGATCGTGACGGCTGCAAAAGCGGCGCTGCCCATGATGTTGTGGAGCGCTGAGGGCCAAGCCCCAGATGTCGCGGTGAACGGAATCTGATTCACCTCCGAGTACCGATTCGGCCGCGATTCGTTCGAGACTCGTTCTACAGCTTAAGGCCGGCGCTTTCGGGCGTCGCATTGTGATACAGAAACGCCGCGCGTTCAGCAAAAGTGGCCCGGTTTTGCCGAACGCGATCAAGCTTGCGCAGATTGCCTATGACCTTATCTGCGCTATGCACTTAACCCTTTTTGGACAGGGCGTTTTCTCCACGCGAACCGGGTTCCACTTCGCTTGAAAACGTCCTAGAGGGACCGAAACTCCCTCCCATCAGCCGGACGATCGATGACCATCTCCTTTTCTTCCCCCGCCGCCCGCGATCCGCGTGCGCGGGGTGCCGGCGTCACCGCCGTTCTCGGCCCGACCAATACCGGCAAGACGCATCTGGCGATCGAGCGGATGGTCGCGCATTCCTCCGGCGTCATCGGGCTGCCGCTGCGGCTGCTGGCGCGCGAGGTCTACAACAAGGTCGTCGACCGCGTTGGCGCCGAGTCGGTTGCGCTCATCACCGGCGAAGAGAAGATCAAGCCGCAGAACCCGCGCTACTGGGTCTCCACCGTGGAAGCGATGCCGCGCGACCTCGACGTCGCCTTCCTCGCGGTTGACGAGGTGCAGCTCGGGGCGGATCTCGAGCGCGGCCATGTCTTCACCGACCGGATGCTCAATCGGCGCGCGCGCGAGGAGACCCTGGTGCTGGGCGCCGCCACCATGCGGCCGATGATCGAGAAGCTGCTGCCCGGCGCGCATATTTTGAGCCGGCCGCGCATGTCGCAGCTTACCTTCGCGGGCGAGAAGAAGATCACGCGCCTGCCGCGCCGTTCCGCCATCGTGGCTTTTTCGGCCGAGGAAGTTTACGCCATCGCCGAGCTGATCCGCCGCCAGCGCGGCGGCGCCGCGGTGGTGCTGGGCGCGCTTTCGCCGCGCACCCGCAACGCCCAGGTGGCGCTCTATCAGTCGGGCGACGTGGATTATCTCATCGCCACCGACGCCATCGGCATGGGGCTCAATCTTGACGTCGATCACGTCGCCTTTGCTTCCGACCGGAAATTCGACGGCTATCAATATCGCCGGCTCAATCCGGCCGAGCTGGCGCAGATCGCCGGCCGTGCCGGCCGTGCCACGCGCGACGGCACGTTCGGCACGACCGGACGCTGCCCGCCGTTTGAGCAGGAACTGGTGCAGGCGCTGGAGAGCCACAGTTTCGAGCCTGTTCGGCTGCTGCAATGGCGCAATACCGATCTGGATTTCGCCTCGCTCGGCGCGCTGCAAGTTTCGCTGGCGGTGACGCCGAAGGAGCCCGGGCTGACGCGCGCGCCGATCGCCGAGGACATCCTGGTGCTGGAACATGCCGCGCGCGACGAAGGCGTACGTGCGGTGGCGAAAACGCGAAACGCCGTCGAACGATTGTGGGACGTTTGCCAAGTTCCCGACTACCGCAAGATCGCGCCGGCGACCCACGCGGAACTTGCCGTCACTCTCTACAGTTTCCTGATGCGAGAGGGACACATCTCGACCGACTGGTTTGCCCGCCAGATAGCACTGGCTGACCACACCGACGGCGGCATCGATGCTCTCTCCAACCGCATTGCGCATGTCAGGACGTGGACCTTTGTCGCAAACCGTCCCGACTGGCTTGCCGATCCGGAGCATTGGCAGGGTGTCACACGCGCGGTAGAAGATAAGCTCTCCGACGCGCTGCATGAACGTCTGGCGGAACGCTTCGTCGACCGCCGCACCAGCGTGTTGATGCGACGGTTGAAGGAAAGCACGATGCTGGAGACGGAAATCGGAAAGACAGGCGAGGTCGTGGTCGAAGGCCACGTCATCGGCCGGCTTGATGGTTTCGTTTTCGCCGCCGCGCCTTCCGCCGGAGGCTCGGAAGCCAAGGCCCTGCAGGCCACCGCCCAAAAAGCTCTGGCCGGTGAGATCGAGGCCCGCGCCACGCGGCTTTCGCAGGCGCCTGACGAACAATTCGTGCTCGCGGCCGACGGCGCCATCCGCTGGCAGGGCGATGCGGTCGGCAAGCTCGTTGCAGCCGACGAGGTGCTGCGTCCGCGCGTGCGCGTGATCGCCGACGAGCAGCTCACCGGCGCTTCGCGCGACATGGTGCAGGCCCGGCTCGATCTCTGGCTCAAGAGCCATATCGAAAAACTGCTCGCGCCGCTGTTCGCGTTGTTGGCGGCAGAAGACATCACCGGCATGGCGCGCGGTGTCGCCTTTCAGCTGGTCGAGGCGCTCGGCGTGCTGGAGCGGCAGAAGGTCGCGGATGACGTCAAGGGTCTGGACCAGCCTGCGCGCGCGACCCTGCGCAAATACGGGGTGCGTTTCGGCGCCTACCATATTTATCTGCCCAACCTGCTGAAACCGGCGCCGCGCATTCTTGCCGCGCAATTATGGGCGCTGAAGCATGCCACGCCTGACGCCAAGGGCCTCGACGAATTGCGCGCGCTTGCTTCCGGCGGGCGCACCTCGATCCCGACCGACAAGGAGATCGCCCGGCCGCTCTATCGCACCGTCGGCTATCGGGTCTGCGGCGAGCGCGCCGTGCGCGTCGATATTCTGGAGCGGCTGGCGGATCTGATCCGGCCGGCGCTGAGCTGGCGCGAAGGCTCGCCGATCCCAAAACCGGCCGGCGCGGCGGAAGGCGGCGGTTTCACGGTGACGCCGGCCATGACCTCGCTGACCGGCGCTTCGGGTGAAGACTTTGCCTCGGTGCTGCGCTCGCTCGGCTATCGCGCCGAGCGGCGGCCGAAGCCGGCGGAAGCCGCTGCGGCACCGGCGGAGCCGGTCGCGGCCACGCCGGAAACGACGGAGGGCGCGGAGCCGCAGCCCGGGCCGGCCGGCGAAGACGTCCCGGCGCCGGAGGTCGTGCCGAGCCACGAATCGGAAGCCGCGGCAAGCGCCGAGCCGGATGTATTGCCGCCAGCCGAGGCGCCGCCGCCCGAACCGGCCATGGCCGCACCGGAGGAAGTTCCGTCTGCGCAGCCGGCTGCCGCGGAAACAGCGCCTGCCGCTGGCACGGAAGAGCAGGCCTTCATCGAAGTATGGCGTCCGGGCCGTCCGTCGGAACGCCCGCGTCACGGCAAACCGCGGCGCCACCGCCGTCCCGAGCAGGCGGCAGCCGAAGGCGCAGCAGCCAGCGCGATGCCTGTTCCGGCGGAAGCCGCTGCGGCGCAGGGTGCCGAGCCGGCGCCGCGCAAGCCGCGCCCGCAGCGCCATCGCCCAGAACACAAGGACAAGGACCGGCCGGGCCGTCCGCCGCGGCGTGAAGGCCAGCGGGATCGCGGCGCATTCGTCAAGCCACGGCCGCCGGAACACCGCGAGAAGGTCGCGGATCCCAATTCGCCTTTCGCCAAGCTCGCGGCCTTGAAGGCGCAACTCGAAGCCGACACCAAGGAGCGGCGCTGAGCCGCTTGATGATTGGATCGCCAGCGCATTGATAAGTGGTTGTGGCATGCGCGGGTCGTGCGCACACGCAGCGCTGCCGCCGACCTTGTCACCTCGGGCCTGGTGCGGCTCAACCGTGAGCGTGTCACCGCGCCGAGCCGGCCGGTGCGGGCCGACGACGTGATCACCGTCGCGCTCGATCGGCAGGTGCGGGTCATGAAAGTGGTAGGCTTCGCGGAGCGGCGGGGCGATGCCGAGGCCGGGCGGGTGCTTTATGCCGATCTCACCCCGCTACCTCCGCCGCGCGACGAATCACCCAGGGTCGCGGCCCGCGAGGCCGGGTCGGGCCGGCCGACCAAACGCGACCGGCGCGCCATCGACCGGCTGCGGGATGAGGAAGAATGAAGGCGCAGCCGTCTCTTGCGCCCTCTCGATCGCTGGGTTAGGCCACGGCTTACCGCCGCCACCTGCTAGCTGGGTTTCCGATGCCTTACGTCGTCAATGAAAACTGCATCAAATGCAAATACATGGACTGCGTAGAGGTCTGTCCGGTGGACTGTTTCTACGAAGGCGAGAACATGCTCGTCATCCACCCGGACGAATGCATCGATTGCGGCGTCTGCGAGCCGGAATGCCCGGTCGACGCGATCAAGCCCGATACCGAACCCAACCTGGAAAAATGGGCCGGCTTGAACGCCGAGTTCGCAAAAATCTGGCCGAACATCACCACCAAAAAAGAGCCGCCTGCGGATGCCAAGGAGTGGGAAGGCAAGCCGGATAAAGAAAAATACTTTTCTCCGAAACCCGGTACCGGCGACTGAATCATTCGCGTGCCGCCCGTCGGGATAAAAACCTTGGGTGGAAGCGTGGCTTGAGCCCGGCGGAACCGAAGCGGGCGGTGGGCGATTTTAACCAAGGCCGCTATTTTGCGGGTGACGAATACGTGAATTGCAGCTTTGCAGCTCCATAAGGCTTTGATTTTTGGAGAAAATGTGCTATATAATAGCAATATAACGAAACCCGCAGCAGCGCCTCCTATTGGGGGCCTATTTTTTCGCTGCGTCCCCGAGGCGTCTCAATGAGGGCGTGGAACCCACGCGAAGGCAGTGGCAGGAAAATCGCGTCAACGAGTGAAAAAGGCCTCCGCCGGGGCTAGCCGGAGAAAAAAATCCTCCGTCACCGCCGTGCGCCAGGCCAAGAAGAAGTCAGCCGGTGCGAGCCGGCGGACACCGCAAGCTGCACGCGGCACCGCCCGCCGTGCCGCTCCCGTGGCCAAATCGGTCGTGCGCAAGCCGGCCGGTGAAGGAGCAATCCCTGGGATGACCAGCAAGAAGACTACACAACGCCAAGGTTTCAAGACCAACGAATTTATTGTCTATCCGGCACACGGGGTTGGTCAGATTGTTGCCATCGAGGAGCAGGAAGTCGCGGGCGCCAAGCTCGAACTGTTCGTCATCAACTTCATCAAGGACAAGATGACCTTGCGGGTTCCGACCGCCAAGATCGTCAGCGTCGGCATGCGCAAGCTCGCCGAAGGCCCGATGGTCAAGCGCGCCTTGGAGACCCTGAAGGGCCGTGCCCGCATCAAGCGTACCATGTGGTCGCGCCGCGCCCAGGAATACGAGGCAAAGATCAACTCGGGCGACATCGTCGCCATCGCCGAGGTGGTCCGCGACCTGTTCCGTTCGGAATCGCAGCCCGAGCAGTCCTACAGCGAGCGGCAGCTCTATGAGGCGGCGCTCGACCGCCTGTCGCGCGAAATCGCGGCGGTGCAGCGCGTGACCGAGACCGAAGCGGTGAAGGAGATCGAAGCCGCTCTCGCCAAGGGTCCGCGCCGCGGACCGAAACCGGCTGAAGACGAAGCCTCGGTCGAGGAAGAAGCGGCCTGAGCCGATATCTTCCGCCGATATCTTCCATTGAAGTTGCAAAGCCCGGCAGTGATGCCGGGCTTTTTGCTTTTGCGCCCCGAAAGCTGCGGCAGTAGCATTTGTCCGGGAAATGCTTGGCAGAGCAAAAGGGCGCGTCATGTCAATTCGCAAGATCGGCCGATCGGTGCTTCGCATCGCGCTGGCGCTTTCCGCCACACTGGCGATGCCGCTCGCGACATCCGCGCAGACCTCCGGCCGCACCATCACCATCGTGGTCCCATTCACCCCGGGCACCGGTCCCGACATTCTGGCGCGCACCATTGGCGAAGAAATCCAGCGGCGCTGGAACCAGCCGGTGGTGGTCGAGAACAAGCCGGGCGCCAGCGGCAATATCGGCACCCAGATCGTCGCCCGCGCCGCGCCTGACGGTCATACCCTGCTGATGACCTCGAATCCCTTCACGGCCAACATCAGCCTGCTGAAGGACGTACCCTACGACCCGGTCAAGAGCTTTGCGCCGATCGTCGCGCCTGGTTACGGCGTGCTGGCGCTGGCCGTGCATCCATCACTCCCCGTGACCTCGACAAAGGAATTCATCGATTACGCAAAGGCGCGGCCGAATGAGATCGATTACGGCTCGCCCGGCATCGGCACGCCGCATCATCTCGCGATGGAATTATTCAAGCTCTCCACCAAGGTCGACCTGCGGCACATTCCCTATCGCGGCTCGGCGGGCGCCGTCACCGATCTGCTCGGCGGGCACGTCAAGGCCGGGTTCATGGCGGTGCATCTGGCGCTGCCGCTTGTACAAGGCAATCAGATTCGGCTGCTCGGCGTCGCCAGCCGGGAGCGCGCCAAGGTCGCGCCCGAACTTACGACGCTCGACGCGCAAGGCATCACCGGGTTCGAGGTCAATCTCTGGTATGGATTGCTGGCGCCAGCCGCAACGCCGCGCGAGGCCATTCTGCGCTACAACGCGGTGGTGAACGAAATCCTGCAGCAGCCCAAGACCGTGGAAGCTTTAGCCAAACAGGGATTGACCGTCGCCGGCGGCACGCCCGAGCAATTTGGCCAATTCATCGCCGCCGATGCCGCCAGATGGCAGAAGGTGGTGAAAGAGGCGGGCATCACCGCCCAGTAATGCCATTACCGGCGCGCGAGGATTGCTCCGCGCCGCTCACAAATGCCGGCATTCGCGTGTGCAGACCACGCCCGCGGGGAACAAGATGAGCGGTAGCATCGTGCCGGCGACCAGCAGCGGTAGACGCAGACACAGGGGAAGCTTATTCATGGTGTCCCGCCAGCCTTGGATGCAAGCCCATGGTTGACCGCCCCGCAGGCGGGGGTTTTGTTCAGGCGTGGGCTTCCCCCCGGGCAGCAGGGATCATAGCTACGTGATGTAAATGCGGTTCTCGGCCGCCCGAAACTTTGCCGCTCATCTCATCTGATTGCCGACCTTTCCCCTGTCCGGTCCTCCCGCATGGCATCGATCATTACCGTCTCCGGCGTCTCCAAGACCTATGCGTCGGGGTTCAAGGCGCTCAAGAACATCGATCTGGAAATCCGCCGCGGCGAGATCTTCGCGCTGCTCGGCCCCAACGGCGCCGGCAAGACCACGCTGATCAGCCTGATCTGCGGCATCGTCACCCCGACCGAAGGCAAGGTGCTGGTGGACGGCCATGACATCATTCATGACTTCCGCGCCGCCCGCGCGCTGATCGGCCTGGTGCCGCAGGAATTGACCACCGATGCCTTTGAAACGGTCTGGGCCACGGTGTCCTTCAGCCGCGGCCTATGGGGCAAGACGCCCAATCCGGCGCTGATCGAGAAAATTCTCAAAGATCTGTCGCTGTGGGACAAGAAGAACAACAAGATCATGACATTGTCCGGCGGCATGAAGCGCCGCGTGCTGATCGCGAAAGCGCTCTCGCACGAGCCGCGCATCCTGTTCCTGGACGAGCCCACCGCCGGCGTCGATGTCGAGTTGCGCAAGGACATGTGGCAGGTCGTGCGGTCATTGCGCGCTTCCGGCGTCACCATCATCCTCACCACCCATTACATCGCGGAAGCCGAGGAGATGGCCGACCGCATCGGCGTCATCAATAAAGGCGAGATCATCCTGGTGGAGGAAAAGGCCGAGCTGATGCGCAAACTCGGCGAGAAGCAGCTGCGGCTGCACCTGCCGAAGAAGCTGGACGCGCTGCCGCCGCAGCTCGCCGCGCACCGGCTGGCGCTGGCGGAGGATGGCAACGAGCTGATCTATAATTACGACACCCAGGGCGCGCGCACCGGGATTACCACGCTGCTCGAGGACCTCAGGCGCGCCGGCATCGCATTCAAGGATCTCAACACCAGCCAAAGCTCGCTGGAAGACATCTTCGTCGGCTTGGTGAGGCAGAAGAAATGAATTTCCAGGCCGTCCGCGCGATCTACACTTTCGAAATGGCGCGCACCGGGCGCACTCTGATGCAAAGCATCGTCTCGCCGGTGCTCTCCACCTCGCTCTATTTCGTCGTTTTCGGCGCCGCGATCGGCTCGCGCATCACCGACATCGAGGGCGTGCAATACGGCGCTTTCATCGTGCCCGGGCTGATCATGCTGACACTGCTGACGCAGAGCGTGATGAATGCTTCTTTCGGGATCTATTTCCCGCGCTTCACCGGGACGATTTACGAGATCCTGGCGGCGCCAATCTCGGCCTTTGAGATCGTGCTGGGCTATGTCGGCGCTGCCGCCACCAAATCGGTCATCCTCGGGCTGATCATCCTCGCCACCGCGGGCTTCTTCGTGCCGCTGCGGATCGAGCATCCGCTCTGGATGATCGTCTTCCTGCTGCTCACGGCCGTGACCTTCAGCCTGCTCGGCTTCATCATCGGCCTGTGGGCGGACGGGTTCGAGAAGCTGCAGATCGTGCCGCTGCTGGTCATCACCCCGCTCACCTTCCTTGGCGGCAGCTTCTATTCCATCAGCGTGCTGCCGCCGGCGTGGCAGACGATCACTTTGTTCAATCCGGTGGTCTATCTGATCAGCGGCTTCCGCTGGGCCTTCTTCGAGACCGCCGACGTCGGCGTCGAGATCAGCCTTGCGATGACGCTGCTATTCCTCGGCATCTGCCTGACCGTGATCTGGTGGATGTTCAAGACCGGCTATCGCCTGAAGAACTAAAGCGCGGTCCGAGAAGCCTGTCCCGGAGGCGGTCCCGGGGACGGAGACGGCTCGCCGCAAAGACTGCGCGAGACAGTCCTAGTGCACCCCATAGCGCGCGAAGGTCTCGGCGATACCGGGATTCAGCGCCTTGGCCGCCGAGATATCGGCTTGGCCGGGGGTCTTCTTTCCGCTCTTCATCATCGCCATGCCGCGGCCATAGAGCGCCTCGGCGATCGAGGGCCGCTGCCGCAGCAGCGCGTCGTAATCCTTGATCGCGTTCTTGAATCTGCCCATCTTCAGATGCGTGAAGCCGCGGCGGCCAAGCGCGCTCACGTTGTTGGGCTCGAGCTGCAAAACCTGATTGCAGTCCTCCAGCGCCTTCTGCATCTGGCCCGCGACCGTGCGCACCCAGCAGCGGTTGATATAGGCTTCGCTGTAATCCGGCGACAGCCGGATCACCTGACCGAAATCCTTGATCGCCCGGTCGTAGGAGCCTTTGTCGCGGTAAGCGATGCCGCGATCGTGCAGCGCCTGCACGTAACCGGAATTGAGCTTCAATGCACGGTCGAAATCCTTGATCGCGCGGTCGAGATCATGCCTGCGGTAATAGGCATTGCCGCGCTGATAGACCGCAACCGCGTTCTTCGCATCGAGCCGCACCGTCTCGCTCAGATCATCGATTGCCGGATCCAGATCGCCGGCATTCTTGTGGATAAGGCCGCGATGGAAGTAGGCCAGCGCGTTCTTCGGTTCGAGCTCGATGACTTTGCCGAAATCGCGCAGCGCAGCCTCGGTGTTCTGGTTCGCCTTGTGGATCAGGCCGCGCTGGTAAAAGCCCGGCGCGAAGCTGCTGTTCAGCGCGATGACCTCATTGAAGTCCTGCAGCGCGCGCTCGTAATTCCCTTGATCCTGATAGATCAGCCCGCGGTCGAAATAGGCGGCGGCATGGCGCGGGTTGGCCCGCAGCGCCTGCTCGAAGCTCTCGATCGCCCGGTCATGCTCGCCCTTGTGCTTGTAGATCAGGCCGCGGCTGTAATAGGCGGCGTCGTGCAGGGGATTGATCGCTATCGCCTGCCCGAGATCTGCGATGGCGCGCTCCTGGTCGCCTTTCTGCCGGTATGCCAGCCCGCGCTGATACAGCGCGTTGTCGTTGCTGGGGTTAAGCCGCAGCGCTTCGTCAAAATCGGCGATCGCGCGTTCGGAATCGCCTTTGGCCTGATAGGCGATCCCGCGCTCATACAGCGCCGCGTCGTAAGCCGGATTGATCTTGATGGCCTGGTCGAAATCCCTGATGGCGCGGTCGGCATTCCCGCTGTCGAGATAGAGCGTGGCGCGCTTGAAAAGCGCCTGGGTGTCGCGCGGATCGAGCTTGAGCAGGCCGTCGAATTCCGCGATCGCGCGTTCGACATTCCCGCTCTCGGCATAGATCTCGCCGCGGCGATAGAGCGCCAGCGCGTTCTTCGGCTCCAGCCGGGCGACCTCGTCCAGGTCTGCCAGCGCGAGGTCGTATTCGCCGGTGGCGCGATAAGCGAAAGCGCGATTGTAGAGCGCCAGCGCATTGCTCGGATCGAGCCGCACGACTTCGCTGAAATCCGCAATGGCGCGGTCATTCGCCCGGTTGGCCTGGTGGATCAGCCCGCGGTTGAGCAAGGCGCGCGTGTTGCGCGCATCCAGCCGGATCGCCTGATCAAAATCATCGATCGCGCGCTGATAGTCGCCGCGGTCCTGATAGGTCAGTCCACGGTCAAGATAAGCCTTGTCCAGCTTCGGATTGATCCGCACCGCGGCGCCGAAACTTGCGATGGCGCTCGGATAGTCGCGCTTCTGCCGGTAGGCGAGACCGCGGTTGTAGAAGGCAAGATCGTAATTGGGATTGATTTTCACCGCCTGGTCGAAGTCGGCGATGGCGCGGTCGAGGTTGCCCTTGCTCTTGTAAGCGAGGCCGCGGTTGTAGAAGGCGAGAGCATTCTTCGGATTGATCCGCACCACCTGGCTGAAATCGGCGATCGCCTGATCGTGCAGGTCTTTGCTCTGATAGGCGCGGCCGCGAATATAGAGCGTATCGTCGTCGTTCGGGTTGATGCGGATAGCCTGGTCGAAATCGGCGATCGCCAGGTCGATCTTGCCTTTGGCGGCATGGGCGCGCCCGCGATCCTGATAGGCCGGCGCGGAGCCTGGATCGAGCTTGATCACCCGGTCGAAGTCGGCGATCGCGCGCTCGTGGTCGCCCTTGTCGCTATAGGTGCGGCCGCGTTCGCGCAGCGTCATTGCCTCATTGGCGCCGAGCCTGATTGCGGCGTCGAAGTCGGCAATGGCGGCGTCATAATCATGCTGGCCGTGCCGCAGGTCGCCGCGCTGATAGAAGGCGAGCGCGTTGCGCGCATCAAGCCGGATGGTTTCGTCGAAGTCCGCTATCGCCCGGACGATGTCGCCCTTGCCGCGGTAGATCAGCCCGCGGTTATAGACAGCCTGCGCATTCGCCGGGTGCAGGCGGATCGCCCGGCTCAGGTCGGCAATGGCCTCGTCGTTGTCGCCCTTGGCAGCCAGCATCATGCCGCGGTTGAACAGGGCGGCGGCGTGATTCGGGTCTGTCTTGATTGCCTGGCTTAAGTCCGCCAGCGCGCGCCCGCTGTCGCCGAGGTCGCGGTAGGCCATGCCGCGGCCATTGTAGGCGGCCGCATGCTGCGGGTTGATCCGCAGCGCCTCGTCGAAATCAAGCACCGCCTGTTCGAGCCTGCCCATGGCGGCATGGGCATTGCCGCGCTCGAAATAGGCCGGCGCATAACCCGGATCGGTCGCGATGGCGACATCAAAGTCGGCGGCAGCCCGCTGCCAGTCGCGCTTGCGGGTGTAGATGCCGGCACGGTCAACATAGGCCATGGCGAATTGCGGATTGAGCTTGATGGCCTGGCTGAAATCCGCCAGCGCGCGGTCCAGCGCACCCTTGTCACGATGGACCAGGCCGCGGTCGCGATAGATCGCAGCCTCGCGCGGATTGGTTTTGATCACCCGATCGAAATCGGCGAGCGCGCGGTCATAATCGCCCTTGCCATAGCGCGCCTTGGCGCGCTGATGGACCGCGAGAAGGTTTTTTGGGTCGAGCTGGATGACGGCATCGATGTCCTCGATCGCTTTGTCGGCCTCGCCCCTGGCCAGATGGATCGTCCCGCGCTGGAACAGCGCGGGTGCATTTTTCGGATCAAGCTTGAGGACCTGGGTGAGATCGCGCAAAGCGCGGTCGTCGTCGCCTTTCTGGCGCAGGATCAAGGCGCGATTGAAATAGGCGGCAACGTTCCTGGGATCGTGACGCGTCGCTTCATCGAAATTGTCCAGCGCCTTGTCGTTGTCGCCTTTTTGCCGATAGGCCAGCCCGCGGTTATTGAAGGCGGCACCGAACCTGGAATCGAAGCGGATCGCGCGGTCGAAATCCTCGATCGCCCGGTCGATCTCGCCCCTTCTGAGCAGGACCGTGCCCCGGCCGTTGAAGGCGGGCGCGTAATTGGCTTTGATCTTGATCGCCTGGTCGAAGTCCTGCATGGCGCGTTCGAAACGGCCTTTGCCGGCATGCGCCTCGCCGCGGTCGTGGAAGGCCGATGCCGAGCGCGGGTTGATTTTGATGGCGCGATCGAAGTCGGCGATGGCGCGATCGAAGTCCTTCTTGCTGCGGTAGGCGCTGCCGCGGCTTTCGAATACCAGGGAAAAGCCCGGATCGAGCTCCAATGCGCGGCTGAAGTCCTGGATCGCCGCGTCGTACTCGTTGCGGTCATTGTGCGCGAGGCCGCGGTTGTAGAACATCACCGCACTTTTCGAGTCGATGCGGATAGCCTCGCTGAAGTCGGCAATGGCGCGCTCCAGTTCGCCTTTCTCCTTCAGCACGATGCCGCGGTTGTAAAAGGCCAGCGCGTTGGCGGGATCGAGCTCGATCGCGCGGCTCAAGTCGACCAGCGCGCGGTCATGATCCCGCCGGTCGTAATTGATCACTCCGCGATCGAAATAAGCCGGCCCGAAGTTCGGATCGAGTTCAATGGCCCGGGCGAGATCGTCGAGCGCGCGGTTATAATCGCGCTTGTCGTAGTAAGCATTGGCGCGCTGGTAAAAGGCGTGGACATTTTGCGGGTCGAGCTTGATGGCCTGGTTGAGATCCTCGAAGGCGCCGATCGGGTCGGCCTTTTTCCGGCGCAGGGCGCCGCGGTTGGCATAAGCAGCGGCCAAATCGAGGGGAGGCAGCCTGCGCGCGTTGATGGCGTTGGTGCAGCCCGCAATGGCGGCGTCACCGGAGCCGCGCCGGCAGGTATCCCAATCCTCATCGAAGGCGGCGGGGGCGGCGATCACCGTCGCCAGCAGCAGAGCTGAAACCGGCAAAAGCCGGAACAGCGGGTGCCGCGCTGCGAGCAGCGCGAGCGCAACGGCCGGTCGAACGGCAGGCTTCTGGCGCATAGGTCCGGTAGCCACGACCCCACCCCAACACGAAGACAGCGACGATGGCCGGTACGTGACGCCGGGCCGTGGAAGCAACGTCAAACGGTTGAGCTGGTTCCGTTTTACGTCGTCTCCACTATTATTCTACCACGATCTTGACCTGCTCGCCGGGCTTGGGCGCCTGTCCGGGCGCCAATCCGTTGAGTACAAGGAATCGCTGCAACGGCCGGTCGGTAATCGCCATCCGGGCGGCGAGGCGCTCCGGCGTATCGCTCGGGGTCACCGTCACCACTTTGATGCGTAGCGGCCGCGCGCCCTCGATTTCCGCGAGAGTCATGCGGCGGAAGCTGTTGATCGATTCGCGGAAGCCGCGCTCGCTCTCGGCGGTCTTCTGCTTGGTCGCGAAGATGAAGCGGTAAACTTCGCTGCCGAAACGGACCGCGTACATCCGGAACGTCCACTGATCGCCTTTGGCGGTCGCCGTCGCGGCGGGAAAGCCGTTGATCGTGGTCGGCTCGACCGACTTGTCGTCGATCGTGCCGATCCAGCCGGATTTCAGGTAGTCCGTGAGCGTCTGTTCCGCCGGCACGCGCACGACGTCGAGCCGCATCGCCTGGCTGCCGCCTTCCCTGTTGCCCAGCACCGCCTGCGCGGTATTCTCCAGCACGAAACCGTCCGGCGCCGTGAAGGTGAAGCCGAGCTTGGGATGCAGATAGCGCCGGCCGCGCACGAAACCTTCGCTGGGATCCTCGCCGAAAACCAATCCGTCGACGCTGGCAAGATGATCCGCACGGTCGCGTTCGCCGGTGCCGGGAGCGCTATGCTGCCGCGCATGCGCCACGGCGTTCTTCACCCGGTCGGGCGTGCTCGGATGCGAGGAGAGGAAATCCAGCGGGCGCGAATCGGCGCCGGAATTCGTCACCGGCTTCAGCTCGGCATGACGGCCCATCGAGTTGAGGAAGCGCTCGGCGCCGTAAGGATCGAAGCCGGCGCGGGCGGAAATCTCCACGCCGATGCCATCGGCCTCGAATTCCTGCGAACGCGAGAAGCTCGCCAGCGCGATCTTGGATTTCGCCAGCGCCAGCGCGCCGGTCTCGGGATCGCTCAGCACCTGGTTCACCACGCCTTCGACCAGCGCCACCCGCCGCGCCTGGTCTTCGCGGATCGCCGCATGGCTGGCGATCACATGCGCGATCTCGTGCGAGAGCACGGAAGCGAGCTCGGCGCTGTCGTTGGCGAGCGCGATCAGGCCGCGTGTCACGTAAAGCTGGCCGCTCGGCAATGCGAAGGCGTTGATCGCCGGGGAATTGAGGATGGTGACGCGGTATTTGACATCGGGCCGGTCGGACGCGGCGACCAGCTTGTCGACGGTCTTGCTGATGCTGGCTTCCAGCTTTGGATCGTTATAGGCGCCGCCATAGGCCGCGAGGATGCGCTGATGCTCGCGCAGGGTGGCGGGCGACATCTCCACCTGCTTGGGAGTCTCGCCGGGGAACAACTGCGGCGACAGGTTGACGGTGGTGGAACAGCCGGCGACCGCAACGGCGACGAGCATGCCCGCCAGCGCGAGATGCTTTTTCGCCCAGATCCCCCGATGCGATGTCACCACGAGCACCCACCCCAAAAGGCTCAGTCCTGAGCCGCGATCTCGATCTGCTCGGGCCGGGCGGCTTCTATCCGCGGCCCGCCGCGCTCCTCGACCCAGCCGCGCACCCGGATGCGGGCGCCTTCGAGCTTTTTCGGGTCCAAGCCGGCGTTTTCGAAAGCGGGCCTATTGCGCCTTAAAATCGTGACAGTGAGGTTACGCGACCAAACCCGCCCGAAATTCATGTATATTGTGCCACCGCTCTCGCGCACAGACAAAATTTTACCCTCCGCCACGGTGAACTGGCCGCGGCGCGCCAACAGTCCGGCCAGATCGTCGGAAGCCTTTGTAGCGTAAGCGGAATCCGCCCAAAGCCCGCGCCTGTCGCGGCGGGCCGGCGCCTCCGCCGCCCGCAGCGCTTTGGCGCAGGCCGCGTCGCCGGGCCGGCTGCCGACCTGCGCATCGCCGGCGGCCAATAAGTCCTCCTGGATCCAGCGTTCCACCCCGTCCCGCGACACGAAGGCCTGGACCAGCAGCCGCCCATAGCGGTCGCCTGCGGATTCCGTCTGTTTCAGCATGACCGTCCCGCCCGCGAGCAGCCTCTCAAGCGTGGCTTTCGCCGACGCGCGGCCTGCGGGCATCTCGACACCGGCCAGCAAGACTTCCCGCCCGTCCCGCAGTTTGAATGTGCGGCCGTCGAGCACGCCGCCGGTTTCAAAGGTTCCAAGGCTCGCGGAAATGCAGGCGGCGCGGTCCTCCGCCTTGGCGGCAATGCCGAGAAAAGCCGCACAGAGAACGGTAATGATAACGCGCCACCGGAACAAAGAATTAAGCAACAAAGCCTCGCGTTGCCCTCACGCTGATCCCAACGGGGACAGTCCAGCGGGTCGGCAGCAAAATCAAGGTGGATGACAACACGGGCGACAGCCGTGAGCAACAACAGCAGCAGGGCCGGTGCTTCCGCTCACGTAAATGCCGGACCGCTTGCGCGATCCGCGGCAGGCTTGCCGATATGCTGTGGCGCTTATGGCAAGCGAAAGGTTGTCAAGCGTGGTTACAAAAACTGTAACAGCGCCCGCGCGAGCTGAAATTCAGCGCCGGCATCGGTGTAAGCTCTTTATTCGCCTTATGTTCAAATCGTCGCGACGCATTTAGCCGGCTTCAAAGTTATTGGCGGAATGTAGTCCCCAAAAGCTGGGGGGCTACGCCGAATGTAGTCCTCAATAATTGGGGGGCTACAATGAGGCAGGAGAAAACTGCGCTCGTATTGCGCCTCGCGGCGCTCGCAGTCTCAATTCTTTTCATAACCGACGCGCGGGCGGCCGGCGATGTTGCCGCCGCTGAGTCCGCCGCCGCCACGCAAGCAGTGGAACAAGCACCGGCGCGCGAACAGAGCGCGGCGGTGGTCGAGGCAAATGCGGGGGCGGCGCAACTGGATTGGCCGCAATCGGAATCGGCAGCCGTCGCTGTGAACTCACGGCTCGTCTGCTGGACCAGCGCCGAACTCTTCGATCTGGTCGATCCCAATGAAGCCTTCGGAGCGCTGTCCTTTGCCGAGACGATCGTGGGCATCGCCTCATTTTATCATGAGCCGCAGCAGACCGCTTCCGGAGAGCCATTCGATCCGGACGCATTCACTGCCGCTGCTCAATTGGAGATCCGCGACAAATTCGGCGGGATCCGTTTTGGAGTAAAGTATCAGCCGGCTTATGCCGTTGCCGAATACGAAGGCAAGAAGCTGATCCTCAAGTTCAACGACGTCGGGCCTTTGCGGCCGGGCCGCAAATTCGATCTGAGCCGCGCCGCCTTTGCCTATTTCGACGGCCTGGAAAAAGGCCTGCTGCCGGACGTCAAGGTCACCCCGT
>DASSPI010000090.1:0-12007 GCA_035699705.1 Xanthobacteraceae bacterium
GGCCTGGGCATAGGGCGCGTTGGCCAGGAGTTTCTTGTCGCGCGGCTTCAATTCCGTCTCGGCGACGGGCGCCAGGGTCGACTGCATGCAGCCGCCAAGCATCAGGCCAATAAATAGGACCGCGAGCCCCCGTGCCGCCATAATCCCCCAGCCCCTCATTGCAGTAATCGTTGTGGAAGGTTTTTCTCTCGACTCATCTATTAACCGTAGAATCTGCGGAGCTACTAGGTCTTAAAGGCCCAATTTCCAATAGTCTTCCGCATCTGTTGCTGGAAAGCCGCACCCCGTATTGGGATTTGGCCGGTCGCGCCCTATCGCCTGATTTTCCGGCGCTGCGACGAAGCTGCCGCCAACATGCCACGCCAATCGTTAAGACATCGTTCACCTCCTTAATATTTAAAATCATTGGAGAAAATCGGGTCAGCTAATACGACCCAAATGTCACTTAAAGGCGCCATTTGGCGCCCATTTCCGCCCGGTTCCTGCGACAGGGTTCGGACATGGAACGGAAGGGTAGGACAATGGCCAAGGAAAAATCAGAGACGGACCGGACCAAGACCGCCGACGCGAGCGGCAACCAAGCCGACCTCGATCGCCAGTATGGAAGCATCGGAATTTCCGCCGTAGCCGCAGCGCTGCCGTATGCCGGCACGGCGAAAAACCCGCATCATGCCTCGACGCAAGAGGAAGACCATCGCCGTTCTGAACACCGCACGCGCTCGGTGCTCGAAGTCTGAGCGACCGCGCGCCTTTGCCGGTTTCCCCAGCCGGCATTTTATCGCCCTCGGTCCAGGGCGCTCTTTCCCCCAGCTGGATTAGCTGTACGGCTTTTAAGGCCTTGCGGGAATCGTATGGCCGGAGCCATGACTGACCGGTAGCGTTGAACGGCAAGGCGGCCGTTCGGCGATGGCTGCGCGTACGGGGACGCCATGCTCTCAGTTTATGTGCCGCACGGAGGCTGTCTGGAACGCGAGGCCGTCCAGGGCGACGCGGCTTTGCCCGATGCGGCGGTGTGGATCGATCTGGTCAGCCCCGCCCAGGGCGAGGACAAGCTGGTTGAGCGTTTCCTCGGGATAGCAGTACCGACCCGCGAGGAAATGCAGGAGATCGAGGTCTCCAGCCGCCTCTATGTCGAGAATGGCGCGCGCTATATGACAGCGACGCTGATGTGCCAGTCCGACACCGACACGCCGCGCACCACCCCGGTCACCTTCATCCTGGCCGGCAGCCGCCTGGTCACCGTGCGCTATGACGATCCCAAGCCCTTCTCGCTGATCAGCAACAAGTTCGCCCGTCTATGCCCGGTGCATGTCACCGGCCCCATGGTCTTCATGGATCTGCTGGATGCCGTGATCGACCGCGCTGCCGATATTCTCGAGCGCATCGGCCTCGATGTGGACCGCCTGTCACATGACATTTTCGAGCCGCCGCGCGCCACGCGTAAGCACACCCGCGATGCCTACAACAACGTGCTGAGGACCATCGGCCGCACCGGAGACCTCACCTCCAAGGTGCGCGAGAGCCTGGTTTCCGTCGGGCGGCTGCTGCTGTTCCTCGCCAATGAAGCCGAAGGGATGCGCTGGGCCAAGGATGTTCGCGCGCAATTGCAGTCCATGCAGCGCGACATCCATTCGCTGTCCGATCATTCCAGCTATCTCACCAACAAGATCACCTTCCTGCTCGACGCGCTGCTCGGCGTGGTCAGCCTGGAGCAGAACAACATCATCAAGTTGTTCTCGGTGATGGCCGTGGTGATGATGCCGCCGACGCTGATCGCCTCGATCTACGGCATGAACTACGCGCATATGCCGGAGCTGAGCTGGCAGTTCGGCTACCCATTCGCGCTCTTGTTGATGCTGATCGCCGGCGCGCTGCCGTATCTCTATTTCAAATACCGGCGCTGGCTCTAGCCGCCGAGGCTAAACGTGCTGGCCGCCGTTGATATGGATCTCCGCGCCGTTCACGTAGGACGCGGTGTCGGTGCATAGCACGTAGATGATCTTCGCCACTTCGTCCGGGGTGCCGAGCCGGTGCAGGGGGATCTGCTGCTCGACAATCTTTTCCGTTCCCGGCGACAGGATCGAGGTATCGATCTCACCCGGCGCGATGGCGTTCACGCGCACACCCAGCGGGCCGAAATCCGCCGCCATTTCGCGCGTGAGCGACGCCAGCGCCGCCTTTGAGGTGGCATAAGCCGCCCCGGCGAAAGGATGCACGCGCGAGCCCGCGATCGACGTCACGTTCACCACGGAGCCCTTGGCCGCCTGCAGCTCATCCAAGAGGCCGCGCGCCAGCATGATCGGGGCGAAAAAATTCACCTGAAAGATGCGGTGCCAGTCGTCGCGTGTGGTGGCGATGGAGCTGAGCCGCTTGCCGCCTTCCGCCTTGGGGGAAATGGCCGCGTTGTTGACCAGCGCGTCGAGCTGGCGGTTCGGCAGCCGGCGCTTGATCTCCGCGATCGCCTCGTCCGTGCTTGTGGCGTCCGCCAGGTCGACCTGGATGTGATCCTCCGGTCCGGCCTCCCACGGGCAATTCTCCGGAAAGGGATGGCGCGAGCAGGTGATCACCCGCCAGCCGGCGGCGGAGAAGCGCTTCACCGTCGCATGGCCGATGCCGCGGCTTGCTCCGGTGAGCAGCAGCGTACGGCGCGGTTGTTGGGTCGGGTTTGCCATGCTGCGATGCTATCTCAGGGATAGAGCCGCGTCTTGCTCCATGCTGCATCGGGCCCGGCCCGGCGAAATTCCACGCGCTCATGCAGCCGGAACGGCATCTCGCGCCAGAATTCGATCAGCATCGGGACGACGCAATATCCTACCCAGTAAGGCGGCCGCGGCACCGCCCCGGCCGGATGCTTTGCGGTATAGAGCGCCACGGCCTTTTCCAGCGCGAAGCGGCTTTCCAGCGGCGCCGATTGCTGGCTGGCCCAGGCGCCGATCTGCGCCATGCGCGGCCGGGTGGCGAAATATGCGTCCGCCTCCGCGTCGCTGACCTGCGTCACCGGACCCCGCACGCGCACCTGCCGGCGCAAAGATTTCCAATGGAAGCTGAGCGCCGCCTGCGGGTGACCGCCCAACTCCTGTCCCTTTTGGCTGTTCCTATTGGTGTAGAAAACGAAGCCTCGCGCATCGAGGCCCTTCAACAAGACCATGCGAAGATTCGGCACGCCGCCGGAGTCGACGGTGGCGAGGGCCATGGCGTTGGGATCGGACGGTTCCGAGCGCGTCGCTTCATCAAGCCAAGCTGCGAAAAGGCGCAACGGTTCGTCGGAATCGCCGAACTCACCTTCTGTTAACCAGCCGGGGTGTTGAATTGGATCTGCGTCGGTCATTGTGAGGGGTACTCGTGTGGCTTTAGTGCCAAATCTCGTATCCAGCCGGCCTCTTTATAGTGGAACCGGATCGCGGAGCCTATGCCGCGTGCTCCCCCGCGCGGGCCTGCATGTGGCGGCTGTGACGCTCGCCCTGACGGCCGGCGGCTGCAGCTTCTCCTATCAGCTCGATTCGCTGTTCGAGAAAAGCAAACAGGCGAGCGCCGAAACAACCGGATCGATTGCGGCCAAGCCGGCCGCCGCGCCAGCCAAGCCGCAGGCAAGCGATCGCGACCTCGCCTATGCGCGGGCGGCGGCGTCCGAAGTGCTCCGCCGCGGCGGCGATGGCGTGAGCCAGCCTTGGGAAAACCCGGAGACCGGCGCCCGCGGCACCGTCACCCCGATTGCCTCGGCCTATAACCTCGACGGCTTCACCTGCCAGGACTTTCTTGCGAGCTATGTGCGCGCCGGCAGCGGTGAAGACTGGATGCGCGGCGAGGCTTGCCGCGTCCACAAGGGCAATTGGGAAGTGCGCAGCCTGAAGCCCTGGAAGAGCTCCTAAGCTTTTCTCCATCGTTGCAACCAGCTGCCTTTCGCCCCACATTGGCCCTCAACAGGCTGGGATTGTCCCTGCCGGCGGAATTGACTGGAGTTCTGACGAATGCGCGACCCCTATGAGGTCTTGGGGGTGGCCAAGGGAGCCAATGCGGCTGCCATCAAAAGCGCCTTTCGCAAGCAGGCGAAAAAGCTGCATCCCGACGCCAACAGGCAAGACCCCAAAGCCGCGAGCAGATTCGCGGAGCTGAATGCCGCCTACGAGATCCTCGGTGACGAGGACAAGCGCAAGGCTTTCGACCGCGGCGAGATCGACGCCGAGGGCAAGCCGCGCTTCCAGGGTTTCGCCGGCGCGGGCGCCCAGCCCGGCGGCTTCGGCCGCGAGGGGTTTGAGAACTTCACCTGGAGCACCGACGGCTTTCAGCGCCGCGCCGGCCGCGGCGCGCGCGGCGGTGGCGGGTTCGAGGATATTCTCAAGGACGTCTTCGGCAGCATGGGCGGCGGCCGGCGCGGAAGGGGCGCCGCCGGCATGGAGTTCGAGCCGGAAGATTTCGGCCCGCCCCCGCGCGGCGCCGATATCAGCGCGGACCTCACCATCACGCTGCCGGAAGCGGTCAAAGGCGGCACCAAGCGATTGCGGCTGTCGAATGGCAAAGAGCTCGACGTCAAGATTCCGGCTGGCCTGACCGACGGCCAGACCATCCGGCTGAAAGGGCAAGGCATGCCGGCGCCGGACGGCACAAGCGGCGACCTGTTGATCCGTGTCTCGATCGCGCCGCATCCGCTGTTCAAGCTCGACGGGACTGATCTGCGGCTTGAGCTGCCGATCACCGTCTACGAGGCTGAGCTCGGCGGGAAAGTGCGCGTGCCCACGCTTGACGGCGCTGTGGAGCTGACCATCCCGCCGCGCACCAACAGCGGCCGCACTTTCCGGCTGAAGGGCAAGGGCATCGCGGCCAAGCAGGAAACCGGCGATCTGCTGGTCACCGTGGAGATTGTTCTGCCCGACCGCCACGATTCGGAATTCGAGCAGCTGATGCGCCAGTGGCGCGACGGCAAGCCGTATAATCCGCGCAAGGACATCGAGTAAGCGCGCGAACGAAAACAGCTGGGCGACCGTGTGAAGGCCGCCCAGCCGCTTGGCTTCTTTAGTTGTTGTAGTTCATTCTGGCATTGTTTCGGCCGCGCTGCTGCGACCGATCAAGCCTTCTTTCACTGGCATAACCATAGGCGTTCATGCTGGCCGATGGCGCCGCCCAGATGGCACCGCCGTAGCTCGACGCCCGATCGTTTTGCAACGTTGCGCTTGAGGTCGCGCCTCCGTCGACGCCGGAAATGTTGGATTCCGCGTAAGCCACCGCGGCGCTTCCGGTGATGAACGTCGCAGCCAAAGCTGCGAGACTGACTTGCTTCAACATTACATGCTGCTCCTGCAGTTCCTGGGTGAGTGTTCGCCCAGACGTGTCCTTCCCTACAAGGTGGCTTGTTCATTGGCCCCACCAGAGACGAACGAGCAGGCTGCGCTGGCGTTCCTGGAACAGCTGATTAACTTCTGTTAATCAGCAAACCAACAAGAGCGGTGCCATAAGACCAACGGACTTGCGTTGATCCGAACAACCACGGCGAAGCGATGCCGTAATTGCGTCAAAACGGAATCACCGTGCCGATGCATGACGCCGTTCAGGCTTTTGAAAAGCGATTTTATGACCGGCGCTCGTCCTGCGAGACGCGCGGCTCGATCTGCTCATAAGCCGCCCGCGCCACCTTCCAAAGCTGCTTGCGCTCGCTGGCGCCGCTGACGACATAGGCGACGTTGCTGTCCACCCAGTAAATCGCCCCCGCCTTGTCTGCGGCGTTGTAATGCATCCCCGTGTTGGCCGTTTTCGTGCGCGCGCAATAGAGCGTGAAACGCTCGCCCGAGGCGTTCTCGTACATGAAGAAAGCCGCGGCTGCGCCGGTGGGCGTCGGCAGCAGCCGGCCGCCGACCAGCTGCAAGCCTTGCGCCTCGAGATTCGGCGCCCGCAGCGGATAGCCGACCCGCTTGGAGAGCCATTGCTGCAAATGTTCGGCATCGGCGGCGGCCACTTCCACCGGATGGCGCACCTCGACCGAATAGATTTTGTGGGCATTGAGCGCCTGCGCGGTAAGCCGCTCGAAGGCGTCCGGCGCGTCGCCGGCGGTGTCGCGCGCCATCCAGCCGGCGAAGCCGCCGAGGAAAAATGCCGCGACCACTGCCGCAGCCGCCGCAAGTTTCCACAGGCGCGAGGCATAGCTCATGCGGTCGAGCTGCAGCTTGCGCGGGATCGGCTGCTCGGCGACATCAGCATAGCGCGCGCGGATGGCGTCGGCTTGCAGCCGCCAGGCGGCGACGCGCGCGGCGTCGTCCGCATGCGTGGCCAGCCAGGCCTCCACCGCCGCGCGGCGGTCGGCCGGAAGCTCGCCGTCTACATAGGCGTGCAATTCGTCGTCCGTCACCGGTAGGTCGTTGTCTTTCATCATCTGCCTAAGTCATTTCACCCGCCGCAGCATCGGCCGATCGTTTTCAAGATAGGCCCTGATCTGCAAACGGGCGCGCGCCACGCGCGACATTACTGTTCCGATCGGCACGCCCTGCACCTCGGCGACCTCGCGGTAGCTGAGCCCTTCCAGCACGACCAGCAGCAGCGCGGTGCGCTGGTCCTCCACCAGCGTCGCCAGCGCGCGCTCGATGTCGCGCCCGCCGGCTTCCGGGCCGGAGGCATCAGGCGCGTCATTGTCGCCGATCGCGGTGATCGTCGGCCGCCGCGCCAGGCTGCGCAGGCGGTTACGATTGAGGTTGGTCAGGATGGTGTAGAGCCAGCTGCGAAGCTCTCCTCCGTTGAACAGATGTTGCGAGCGCAGCGCCCGCACCAGCGTGTCCTGCACCAGATCGTCCGCCACGTCGGCATCGTGCGTCAGCGCCCGCGCGTAGCGCCGCAGCGCCGGGATCGCCAACTGGACACCCTCCTTGAAGCCGATCACGCGTCCCCCTTGCAAGCCGGAGCCCGTGTCAAATCCACGATACCACTGGACCGTACAGCCGGGCGGCCCTGAAGCAGGGGATTTTCGCCCGTGCCGTCTGAAGGTTAAACCCCTTGGAAGGCCCGCTATTCCCCGGAGGTTAACACCATTGCTCGATAACGGCTCGCCTTGCTTGATGCATGGAAACCCCTGTGTCATACGGGAAGACAACAGCCGGTCACCGGCGAAATAGAGGTCATTATGCCGGAGACTTCGGGTCTCATGCGCGGCAAGCGCGGCCTTGTCATGGGTCTCGCCAATAATCGCTCGATCGCCTGGGGCATCGCGAAGGCCTGCCACAATCACGGGGCGGAGCTTGCCTTCACCTACCAGGGCGACGCCTTGCGCAAGCGCGTCGAACCGCTGGCGCAGGAGGTCGGCGGCATCGTCGCCGGCCATTGCGACGTCACCGATCCCGCCACCATCGACGCCGCCTTCGATGCCGTGAAACAGGCCTGGGGCTCGCTCGATTTTGTCGTGCATGCCATCGCCTTTTCCGACAAGGGCGAGCTCGACGGCCGCTATGTCGACACCACGGCGGACAATTTCACCAAAACGATGCTGATCAGCTGCTATTCCTTCACCGCGGTGGCGCAGCGCGCCGAGAAGCTGATGACCAACGGTGGCGCGCTGCTGACCCTGACCTATTTCGGCGCCGAGAAATGGATGCCGCATTACAACGTGATGGGCGTCGCCAAGGCCGGGTTGGAAGCCTCGGTGCGCTATCTGGCCGCCGATCTCGGCGGCAAGAATATCCGCGTCAACGCCATCTCCGCCGGCCCGATCAAGACGCTGGCGGCATCCGGCATCGGCGACTTCCGATATATCCTGCGGTGGAACGAATTGAATTCACCGCTGCGCCGTACCGTGACGATCGAACAGGTGGGCGAGGCGGCGGCCTATTTTCTCTCCGACATGTCGCGTGGCGTGACCGGCGAGATTCATCATGTCGACTCCGGTTACCACATCGTCGGCATGAAACATCCCGACGCGCCGGATATTTCCGTCGTCAAGGAGGGAAATGATCCGTCATCCTGAGGTGGCCGCGCAGCGGCCCTCGAAGGATGCGCGGCCACCCAAGTCGGCTCTGGCCGACTTGCCTTTTTTTAAGTGTCGATCTCGGGTAAACCCGAGGTCGATGCCGCCGCCCTTCCAGGCTTCGCTCCGCTTGCGCCTCAGGGTGACGGATTGGCGTGCGCGATGAAACGGCCGGTCCTCTATTACATTCGCCACGGCGAGACCGACTGGAATGCCGGGCATCGGCTGCAAGGGCAGGCCGACACGCCCCTGAACGCTGCCGGCGAGGCGCAGGCGCAACGTTGCGGAAGAACCCTGCGCAAGCTTTTGACCTTGCGCGAGCAGGATCCGGCCGATCTCGATTACGTCTCGAGCCCGCTGTCGCGCGCGCGCGTCACCATGGAATTGATCCGCACTGCGCTCGGGCTCGATCCCGCCGGCTACCGCATCGATCCGCGACTGATCGAAATGTCGTTCGGCGAGTGGGACGGGCTCGATTTCGCTGCGCTGCAGGGGCAGCAAGCTGCGGCGCTGGCTCTCCGCCAGCAGGACCCTTGGCGTTTCGCGCCGCCGGGCGGCGAAAGCTACGAACAGCTTTTGCCGCGCATCCGCGATTGGCACGCGGAGATCACGCGCGACACGGTGGTCTCTGCGCATCTGTGCACCGCCCGCGCGCTGCTGGTGCACCTTGGGCTCGAGCCGCAGACCACCGCCTCGAGCGGCCGCATCGAGCATGCGGTGGTCTATGTCTTTGATCACAACGGCATGACGCGCCACGGCTCCGGCTAGTGCCGCCGGTTTGAAGTTCCTACACCGCCCTGCGGCAAGCTCAGTCAGGAACTTCAAATCCAAAGCGGGGCACTCGCCCATTTGACCCCGCGGTGGCTGCGGGCTACCACTCTGCCCAAAGGTGGAATGCTATGTCCTTCAATACCTTCGGCCACATGTTCCGGGTCACGACCTTTGGCGAAAGCCATGGGGCGGCGATCGGCTGCGTGGTCGACGGCTGCCCTCCCGGCATCAAGCTCTCCGCTGCCGACATCCAGCTTGATCTCGACCGGCGGCGCCCCGGCCAGTCGCGCTACACCACGCAGCGGCAGGAACCGGACGCGGTGAAAATCCTCTCCGGCGTGTTCGAAGACGCCGCCACCGGCGGCCAGGTCACCACCGGCACGCCGATCGCGCTCTTGATCGAGAATGTCGACCAGCGCTCGAAGGACTATTCCGACATCAAGGACAAATACCGCCCCGGTCACGCCGATTACACCTACGACGCCAAATACGGCCTGCGCGATTATCGCGGCGGCGGGCGCTCGTCCGCGCGCGAAACCGCCTCGCGCGTCGCCGCCGGTGCGATCGCCCGCAAGATCGTGCCCGGCATGCGCGTGCGCGCGGCACTGGTGCAAATGGGTCCGCACAAGATCGACCGAGGGCGCTGGGACTGGGACGAGGTCGGCCGCAATGACTTCTTCTGTCCTGACGCGCAGCTTGCCTCCCGGCTCGGCCCTTATCTTGACGGCATCCGCAAGTCGGGCTCGTCCATCGGCGCGGTGATCGAGGTGATTGCGGAAGGCGTGCCGCCCGGTCTCGGCGCGCCGGTTTACGGCAAGCTCGATGCCGAGCTCGCCTCCGCCTTGATGGGGATCAATGCGGTGAAGGGCGTGGAGATCGGCGCGGGCATGGGCGCGGCGCTGCTCTCGGGCGAGGAGAATGCCGATGAGATCCGGATGGGGAACGACGGCAGGCCGAAGTTTCTGACCAATCAGGCCGGCGGTATTTTGGGCGGCATTTCCACCGGTCAGCCGGTGGTGGCGCGTTTTGCGGTGAAACCGACCTCGTCTATTCTCAATCCGCGCCGCACCATCGACCGTTTCGGCCGCGAGACCGAGATCTCGACCAAGGGCCGGCACGACCCGTGCGTCGGCATCCGCGCGGTACCGGTGGGCGAAGCGATGATGGCTTGCGTGCTCGCCGATCACTATCTGCGCCAGCGCGGCCAAGTGGGCGAAAACCCGGCTTGGCCGTTCAAAAGCTAAGTCTCTCGCGGGACAAGAACAAGGAAAGACATCGTTGCGAGAAAGTCACCAGCGCGTCGAAGAAGCCATCGCGGCGTTCAAGCGCGGCGAGCTGATCGTCGTCGCCGACGACGACGATCGCGAGAACGAAGGCGATCTTTTTGTCGCCGCCTCGCTCTGCACGCCGGAGAAGATGGCCTTCATCATCCGCCACACCTCCGGCATTGTCTGCGCCCCGGTGGCGGTCGACGATGCCCGCCGTCTGCATCTGGATCCCATGGTGGCGGCGAATGACGCTCCGCTCGGCACCGCCTTCACGGTATCGGTCGACTACCGGCATGGGCTGACCACCGGCATCTCGGCCGAGGAACGCACCAACACCGTGCGCGGGCTGGCCAACGGCAATAGCGGGGCGGCGGATTTCGTGCGCCCGGGTCATGTCTTTCCGCTGGTCGCCAAGGAGGGCGGGGTGCTGATGCGCTCCGGCCATACCGAAGCCTGCGTCGACCTCTGCCGTCTCGCCGGACTGCCGACGGTCGGTGTGCTCTCCGAACTGATGAATGACGACGGCACCGTGATGCGCGGGCCGCAGCTCGCCGCTTTCGCCGAGACGCACAAGTTCAAAAGCGTCACCATCGCCGACCTGATTTCATATCGGCAGGTGCGCGACAAGCTGGTGGAGCGTATCGCCGAATTCACCGTGCCGTCGGAGATCGGCGAGCTGCGCGCCTTCGCCTATGTCACGCCGTTCGATCAGGTGCGCCACATGGCCTTCATTCTGGGCGACATCGGCGAGGGCAAGTCGGTGCTCACGCGGCTGCACCGCGGCCATATGATCGGTGACGTGCTGGGCGGCGCCAAGGTGCTGCGCAAGGCCATGGCCAAGATCAAGCAAGAGGGCAGCGGCGTCATCGTCTATCTGCAGGACGGCGCCGCCGGGGTGCCGAGCACCGCCGTGCCCTCGCAGGAAGATACCTCCGAGAGTGCACGTACCAAGCAATGGCGAGAGGTCGGTCTCGGCGCGCAGATTTTGAAGGACCTCGGTATTTCATCCATCCGGCTGCTGGTATCGGCCAACCGGACCTATATCGGCGTCGCCGGCTTCGGCATCGAGATCGAAGGCACGGAACACATCCCCAGGGAGTGAATTAGCTCAATCGGCACGTTTCCAACGGCCCGGATGCATGGCAGCATGGTGTCCTGGAGGAATCGGATGATTCGATCCTCATGGCTGTCCGTTATCTGGACGCTGTTCGCCGGCGCAGTCGGGCTGAGCCTCGCGCTCGCGGCGCCGGCGCCTTCCGGCAAGCTGGCCCAGCAAAATTCCGGCGCAACCGAAGTCGATGTGGAGCTTGTCCTCGCCGTCGACATCTCCTTCTCGATGGATCCGGAGGAGCAGGAACTGCAGCGCGAGGGCTATATCCATGCGCTCACTTCCAACGAGTTCCTGCGGGCGCTGAAGGAAGGCAGCCACGGCAAGATCGCCATCACCTATTTGGAATGGGCCAATTTCAATGAGCGGCGCGTGATCGTGCCCTGGCGGCTGATCGACGGTCCGGAAACCGCCGACGCCTTCGTGGCGGAGATCGCCCGCGCGCCCTATCGCCGCGCCTCGCGCACGTCGGTTTCCGGCGCGCTGGAATTCGCCGCCAGTCAGTTCGAGAATAGCGGCTACAAAGGCATCCGGCGCGTGATCGATGTTTCCGGCGACGGCGCCAACAACAACGGCCCGCCGGTGGCGATCGTGCGCGATGAGGTCTTGTCCAAAGGCATCGTGATCAACGGGCTGCCGATCATGCTGAAGGATCCGATCGGCTCCGGCATGGATATCGATTCGCTTGATATCTATTACGAGGATTGCGTCATCGGCGGGCCGGGCGCTTTCGTGATCCCGATCAAGGAGCGGGCCAAATTCAAGGAAGCGACCCGCACCAAGCTGGTGCAGGAAATCGCCGCGCGGCCGCCGCAGCCGCGCGTGATGCCGGCAGCGGCTTCCGCGCCACGCGTGTCCTGCACCATCGGCGAGCAGATCTGGCAGCAGCGCTGGGGGAACTGACGCGAAGTCCAGTATTTG
>DASSPI010000091.1:0-60971 GCA_035699705.1 Xanthobacteraceae bacterium
GGTCGACCATGGTGTTGAGGGTTTCTTTCAGCTGCAGGATCTCGCCGCGCACGTCCACGGTGATCTTGCGCGAGAGGTCGCCGTCGGCGATGGCGGTCGCCACCTCGGCGATGTTGCGGACCTGCGCCGTCAGGTTCGACGCCATCGAGTTGACGTTGTCGGTCAAGTCCTTCCACGTGCCGGCAACGCCCGGCACCTGCGCCTGGCCGCCGAGGCGGCCTTCGGTGCCCACTTCGCGCGCCACGCGCGTCACTTCCGAGGCGAAGGCGTTGAGCTGGTCCACCATGGTGTTGATGGTGTTTTTCAGCTCGAGAATTTCGCCCTTCACGTCCACGGTGATCTTGCGGGACAAGTCGCCGCGCGCCACCGCGGTGGTCACCTCGGCGATGTTACGCACCTGGGTGGTGAGGTTGGCGGCGAGCAGGTTGACGTTGTCGGTCAAGTCTTTCCAGGTGCCGCCCACGCCCGGCACCACCGCCTGGCCGCCAAGCCTGCCTTCGGTGCCGACCTCGCGCGCCACGCGCGTCACTTCGGCGGCGAAGGAGCGAAGCTGCTCCACCATGGTGTTGAGCGTTTCCTTCAGCAGCAGGATCTCGCCACGCACGTCCACGGTGATCTTCTTCGACAAGTCGCCGCCGGCGATGGCGGTGGCCACCTCGGCGATATTGCGGACTTGCGCCGTCAGGTTGCCTGCCATGAAGTTCACGTTGTCGGTCAGGTCCTTCCAGGTGCCGGCCACTTCCGGCACTTGCGCCTGGCCGCCGAGCTTGCCCTCGGTGCCCACCTCGCGCGCCACGCGGGTCACTTCCGAGGCGAAGGCGTTGAGCTGGTCCACCATGGTGTTGATGGTGTTTTTCAGCTCGAGAATTTCGCCCTTCACGTCCACCGTGATCTTGCGTGACAAGTCACCGCGCGCCACGGCGGTGGTCACTTCGGCGATGTTACGCACTTGCGCCGTCAGGTTGCCGGCCATCGAATTCACCGAGTCGGTCAGGTCTTTCCAGGTGCCGGCGACGCCCGGCACGTTGGCCTGACCGCCGAGGCGGCCTTCGGTGCCCACCTCGCGCGCCACGCGCGTCACCTCGCCGGCGAAGCGGTTGAGCTGGTCCACCATGGTGTTGAGGGTTTCCTTCAGCTGAAGGATCTCGCCGCGCACGTCGACGGTAATCTTGCGCGACAAGTCGCCGCCGGCGAGGGCGGTGGGCACCTCGGCGATGTTGCGCACTTGCGCCGTCAGGTTGCCGGCCATCGAGTTCACCGAGTCGGTCAAGTCCTTCCAGGTGCCGGCCACGCCGGGCACTTCGGCCTGACCGCCGAGCTTGCCGTCGGTGCCCACCTCGCGCGCCACGCGCGTCACTTCGGCGGCGAAGGCGTTGAGCTGGTCCACCATGGTGTTGATGGTCTCCTTCAGCTGAAGGATTTCACCCGACACGTTCACTGTGATCTTCTTCGACAAGTCGCCCTGCGCCACCGCGGTGGCCACTTCGGCGATGTTGCGGACCTGGCCGGTGAGGTTGGAGGCCATAGAGTTCACCGAGTCGGTCAAGTCCTTCCAGGTGCCGGCGACGCCGCGCACCATCGCCTGACCGCCGAGCTTGCCTTCGGTGCCCACCTCGCGCGCCACGCGCGTCACTTCCGAGGCGAAGGCGTTGAGCTGGTCGACGGTGGTGTTGATGGTCTCTTTCAGCTGAAGGATCTCGCCCTTCACGTCCACGGTGATCTTCTTCGACAAGTCGCCGTTGGCCATGGCGGTCGAAACTTCGGCGATGTTGCGCACCTGGGCAGTCAGGTTCGACGCCATCGAGTTAACCGAGTCGGTCAAGTCCTTCCAGGTGCCGGCGACGCCGAGCACGTTGGCCTGGCCGCCGAGGCGGCCGTCGGTGCCGACCTCGCGCGCCACGCGCGTCACCTCGCCGGCGAAGGCGTTGAGCTGGTCCACCATGGTATTGACGGTTTCCTTCAGCTGAAGGATTTCGCCCGACACGTTCACGGTGATCTTCTTCGACAGGTCGCCGCCGGCGATGGCGGTCGCCACCTCGGCGATGTTGCGGACCTGCGCGGTGAGGTTGGACGCCATGAAGTTCACGTTGTCGGTGAGGTCCTTCCAGGTGCCGGCGACGCCCGGCACCTGCGCTTGGCCGCCGAGCTTGCCTTCGGTGCCCACTTCGCGCGCCACGCGCGTCACTTCCGAGGCGAAGGCGTTGAGCTGGTCCACCATGGTGTTGATGGTGTCTTTGAGTTCGAGAATCTCACCGCGCACGTCCACGGTGATCTTGCGGGACAAGTCGCCGCGGGCCACGGCGGTGGTGACCTGCGCGATGTTGCGCACCTGCGCGGTGAGGTTGCCGCACATGGCGTTCACCGAGTCGGTCAAGTCCTTCCAGGTGCCGGCGACGCCCGGCACGATGGCCTGGCCGCCGAGCTTGCCGTCGGTGCCCACCTCGCGCGCCACGCGCGTCACTTCCGAAGCGAAGGAGCGGAGCTGGTCCACCATCGTATTGATGGCTTCCTTCAGCTGGAGAATTTCGCCGCGCACGTCCACGGTGATCTTTTTCGACAAGTCGCCATTCGCCACGGCGATGGTCACGTCGGCGATGTTTCGCACCTGCGCGGTGAGGTTCGAGGCCATGGAGTTCACGGACTCGGTGAGGTCCTTCCACACGCCGGTCACTTCGTGCACCTGCGCCTGACCGCCGAGCTTGCCCTCGGTGCCTACCTCGCGCGCCACGCGCGTCACTTCCGAGGTGAACACGCCGAGCTGCTTGATCATGGTGTTCACGATGGTCGCGGACTGCAGGAACTCGCCCTTGAGCGGGCGGCCTTCCACGTGCATGCGCACGGTCTCCAGCAAGTCGCCTTGCGCCACGGCGGCCACCGCGCGGGTCACTTCGCGGGTCGGCCAGAGCAAGTCGTCGATCAGGGTGTTGACCGAATTTTCCATTTCCGCCCAGGCGCCGCCGGAGGTGCCGAGCTTCACGCGCTGTTTGGTCTTTCCTTCCTTGCCCACCACCTGGCCGACGCGGTCGAGCTGTTGCGCCATCCGTTCATTAGTGGCGACGATTTCGTTGAAAGTGTCGGCAATCTTGCCCTCGATCCCCAGATGGTCGCCTGCGAGGCGAACGGAAAAATCGCCGGCGCGCATCGCCTGCAGCGCATGCAGAAGTTCATGCAACTCAAACGCGGTCTTGCCGTTCTTTCCAACCTCCGGTACCGGCGCACCGTTCGTGAGCGCTGCGTCACTGCTGGGCCGCATCGACATTGACGTCCTCCTGGGCCGTTCGGCGATTTTTACGACGCCTGACTACGGCAATAATAATTCGTCCACACGGAATGCCTCCTGCGGGGAGGCATTCCGAGTATCGCTACCGTGACCGATAGGGTGGTCAGGGGTATCCCCCACATGTGCGGCGCTTTTCGCCGCGACTGCTGCTGAGCACTTCGGATACTCTCAACTGCGCAGCTTAACCTATTGGCGCGCCCAGCGGTTCTGGCGCATCCTCAAAAAAAAGTGATGGTAATAAGGTCCGTCTGGCCCCAGCTTCCACATTAACCCTGTGGCAGCCTTATGGCGGCGGGGCTCGGAATTTGGATCGTCCAAAGGGCAGCGCCCGGAGCCAGCGGCCCCGGGCGCGATTTTCCCTTAAATTTCGGGATTAGAGCCCGACCGGCGAGGCCATTATTTAATCAGCTCGCCGACCTTGGCGACGATCGGCTTCGGCGTGGCGTAAATCTTCTTAACCAAGGCCTCCAGGTTCTCGCCGGTTTCCGGAGCCAGATCCAGCTTGCGCTGCTTCACCTCGGCGAGGAACTCCGGGTCCTTCATGGTCGCGTTGAAGGCGTCCCGCATCATTTTCAGTACGCCGGGCGGCAGGTCGGGCGGAGCCACGAAGGGGCGGCCGATGCCCTGGCCGGCGTAGAGAAACTCGATCGCCTTTTTGGTGTCTTCGTCCTTGGCGAACTGCAGGACAAACGGGACCTCCTTGATCTCAGGATTTGGCTGCGCGCCGCCCTGGAACAGCAGGGTGACGGTCTTTTTTTCCACCCAGTCCGGCCGCTTGCCGTGGACGCTGTCCAGGCTTTCGCAGATGCCGTCGACTTCGCCGCGTTCCATGGCAAGGAACACGTCGGAGGAGGATGGATAGCCGCCGATCAGCTTGAATTTCATCCCGAGCAGCGCATTGAGCGCCTTGGGATAGGCATGGGTGCCGGTGCCCGGTCCGGTATCGCCCATGATGATTTCCGTCGTGAATAGGTCTTCCGCCTTTTTCACCTTGGCACTCTTGTAGGCGATGCAGACGTTGGTTTCCGTGGTGGGCGTGCCAAGCCATGAAATCTTCAGCGGATCGAAGCGTGCGCCTTCCTGGCCGGTAAGCGGGCCAAGCGGCGCGTCGCGCGCGATGATGCCCATGACCGTGCCATCCTTCGGCGCGGCGGTGTAAATATGGGCGGCTGCGGTGAAGCTGCCGGCGCCTGGCATATTCTGCGAGATGACGTTCGGGTTGCCGGGCAGGTGCTTGCCGATATGCCGCGCGACAGTGCGCGCCCACAAGTCATAGCCGCCACCGGGACCGAAGCCGATGATCATCTGCACGGTCTTGCCGGCATAGTAATTCGGCGCGGGCGCCTGGGCGGATGCGGTCAGCGTTCCTCCCATCAGCAGCGCCGCGGCCAATCCAAACAAATGTGATGCTGATCTTTTTTTCATGAGTTGTTTTCCTCCACCCTTCCAAAACGGGCCACGCGCCACAGGAAGCGTGGCAACGCCGAAATCCCGGATTTTCATAGCAAATCACGGGAGCATTGAACATTACCCGGGGCCGCCGCAGCGAGATCCGGCTTGCGCTAATTGTCTCAGGGCGATGAAGCTGTGATGCCTGCTATGGCTAAGGATTCGCCTTGATGCCGATGATCTGTGCGACCGCGGCCACCTTGGTACGCTGATCTTCGATCGCCGCGGCATATTCAGCAGGCGTGGTAACGTTGAGAACCTGGCCGGTCGCCGCCAGCCTCGCCGCCATCGCGGGATCAACCACCCGCCGAATGTCGCTCGCGATACGCTCGCGAAGTTCCGCCGGCATGGTCCGCGGCCCATACAAGCCGACGAGACCTTCCAGCTCGAGCACGGGGTAGCCAGCCTCGGAGACGGTGGGCACTTCCGGCAGGCTGGAAACGCGGTTGCGGCTGGTGACGGCCAGCAGCTTGGCCCTGCCGGCCTGCACCTGCGGCTGCACCATCGAGAGCGAGAGCATTGCCACCTGAATGCGGCCCTCGCCGAGGTCGCCCAAGCTTTGATTGATATCCCGGTACGGAACACGCGCCATCTCCAGGCCGGCCGTTTTCAAAAAGGCCGATAGTATGAAGTCGGTTATTCCCGGAACCGCTGCCGCATTGAGCTTGCCCGGCTGTGCGCGCGCCAACGAGACCAGCTCCGCGAGCGAGTTGACCTTCAGCCACTGCGGAACCGCGACGGCGACGACGATATTCGATACGCCTGCGACAGGGACGATGTCATTCCGGTCATAGGGAAGCTTTTCGTGCAGATATGGATGCGCAGTGAACGTGCCCATGCCGGCATAGAGCAGCGTGTGACTGTCATTGGCGGAAAGAAAAGAGGTGATAGCAAGGAAGCCGTCGCCGCCCGGCCGGTTCTCGATCACAACCGGTTGGCCCCAGTGTTGTTGCAGCCGCTCCGCAACCAGCCTTGCTGAAATGTCGGTCGCGCTTCCGGCGCCGAGTGGCACGATGAAACGGACTGTTCGTTCCGGCCAGGACTGTGCCTGTGTTGAGGCTGCGAACAGCAGGCCGGCCAGGAGGACGCCTGCAAGCATCCGCATCGTCTGCGCAAGCAATGTCGAGACGGCAATCGGCCCCTTACTAACGCGCTTCATCTGATTCCGCGCAGCGTCGCAGTGGGGCTCTCGCCGAAATACTCTTTGTAGTCGCGCGCGAACTGGCTCTTGTTGTCGTAGCCCACGGCCGCCGCGACTTCACCCACGCGCCCGCCGCGAATCTGCGCCTCCAGCAGGCTGCGCCGCGCTTGCAGCAGGCGCACGCCCTTGAGATATTTTTTCGGGCTGGCGCCGCGATGCTGTTTGAAGCCGTAATAGAGCGTGCGCGCGCTGACCCCGGTTGCGGTGGCGAAGTCAGCGATGTCTATCGGCTTCATGTAATTTTCGGAGACGAATTGCTCGGCGCGCCGAACGTAATAGGGCGCCACCCGTGTGGAGCGGTCGGCGATCGAGCGGCCGTCATGGGTGCCCAGGCTGCGCAGCAATAACAGCGAAAGCAGCCGCTCGGCATGCATGGCCGCGGCGGCGTCGGACAAGGTCGAATGATCGCTGCTTAGGTCGTGAATGATGGTCTCGATGAAGCGTGCCAGCGCCAGGGACTGGTCGAGATGGATAAGCGTGAGCGGCTGGTCGCCCAATTCCTTGGCCGATTTGAAGGCCGCGAGGTTCACCACCTCGCGGCCGATCCGCAAATTCAGCAGGTCGCATTGCCCTTCCCACCGCCGGCGCAGCACGCCGGCCGCGCTGACGACCAGGGCATCGCCCGGTTTCACCTTGATCCAGTTTTCGCCCTGGCTCGCTTCGAATTCCCCGCGCAAAGGAATATGCAGCACAACGTGATGGTCAGGGGTGCGGAAGGTGGCGGTCTCGCATTTCGCTTCGCAGTTCCAGCTCAGGAAGCGCAAATCGATGCGGCCGACGCGCGCATGCGCTTCGCCATAGCCGATGAAGCGGCCGGAATTGGTGACGGCAAAGGAGCTGCGTCCGGCGGAAAAATCCAGAATACGCTGGCGCGTGGAAAGGATGTCCGCGGCGGCAAAATGCTCGCAGCGATTCATCAAATCGGAGCAGCTTTTGATCCACTCCGAGACAGCGAGCGAACTGGGACTAAGGGCGGCAGTCATTGTCTTGGCAATATAGGCAAGTGCGCGCAAATTTGCACCTGGGCGCAAGTTTTTGCGCGGTCCGTACACTCTTTGCGCCCTGCGTGTGGACAAGGCACGGCCCGCTGGCGTCAATAGCCGGCGCCGCTTTAATTCCAAGCCAGGAGCCATTTTCCGCATGTTGACGACGGACCAACGCAAGACCCTGATCCATGTCAGCGGCATGGACATCGAGCTGGAACGGCGCGGGCGCGGCCAGCCCCTGCTGCTGCTCTATGGGGAAGAGGGCCTGGAGCCCGAGGCTCCCTTCATCGACGAACTGGCCAAGGATTTCGAGGTTTTCATCCCGTCCCCGCCGGGCTTCGGGAATTCCGAGCGGCCGGACTGGATCAGCAATATCGACGACATCTCCTACATCTATCTCGACCTGGTGGAGAAACTTGCGCTGAAGAATGCGCCGGTGGTCGGCTTCTCGGTTGGCGGCTGGCTGGCGGCGGAGATCGCGACCAAGGACGACTCTTTCATTTCCAGGCTGGTGCTGGTCGATGCCTACGGTATCAAGCCCGGCGGGCCTTATGACCGCGACATCGCGGATTTCTGGTGCCTGCATCCGTCCGAGGTGCTGAAGCTGAAGTGGCGCGACCCGGAAAAGGGCAAGCGCGACTTTCCTTCCATGCCGGAGGAAAAGCTCACGATCGTCGCGCGCAATGTGGAATCCCTGGCGCGCTTCTGCTGGGAGCCCTTCATGCATAATCCCAAGCTGAAGCGGCGTCTGCATCGTATCAAGGTGCCGACCCGGTTGATCTGGGGCGAGCATGACGGCATCGTTACGCCGGCCTATGGCAAAGCTTATGCCGACGCCATCCCGGGCGCGACCTTGCAGGTTATCCCCGGCGCGGGACATCTCCCGCAGCTCGAACAACCCGAAGCATTCATGGCGGCGCTGCGCGAATTCTTGCGCTAGCGGCAACGCCCAACCGAGCAATAGGAAACACGACCATGCAGGCCTGGCACTTCACCGAGATGCCCTATCCGCATGTTCCCCAAGGGGACGCGCTTGAATCGATGCGGGTAACGATCCCGAGTAAGCTCTACGACCCGAAGATCGGCTCGGATCTATACAACCGCTATCTCGACGAGCATGTGATCGCCGATGAGCTCGGCTTGAACATCATGCTCAACGAGCATCATCAGACCGCGACTTGTCTGGATGCTGCTGCGCCGCTGATGGCTGCCATCCTGGCGCGGCAGACCAAAAAGGCCCGTATCTGCATCCTGGGCAATCCGATCGCCAACCGAGGCGATCCCATCCGCATCGCCGAGGAAATGGCGATCATCGACAACATTTCACGCGGACGCCTGGACGTCGGCATCGTGCGCGGCGTGCCCTACGAAGTATTCGCCGCCAACACCAACCCGACCCAGACTCTGGAACGTCTCTGGGAGGGCGTCGACCTGATCGTGAAAGCCTGGTCCAGTCACGACGGGCCGTTCAATTTCGAAGGTCGCTTCACGCACCGGCGCGTGGTGAATATATGGCCCCGCCCGTACCAGCAGCCGCATCCGATGATCTGGATCACCGGCTCGAGCGACTATGACAACATCAAGAAGGTAGCGAGCCGCGGTTATGTGTTCGCGACCTTCCTGCAGCCGCATGACAAGGTGAAGCTGATGTTCGACGCCTATCGCTCGACCATGGCCGATCACGGGCTGCCCGGCGGCGCGGGCATGGCTTTCATGCCGCTGGTCTATACCGCCGACTCCGAAGAAGAAGCGGAAAAGGGCGCCAAAGAGCTGACCTGGTACATGCAGACAAAAACGCCCCCGCAGTTCCGCAATCCGCCCGGCTATGTCGGCGTCGATACCAACGTGAAGGCGCTGCAAGGCGCCTACACCGGGCGCACCGACGCGGTGCGCGCCAAGGGCATGGACTATCTGCGCGAGCAGGGCGTGCTGATGTACGGAACGCCGGATTCCGTCGCCAAGCAGGTGAAGCGTTATTACGATCTGGTCGGCGGCTTCGATCATCTGCTGATGATGCAACAGGCCGGCTTCCTCGATCACAAGCGCACGGTGAACTCCATGACGCTGTTCGCCAAGGAGGTCTATCCGCAGATCAAGGATTTGCCGCGCACGGTTGCGCAGAAAGCCAGAGCGATGGCCTGATGCGCCAGGGCAAGTTCATTTCGGTCGACGGGATCCGCACGCATTATTTCGAAGCCGGAGAGAACCACCGTGGGCGAAACCCGAGCGTGCTGTTATTGCATTCCGCCGAATACGGCGGCGCCGCGGAGTTTTCCTGGGAATTCAATCTGGACGCGCTCGGCCGGCACTACCACGTACTGGCGCCCGATCACCTCGGCTTCGGACTGACCGACAAGATCTTCGATTTCAACGGCCAGTTCGATCGCCGGATCGCGCATATCAGACGCTTCATCGAAGTGATGGGCGTCGGCCCTGTGCATGTGATGGGCTCGTCGATGTCAGGTGGACTGAGCCTGACGGTGGCGGCGCGCAAACAGCCGGATTGGCCGATCGTGAGCATTGTCTGTTGTTCCGGCGGAGGCGAGGCGCCTGACAACGACCAGCGCAAGATCATCAACAGCTATGACGGTTCGCGCGAGCACATGCGGCGCATCATCCAGGTGATGTTCGTCGATCCGAAATGGTCGAGCGACGAAGCCTATCTGGATCGCCGCTGGGAGATGTCGCTGGTGCCGGGAGCCTGGGAAGCCACGTCCGCCGCGCGCTTCAAGGCGCCGTTCCGCACGGCGAGCAGCAAGCGCGAGCGCGACAATATCGACTACGCGGCCATCCGGGCGCCGACGCTGGTGATGGCTGGCAGGCTCGATTGCCTGCGTGCGCCCGGCTACACCGATACTTTCGTGCCGAAAATCCCGCGCGCATCGCTTCATGTGTTCGAGAAAGCCGGGCACATGGGCAATATCGAATCCGCCGATGAATTCAACGAACGCGTGCTCGATTTTCTGGTCGAGCAAAAGGTTCCTGCATGAGCGGCGAAGACATTCAGCAGGTCTTCCGGCTCGCGATGCGGCGCGTCGCCAGTACGGTGGCGATCGTGTCTGCGCACCATGGCGGCGAACGGCACGGCACCACGGCGACCTCCGTCACCTCCATCAGCATGGACCCTCCGTCGCTGCTGGTCTGCTTCAACCAGACCAGCCGCCTGCATTACTTCCTGCACAGGCAGGATCGTTTCTGCATTAACATGCTGCATACGTCCAATATCGACGTCGCCAAAATCTTCAGCAGCAATGCGACGGCGGAGGAACGCTTTGCCACCGGCGATTGGCGCGCGGACGCCGAGGGCGTGCCTTATCTCGCCAATGCACAGGCTAACTTGTTCTGCGGCAAGGAGCAGGAAATCGACTACGGCTCGCATACGATCTTTATCGGCCGGGTGTTGCAGGCATTGGCGCGCGAGGACGTTTCTCCGCTGGTGTACCGCGATGGCCGCTACAGCGCGGTCGCGCCCGACACCGTGCCGGTCAAGTAAGGGAATCAGGCGCGTTTCTTCGCCGCCGCGCCCGTTCGGCCTGGGCGGGCGCGCTGCCCACCGCGGCGCGTGCCGTGCGTGCGGCGCGGATGCGCCCGGCCGCCTTGCTTCAGACTCTCGCGCAGCGCTTCAAGCACGCTGCTCGGCTTGGCCGGCGTTTCGGGCGGCTCGAATTCCTTGATCTTGCGGCCGGCCTTCTTGGCCTTGATCAGGGCTTTCAGCGCGGTCTCATAGTGATCCTTGAATTCCGAAGGCTGGAATTTGCCCATCTTCTTCTCGATCAGCATCTGCGCCACTTCCAGCAGTTCGCCCCCGACCTTTGACTTCGTGCCGCGAAAAACATCCTTGGCGTCGCGCACCTCCTCCGGCGAACGCAGCGTGGTGGCGAGCATGCCGCTCTCGCGCGGCTCCAGCAGCACCACATGGTCGCGCTCATGCATGATCACGGTCGCCAACCCGCCGATTTCCTTCTTGCGCATCGCGTCTCGTATGACGGCGAAGGCTTCCTGGGAGGCATCATCGTTGGGCGCGAGAAAGTAGGGCCGGTCGAAGTAAAGCGGATCGATTTCTTCGCGCGGGACGAACTTGGTGATCTCCATTATCCGGGTACTCTCGAGCGCGATCTTTTCCAGGTCCTCTTCCTCCACCTCCACGGTGGAGCCCTTGCTGATCTGATAGCCCTTCACTTGCTGCTCGCGCGGGACTTCCTCGCCGGTTTCCTCGTCCACCATGCGCATGCGCAGGCGGTTGCCGGTTTCGCGATTGAGCTTGTGGAAGTGGACCTTCGTTGCGGCAGTAACTGCCGGATAGAGAGCGACCGAGCAATTCACCAGCGACAGACGGAGATAGCCTTTCCAGATCGACCGCGCGGCCATGACGTTCCTTTGCTCAGCGCCCGAAATAAAACAGCCAGAGCAGGGCGAAGATGACGACGGTGGCGCTGATCCCAATGATCAGCACGGTGCGCACGTTCTGTCCCGTGATGCCTTGCCGCGCCTCGTTGGTAGATTTTACCGGCCGCGGGGCTGTGGAATCGGGATTGGGATTACGGACGTCCATTGACTGGCTCCGTTTTGGAAAATGCAGTGATCGGTTGCAGTGGAATCCAACGCCGGGGCGGCGCGATGGTTCCAGACTCGCAGCGTCCGTACGGAACCTTGCGCCTGCGCCGCCGGTTGAATCGGCATGAAAGCATGGCACGCCACGCGCAAGTTCTGGCTGGAAACGGTCGCGCTGTTGGCGGCGGCTGTTCTCGCATCCGTCCTGGTCGCGCCGGCGCTCGGGCAGGGCGCGTCACCGGCCGCGCCGGCCGCGCCGGGCTCGCCGCCATGCTCGCCCTCAGTGCCGCCGGGATCGCCCGGTACGGTGACGACCGGCGAGGGCGAACCGCTCAATCCGGCAAGGCCGCCGGAGAACCTCAGTGACCGTCTGGCGCGATCGGACGGCGTGATCTGCCCACCGCCCGCGGTCGACCCGGAGATAAGGTTGCCGACGCCGCAGACCGGAAGAACGCCGGTCATTCCGCCGCCCGGCAGCCCGGGCGGTGATCCCAGCATCCGGCCGAAATAGCTTCCTTACGAGCCTTTGCCTGCCCTAGGAGCCTTTGCCCGCGCTGAAGAAGGCCTTCATATCGGCGCTGAAGCTTTTGCGCGGGTCGTCGGCGGCATAGAACATGTGCCCGCCGGCATAGAGCTTAAGCTGCACGCGCTCTGGCTGCGTGAATGGCGGCAGATGATCGATGACATAGCGGCTCGTCATGTAAGGCGTCACCAGGTCCGCATAGCCGTGCGCGATGATCAGCCGGAATGACGGGTTGAAGGCCAGCAGGATACGCAGATCGTCGCTGGCGCTCGGCTCGCCGCGGCCCCCCTCACGCCAGTTCCAGTTGCCGCTCGTCTCTCCCGACAGCAGCACATAAGTCATGTCGGTATGGAAGCCGAGCTGGTCGCGCGCATATCCGACGAATGCGCCGGCATAAGCGCGGGTGAACCCATCCAGCACCGGATCGGGCCCGCGGTCGCCGCGGCTATCGGGGAAAGGATCGTCCATCGCGAAGGTGCCGTCATAGCGGCTGACCGTCATGCCATTGGCGGAGCGAAGACCCTTTAGGTAGTAGTCGCGCAGGAACCCACGCGATTTCGCCACATCCTCTTCGGGAATGCCCGTCATCTTCGCCACCTTGGCGTAGAAGACGCGCGCCGCTTCGCCCTGCGGCGGCGGGCCGGCAAGCGTGGTGAGATATTCGGTCATGGCGAAGCGCTCTGCCTGCGCCAGGGCTTCCTTGCTCATCGCCTTGCTGCGTTCGAGCTCCGCGGCCGTGAGCGCCGGCAGATAAAGCGCGGCGCCAAGCGCAAAACGGTCGCCGCCGAACTGGAAAGCGCCTTCCAGCATGGGCGAGACCATCACGATGCCGGAGATTGGAACGCCCTGGTCCTGCTGTAAGGCGCGCGCGACCTTGGCGGCGCGGAAGCCGCCATAGCTCTCGCCCAAAAGATATTTTGGCGAGGCGCTGCGTCCGTTCCTGGCGGTGTAAAGCGCGATGACCTTGGCAAAGAAATCCGCGTCGCGCCGCACCCCGCGGAAAGCGTCATTACCGTCCGGTTTGGCCGCCCGCGACCACCCGCTGCCGACCGGGTCGATCATGACCAGATCGGTGAATTCGAGCCAGGTTTGCGGGTTGGAGCGCAGCTGCGCGGTGGCTGCGTCGTTGCGTTCGCCAAACTGCAGAATCTTCGGACCGACCAAGCCGAGATGCAGATAGGCGGAAGCGGCTCCCGGCCCGCCGTTGAAACCGAAAGTGAGCGGCCGGGGCGCATCGCCAACACCCTTGGCGACGTAAGCGGTGTAGAACACGGCGGCGGTCTGCTCGCCGGACTGGTCGTAGAGCGCGAGCGTTCCGGCCGTGGCGGTATAAGCGAGGGTTTTGCCGCTTGCCAGATCGATGCTGTGCTCGGTGACGGAATCGCCGGGCAACAGCCGCAGCACGCCAGGACCTGCGTCGCGGCGCTGCTCTGTTTGCTGTTGCTGCTGCTCCTGTCGTTGCGGATTACTGCCGCTTCGCCCTTGCCGCTGCTGTGCCCACGCGGTGGCGGGAAGCGTTAGCACCAGCGCCACGATCAACAGTTGACTGGTGAAGCATGTCATTCTCGTCATGTTCGCTCACTCTAGCTCGACGTCGCCCTCTACATCAAATGTCAGGTTCAAGCCCTCAATGCGGATCGTCGCCCTGGCCAATAACGATTCGTTTCCCTTCAAGCGGCCGTCAGCGACCGCATCGCGCACAGCCATCTCAATCTCGCGCTGAGAGGTAATTCCAACCTTCTTGAGAAATTTCCGTACCGTGGCGTTGAGCGTTTCCTCATTCATTATGCTTCTCCATGCTTCTCCATGCTTCTCCTTGGGGGTCCCTCTTCTCGGGCCAGCCGAAAGCCTCCCTTGCCCCCGCTGCTGCGCAGAGCCTATGCTATTTTAGCTGGGGTGGCTCCCGCCCATTGCAGTCCAGACCGAGCGAATTTGATTGAGGTTTGAGCCGGCTGCGGTAAAGCACACAATTCTTTGCATGTGGCACCCCTCGACAATCACTGTGGCTTTTTCTTGCGGCCCCGGCACGCGGAACTAACGGCGGTATCCGATGGTTAAGCCTTTGCGCGTGCATTTTATTTCCGTGTTAACGAGGCGAGTATGCCGCCTGTCGCCCCCGTGCCGGTCTTCGATCGCAGCCCCCCAATGAGTCCGATCGCGGTGAAATCGAGAGCGCCTTCCGGGGATTTGCGCGACCGATGGTCGCGACAATACCGCGCGGTCAGAACGGAAACCGAAAGACGCGCCGCGCCGCTTTCACCGGAGGACCAAGTGGTGCAGTCGATGCCGGATGCGAGTCCGACGAAATGGCATCGCGCGCATACCACCTGGTTCTTTGAGCAATTCCTGCTGCTGGACGACGTTCCGCATTACCAGTGCTTCGATGACCGGTTTGGCTATTTGTTCAATTCCTATTACGTCGCGGTTGGGCCACGTCATGCGCGCCCTGAGCGCGGACTGGTAACGCGGCCCCACGCCCACGAGATCACTGCTTACCGCGCGCATGTGGATGCCGCGGTGGAGCAACTGCTCGCCGCCGGCGACGAGGATGCACTGCAAAAAATCCTCGCCATTTTGGAGATCGGCCTGCATCACGAGCAGCAGCATCAGGAACTGATCCTCACCGATATCCTGCATGCCTTTGCGCAAAACCCGACGCATCCGGTCTATGACGGGAGATGGCAGATGCCGGCCGGCCAGGCCAACTCCGCAGGCTTCGCTGACGTGGCAAGCGGCATCCACCCGATCGGCCATGATGAGGAAGGGTTCTTCTTCGACAATGAAGGCCCGCAACACCGGGTGTTTTTGCAGCCGGCGCGCGTCGCGCGCAATCTCGTCACCAACGCCGAATGGCTCGAATTCATGGCGGCGGAGGGTTATGCGACTCCGACGCTATGGTTGTCGGACGGATGGGATACCGCGAAAGCTGCGGGCTGGGAGGCCCCGGGCTATTGGCAAAGGATCGACTGCGAGTGGTTCACGATGACGCTCGGCGGCTTGCGCGCGATCGATCCAGCAGCGCCGGTCTGCCACGTCAGTTACTATGAAGCGGACGCTTTCGCGCGCTGGCGGAGCTGCCGTCTACCCAGCGAAGCAGAATGGGAAGTGACTGCGCGCGCTGGCGCGCTGGCCGATGCTTTTGGCGTCGTGTGGCAGTGGACGCAAAGCCCTTACTCGCCTTATCCCGGTTACCGGCCAATGGAAGGCGCGCTCGGTGAATACAACGGCAAGTTCATGGTCAATCAGATCGTCTTGCGTGGCAGCTCGCTCGCGACGCCGGAAGGCCACGCACGCGTGAGCTACCGCAACTTCTTTCCGCCGTCGGCGCGCTGGCAATTCAGCGGGCTGCGCCTGGCGGACGACGGCGATTGAGGCCGTACCCGAAATCATAATCGAGATTGGTGCTTTATGGTCGCGTTAAAAAAGACGGTGCAGAAATTCGAACTGCCACACCCCGCCTCGCCCTTTGCGGCGGACGTGCTGAAGGGCTTGAAGTCGACGCCGAAGCGGATTCCGCCGAAGTACTTTTACGACGCGGCCGGCTGCGCGCTGTTCGAGCGGATCACGGACCTGCCGGAGTATTATCTGACGCGCAGCGAGCTGCGCATCCTGCAGGACAACGCGGCGGCCATCGCCGCGTATATTCCGCCGGGCTCGGCGCTGGTGGAATTCGGCAGCGGCTCAAGCCGCAAGACCCGCATCCTGCTCGCCGCAGCACCGCAGCTCGCGGCATATGTGCCGGTGGATATTTGCGGCGAGATCCTGGAGGAGGAGGCAGTCGGGCTGCGCAAGGAATTTCCCAAACTCGATGTCTTGCCGGTTGCGGCGGATTTTACCCAGCCTTTCGAACTGCCGGCTTCGGTACCCGCGGTGCGCGTCGGATTTTTTCCCGGCTCGACCATAGGGAATTTCGAGCCGCACGAGGCGGCCGCTTTCCTGCGTCATGCGGCGCGAATTCTCGGCCGCGGCGCTACTCTGATTGTCGGCACCGACCTTCAGAAAGACAACAGCATCATCAGCGCCGCCTATAACGACGCTGCCGGGATAACCCGGGCTTTCAATCTCAATATCCTCGTGCGGATCAACCGCGAGCTCGATGGAAAATTCGACCTCGGCAGTTTCGAGCATCACGCCTTTTATAATCGCGAGCGCCACCGCATCGAAATGCACCTCGCCAGCAACAAACGGCAAAAGGTGCGGGTGGCAGGCGAAACCATCGAGTTCCGCGCCGGCGAAACCATCCATACCGAGAGCAGCTACAAGTATTCGGTCGATTCATTCAGCGCGCTGGCGCGCGGCTCCGGGTGGACGCCGGTGGCGTACTGGCGCGACCCCGACCGCTATTTCTGCGTCCATGCTCTGACCTTGCGGTAACGGCAGGCATCGGCCAGCACCATAAGCCTTTAGACGGGGTAGTCAGGGCCTTGGATGCCCTGAAGGGTTCGCTATAGTCGCGGCCGCAAATGACGGCGATAAGCCGTCGATTGGTCAATTCAGAGCGGGGACAGCATGAAAATCGTTGGCTTTAAGGGAAGGGATGGACGACGCCTGGGCGTTGTCGAGGGTGACCAGCTCATCGACTTGCAGGCGGCGGATCCGAGCGCCCCGAAGGATCTCGGCAAATGGCTGCGTCAGGGCCAGGGCGATCTGTCCCCGATTGCCGATCTTGCCAAACGGGCGCCGGCCTCTGCGCGGGTGCCGCTCGAGGCCATCACCTATTCGCTGCCGATCGCTTCGCCCGGAAAGATCGTCTGCCTGGGGCTTAATTATCTCGAGCACATCAAGGAAGGCTTTCAGAAAGACAACATCCCGAAATTTCCCACCATATTCATGCGCTGCACCACGTCGCTGGTCGCGCATGAGCAGCCGATGCTGCGCCCGTCCATGACCGACAGCCTGGATTACGAAGCCGAGCTGGTGGTGGTCATCGGCAAGCGCGTCAAGCATCTGACGATGGCCAACGCACTCTCATGCATCGCCGGTTACTCCTGCTTCAACGATGGCTCGGTACGCGAATTCCAACGCCGCACCAGCCAGTGGGACATGGGCAAGAATTTCGACGCCACCGGAGGTTTCGGACCGTGGATGATTTCGGCGGATGAAGTGCCGCCGGGCGGCAAGGGCCTGAAGATCGAGAGCCGGCTCAATGGCAAGGTCATGCAATCCGACAACACCGACAACATGATGTTCCCGGTGGCGGAGACGCTTGTCGATCTCAGCCAGGCCATGACGCTGGAACCCGGCGATGTCATCGTCACCGGTACGCCTTCGGGGGTGGGCTTTGCGCGCAAGCCTCCAGTCTGGATGAACGAGGGCGACGTTTGCGAGGTCGAGATTGAAGGCGTGGGCCTTCTTCGTAATCCGATCAGGGAAACAAAGCCGATCGCGCAGTAGTGGAAATCGGAGGCGGAGTGGCCGCAAAGCTGAACGTCCTGAGCATCTGCGGGAGCCTGCGGAAGGGCTCCTTCAATGCGATAGTCGAGCGGGCGCTGCCCGGGCTGGCGCCGGAGGGAATGAGTATCACCCCGGCGCCGCCTTACCGTCGGTTTCCAATCTACAATTTCGACGTCCAGCACGAGCAGGGCATTCCCGCCGACGTCACCATGCTGGGCAACGCGATCCTGGCCGCCGACGGCGTGGTGATCGTCAGTCCGGAATATAATTTCTCGATTCCAGGCGGCTTGAAAAATGCGATCGACTGGCTGTCGCGGATGAAGGAACCGTCGCCTTTCGCAGGCAAGCCTTTTGCCATTCAGTCCGCTACCAGCGGATCGGTTGGCGGCGCGCGCATGCAGTATCACCTGCGCCAGGTGCTGAACGGGCTCAATACTTTCATTCTCAACAGCCCGGAAATCTTCATTGGCAACGCTAAATCGAAAGTGGATGAAGCAAAGCGCGAGCTGACGGACGAGACCACCCGCGAGTTCATCCGCAAGCAGCTTGCCGCTTTTGCCGTCTTCATCGAGCGGGTTCGCCTCAGGGGTTGACTGCTCTATACTGCGGCTGGACGGCGCGACGATCCAAGGAGAACAGCATGCCGATCTCCACCGCGAAAAATGACGCAGGCGCCACCGGCCGGTCGCGCTCTCCGGAACAGATCCAGGCGCTGCGCCGCGCTTACTATGAGCGTATCGGCCGCAAGCACATGGCGCCGCTGTGGGAGGTAATGCGCGACCTGGTGCCGAACGAGCCGGCGACGCCGTTCGTTCCGGCGCTTTGGCGGTTTGCTGATTTCAAGCCGATGGTGTTTGAGGGCGGTGAGTTGATCACCGCCAAGGAAGCCGAGCGCCGGGTGCTGGTGCTGGAAAATCCCGGCATGCGCGGAAAATCCGCCATCACGCAATCGCTTTATGCCGGCATCCAGCTCGTGCTGCCGGGTGAAATCGCGCCGCCGCACCGCCACACCGCGAGCGCGATCCGCTTCATTCTGGAAGGCGAGGGCGCCTACACGCAAGTCGACGGCGAGAAGACGGAGATGCGTCCGGGCGATTTCGTCATCACGCCGGGCTGGACCGCGCACGACCACGGCAACGACACCAGGCAGCCGATGATGTGGCTTGACGTGCTCGACCTGCCGATGGTGAATTTTTACGCCGCCGCCTTTTTCGAGGATTTGGGCGACGAGCCGCAGAACACGCGGCGCGAGCATGGCGATTCGTTTGAGCGCTTCGGATCGGGCGTCTATCCCGACGGCAGCGACACCTCGCTTAGACGCAGCCCGATCATCAATTATCCCTACACGCGCATGAAGCCGATTTTACAGCGCCTGCAGCGCTCGGGCGATATCGATCCCTTGCACGGTGCGCGCATCCGCTATGCCAATCCGTTCAACGGCGGCTGGGTGACGCCCACCATGGGGGCGCATCTGGCGCTGCTGCCCGAGGGATTTAGGGGCAAGCCATACAAGGCAACCGACAGCACCATCTTCGCCTGCGCCGAAGGGCAGGGGCGCACCCGCGTCGGCGATACCGTGCTGGAATGGGCCCGTAACGACGTCTTCGTGATTCCCTCTTGGAGAAGCTATAGCCATGAGGCCGACGGCGAAGCAGTCTTGTTCTCCATCTCAGACCGGCCGGCGCAGGAAGCGCTCGGCATTTTCCGTGAAGAAAGCGCACATTAATGGTTGTTGAGAGAAAGCGAAGAAGCAGCGATCCGCGGGCAGCCGCCGAAGCGGCTTTCAAGGAGGCGACCACCAAGCCGCTGGAGGCGCCTGCGCCGAAACCCGCGGTGCCGCATGCCAGGGAACTGGTTTCCTTGCGTATCGACCGCGACGTCCTGGATCATTTTCAGGAAGACGGGCCGGGCTGGCAGGACAGGATCAACGACGCCTTGAGGAAAGCAGCGGGCAAATAGACGCGCCGCCCATCCTCGTCCGAATCATGACGACGCGGTACACGCAATAGGCCGTTTGCGGCGCACCATGAGGCGCTCCCGCTGTGGCGCCTAATCAGCCGCCAGGCGGTTTCCTCAATCCTTTCAGCACCATCGCGTGCTCGTGGGCGGCAATATCGGCACCGCCTTTGCGCCGGCGTAACGCCTTGCTAACCTTACCGGTCATGTGGGGACGCTCTCGGAAAACTGACGCGCCATCGGCGCCGGAGGAGGATTCGTCTCCCCGGCTCAAAGCCGCCGTGCGCCAAGCGCGCATCGAGGTGGCCGAGCGCACCAGCGTGGTCGTCGATCTGCGCGATGCGGAAGTCGCGCGGCTGGAAATTCTCAACGAGGGGCTCGATCCGGTCTTCGCGGAGATCCCTTCGGAAATCGATCTGTTTGATCGCGGCATCAGCCGGGGCGACACGCCGCGGCTTTGGCTGGATGCGGTCGCGCATGTGGTGATGGGACGCGACAAGCGCGTCTATCGTCTGGTGCAGGATACGAGCTACGGCCGCCGCGTGCTGGAGGAATCCGGCGAAGTTGGGCCGATCGTCGAGGCCGTCACGCAATATGTCGCCCGCCGCCTGGTGGACCGGGAGCGCTCGCTCGCGGCGCTGTCGCCGCAGCTGGCCAAGGAAACCTCGCGCGACATCAAGGCCGAACGCCGCCACTGGCGCTGGAATGCCATCAAGGCATTTTTCATCGGCCTGTTCGCCGGCATCGCGGCGCTCTTTGCGCTGGCCTGGATGCTGGCTTCCTAATCCTTACGCGACCTTTTCCCGCGCCCGTTCGACAAAGCCTTCAGCATCGGACCGCAGCGAACGCAGGATCGCGGTGCACTCCCACGCGCCGGGAGCGCCATTGATCTCATAAACGTTGTAGCCCGCCATTTCATGCCGGCTATGCGGCGGAGACGAGGCCGAAGGGACGCCGAAAGCGGGAATGCGCCGCTGCGGCCCGTCCAGCCAGATCAACGAATGCACATGATTGTGCCCATGCAACACCAGGTCGGCGCCATGCTCGGCCAGAACCGCGCGGAAATCGCGGGCATCCACCAGACGGCGGAAACGCTGGCCCGGGCTGCTCTTCGGCGGGTGATGGATCAGCACCACGCGGAACAGGCCTTCATCTTTGAGTCCGGAGAGCGTGCGGGCGAAGCGCGCGATTTGCTCGCGCCCAAGCTCGCCCGTCGCCATGAAGGGAAGCGTCGGTACGGCAGTCGACAAGCCAATCAGGGCGATCGCGCCGCGCCGGCGCACGAAGGGATAGACGATCTCCTGACCAACCAGCACCTGAACGGCGTCGTTGGTCATGAACTCGCCCCAGTGCGTACCGGAATGCGATGCGGTCGCGCCGACGTAAGCATCGTGATTGCCCGGCACGACGGTGACGTCATGCGGCGTGCCCAGCGCGTCCAGCCAGTCCCGCGCCGGCTCGAATTCCTTTTCCAGGGAAAGATTGATCAGATCGCCGGTGATGACGAGATGATCGGGCTTGAACGACCGCATGTCGGCGATCAGCAGCGCGAGCACATCCTCCCGGTGCAGCTCGCGCCGCTTGCGGTGCCAGTTGTAGAATCCCAACGCACGCTTGCCGGCGAGCTCCCTCAGCCGCGGCCTCGGCAGGGATCCGAGATGCGGATCGGAAAGATGCGCCAGCCTGAACATGTCCTCAGGCGCTGCCTATCAGGATGCCCGCGAGGAACACCAGTGTGCCTCCCACCACAATCTGGAATGCCGCCGACAGGAACGGGGTGTCCATGTAGCGGAAACGGATATAGGCGATAGCGACGAGCTCGATCGCGACCACGATGACGGCAAGGATCGTCGCCGCCCAGAAATCGGGAATGAGGTAGGGCAAGGTGTGGCCGACGCCGCCGATGGTGGTCATAATCCCCGTCACCGTACCACGCACCCAGGGGGTGCCGCGCCCGGTCAGCGAGCCGTCGTCGGAGGCGGCCTCGGCGAAGCCCATGGAGATGCCGGCGCCGACCGATGCAGCCATGCCGACCAGGAAGGTTTCCCAAGTACTATGGGTGGCGAAGGCGGCCGCGAATAGCGGCGCCAGCGTCGATACCGAGCCGTCCATCAGCCCGACCAGGCCCGGCTGCACATATTGCAGCAGGAACATCCGGCGCGCCGTTTCATCTTCGTGCTCGCGCTCCTTCTTGGTGAGGATCTGCTCCCCAAGCTTATGCGCCATGTCCTCGTGTTCGTTCTCGATTTCGGCGAGTTCGTCGAGCAGCTTGCGGACCGCGGCATCGCGCGTGGTTTCTGCCGCCTTGCGATAAAAACGGCCGGCCTCGTATTCCATCGTCTCGGCGTACTTGCGGACTTCCTCGAGATTGAGCGCCCCCATCAGCCAGATCGCCGGCTTCTGGATGAAGCCCTTGACGTCCTGGCGGCGGATCAGCGGCAGGTAGTCGCCGAATTTTCCCCGGTACAGGTCGAATAGCATGGTGCGATGGCGCACTTCCTCGTCCGCCATTTCGTCGAATACCTTGGCAGAGGCGGGAAATTGTGCGCGCAAACCTTCGGCGAATCCGCGATAGATGCGGCTGTCTTCTTCTTCGTTGGTGATGGCGAGGGCAAGAATTTCCTGCTCGGAAAGATCGGAAAATCGCTTCACGGGGCGGGCCTCTTTTTGGGCTGGAAGGCTATTTAGCTATGTTGGAAGAATTCTAACCTATAGGGCCGACCGATGGAAAAGACCATTTCGCCACGCGATGTTCCCGGCCGGCTGTGGGAATCCCTCGTCAGGCCTCTGCTGCATTCTTATTGGCGTTTCGCGCGCGGAATGACGCTTGGCGTGCGTGGTCTGGTGGTGGACGGTGCAGGCCGCATTCTCCTTGTGCAGCACAGCTATGTGCGCGGGTGGCATCTGCCGGGCGGCGGGGTGGAGCCGGGCGAGACCATGCTGCAGGCGCTGGCGCGCGAGTTGGCCGAGGAAGGCAACATCCGCCTTTGCGGCGCGCCGCGTCTGCACGGCATCTTTTTCAATCGCCGCGTCTCCAGGCGCGACCATGTCGCCGTCTATTTGGTGCAGGATTTCGAGCAGGACGGACCGTTCGAGCCGAACCGCGAGATCGCGGTCGCGTCTTTCTTTGCGCTCGATGCGCTGCCAAACGACACCACCGCCGGCACGCGCGCCCGCATCGCCGAGATAATGGGCGGCGCGCCGGTGAGCGAGTATTGGTAGCGCCGCCAGCCGGGCGATTGGACCGCAGGCGCGCCAAATGCTAATCGCCACGGGGGGTAGGGAATGAGCGATCTTTCGTTGACCATTCTGCCGGAAAACGCCGACGACGCGCAGGCGATCGAGCGGTTGCACGAGCGCACCTTCGGCCCGGGCCGTTATGCGCGCACCGCCTACCGCATCCGTGAGGGCATCACGCACCGTCTCGCTCTGTCCTTCACCGCGCGCATCGGCACGCTGCTCGTGGGCTCGGTGCGACTTTCCCCCATCCGCATCGGCGAGACGCCCGCGTTGCTGCTCGGCCCGCTGACGGTGGAGCCGCCGTTCCGCGATCGCGGCATCGGCATCGGCCTGATCGAACGCTCGCTGCAGGAAGCCAAAGCAAAGGGTCACAAACTGGTCGTGCTTGTCGGCGATGAGCCTTACTACCGGCGCTGCGGGTTCAAGCGCATCCCCAAGGGCATGGTCACCATGCCCGGCCCGGTCGATCCGCAGCGATTGCTGGTGGCCGAACTGGGGGACGGCGCCTTCAAAGGCGTCAGCGGACCGATCAGGCCGGAGTGGGATTCTCCCCCGCTCTCACCTGAGGTGAGAACGTAGCGAGCATCGAAGAGTCCGACGCGTCATCCTTCGAGGCTCGCTTTCGAGTTTGCACCTCAGGATGACGGGACATCGCTCCATTTCCACCTCGCGGCAGGTTGACGGACGGTTGGCTCGTAGCCCCGCGCCAAATAGACTCCGCCGCAAAAACGTCGCGCGGACGTCTTGTGCAAGGGAAAGGCGCGGGCCTAGCATTGGCTGGGGAAATCCGAGCCGAGATTCCAACCATGCTGCATCGTGTGGGCATCGCGCTCCTTGTGCTGCTGGCCCTGGCCTATGTCAGCCCCGAGGCTTGGGCGGGAAAGGTGGGTCCCGAGTTCCGCATCAATACCCGCATAGGGAGCGATCAGAAGAACCCGTCCGTTGCCGGGCTCAACAACGGCGGCTTTGTCGTTATTTGGCAGTCCAATTTTCAGGACGGTACTGGGTATGGCATCTACGGCCAGCTTTATAGCGCCGCAGGGGCGCCGGTCGGTGGTGAGTTCCGGGTTAATACCTATACGCCGAACCATCAGTCGGATCCGTCCGTTGCCGCGCTCAGCAAGGGTGGCTTTGTCGTCACTTGGCAATCGTTCGGCCAGGATGGCTCCGGTTCCGGGATCTACGGCCAGCGTTTCAGTGCCTCGGGGGCGCCCGTCGGCCCTGAGTTCCGCGTCACTAACATGACGGCGGATCATCAAGTACACCCATCCGTTGCCGGGCTGAGCGGCGGCGGTTTTGTTGTCACCTGGAGTTCATTTGTTCAAGCTAGCTCTGAGATCTTCGGCCGGCTTTTCAGCGCCGGTGGGACGCCCATCCGGAATTTCCGGGCTAATACGCATACGGCCAACCCTCAAGGCAGGTCGTCCGTTACGGCGCTGAACGACGGCGGATTTGTCGTCACCTGGAGTTCCCGTCACCAGGATGGCTCCGCGGATGGTGTCTACGGCCAGCGTTACAGCGCCGCGGCGGACCCCGTCGGTGCCGAGTTCCGCGTCAATACCTATACGTCGAACGATCAGAACAACCCATCTGTTGCGGCGCTCAGCAACGGCGGCTTTGTCGTCACCTGGCAGTCGTTCGGCCAGGATGGGTCTGGGGATGGTGTCTACGGCAAGCGTTACAGCGCCGCGGGGTCACCCCTCAGCGGTGAATTCCGCGTCAATAGCCGTACGGCGAGCTCGCAATACAGCCCTTCCGTTGCCGGACTGAGCGATGGCGGCTTTATCGTCACTTGGCAATCATCTGGCCAGGATGGCTCTGGGGAAGGGGTCTACGGCAAGTTTTACAGTAGCGCGGGGGTGCGTGTCAGCGGTGAGTTCCTAATCAATACCTTTAGGGCAAACTCACAGGGCAGCCCCTCCGTTGCCGGGTTGAGCAATGCCGACTTTGTCGTCACGTGGCACTCGTTGAACCAGGATGGGTCCGGGTATGGTGTCTACGGGCAGCGTTTCAGCGCAGATGATCCGCCGACGATTACGCTTAATCCGGTAAGCCAGACCGTTAAGGCCGGACAGACTGTCACCTTCACCGCCAACGCCAGCGGCATGCCAACCCCGAATGTGCAATGGCAGCTCAGCACGAATGGCGGGGGGAGCTTTACGAACATCGTAGGTGCGACGGCAAAAGCCCTTAGCTTCACCACGACCTCAAGGCAAAACGGCAATCAATACCGGGCCGTGTTCTCCAATTCGGCAGGGATGGCGACGACGAGCGCCGCGACTTTGACAGTGCCCCGTTTCTGATACGTCAGCGGCCCTCGCGCGCCCAGGTGAGCGCGAGGCTTCCGATCAGCAGCAGCAGGCCGATGAAGCCGGCGAATACCGGCAGCACGCCGATGCCGCGCACCACGCTGGCGTCGCGGATCTTCAGCCCGATCCAGTCGTCGCCCTGGAAAACACCGGTCGACCGCACGCCGAGAATCCGCGGCAGCGTCACGCCGGAAGTTTCGGTCAGGCGGCGCGCATCGCCGCCGGTGGCGCTGGCGAGCGGCGCGAGCACTTCGGTTGTCGAGGTGACCTCGGTGAATTCGCGCGGATTGGCAGGCCCAATATTCACCAGGGTGGTGAGCTTGCCGTCGGTGGCGCGCCACAGACCAAGTTCGCCCGCGGGCATGGAGCCGCGCCACAAGCCGGGCTGCGACGATTGCAGCGTCAGTGTCGTGGTGCCGCCGGACGGCGCGGTCACGGTCACGTCGCCGATCGCGTCGGCCATCGACTGGCGCTCGATCGACAGTTCGCGCCCGTGGGAGGAGAGCCGCAGCGCTTCCTCTTCCAGATCAGGCTGTTTCATCAGCCAATGCGAAAGCCGGCGCAGCAGGTCGAGATGCGGGCCGCCGCCCTCGTAGCCGCGCGCCCACAGCCAGATGTGATCGGAGAGGAGCAGGGCGACGCGGCCTTCGCCTTCACGCGACAGCACCAGCAGCGGCTTGTCGTCGGCAGCCTGCAGCACCGTTGCGCCCTCGGCCTTTCTGGTGTCCACCACGCGGAACCAGCGGCTCCAGCGCGGCGGGTCGGAGGCCGCACCTTCCAGGTCGCGCGTCACCGGATGACGCTTGCCGACGGCGCTGAGTTGCGCGCGGAACGGCGTCTCGGTCACCTGCCCACTCGGCTCCGCCGGAAGGATGACTTCAAGCGGCGTGCGCCACAGGCTGGTGGAGCTGGCATAGTCCGGGCCTGCCGCGACCAGCACCGCGCCGCCTTTGCGCACATAGCGCGCGATATTGTCGAAATAGATGATCGGCAGCACGCCTTGACGCGCGTAGCGGTCGAAGATGATGAGCTGGAACTCGTCGATCTTCTGCTGGAACAGCTCGCGGGTGGGGAAGGCGATCAGCGAGAGCTCATTGATCGGCGTGCCGTCCTGTTTTTCCGGCGGACGCAAGATGGTGAAGTGAACGAGATCGACGCTGGCGTCGGATTTCAGCAGATTGCGCCAGGTGCGCTCGCCCGCATGCGGCTCGCCGGAAACCAGCAGCACGCGCAGCTTGTCGCGCACGCCGTCGATGGAAACAACTGCGCGATTGTTCACCGCCGTCAGTTCGCCTTGCAGCGGCGAGGCTTCGATCTCGACAATGTTGGGCCCGGCATGCGGAATGTGAATATCCACCTGCACCGGCTGGCCCACGGCCACGCTCCGGGTTTCGATCGTCTCGCCGTCGCGCCGCACCGTGATTTGCGCGCTGCCGCCCGACGCGCCCTGGTCCTCGACGCGGAACGTAATTGCCTGCGCCTGGTCGACGATGCCGAAGCGCGGCGCACTAACAAGCGCGACGCGGCGGTCGCGCTCATCTTTGGTGCCGGTAATCAGCGCATGCAGCGGCGCGGTGAAGCCGAGCGCGGCGGCTTCCGCCGGCACGTCGTGCACGCGGCCGTCGGTCAAGAGGATCGCGCCGGCGACCCGATCGGGCGGAACGTCCGCCAGCGCTGCGCCAAGCGCGGAGAACAGACGCGTCCCGTCGGTCTCGCCATCCGATTGGCCAGCCTCCACGGTGCGCACTTCCAGCCCGGAGATGCGGCCAAGCCGCTCGATCAGCGCTGAGCGCGCGGCTTCCGTCTGCTGCTGGCGCTCGCCGAAATTCTGGCTCGGACTCTTGTCGACCACGACCGCGGCGACGGAAGTGAGCGGCTCGCGGTCCTCACGGGTGAAGGAGGGGTTTGCCAGCGCCAGCACCATCAGCAGCAGCGCGATCGTGCGCACGATTGCGCCGCGGCTGCGGGCAAAAAACAGCAGCCCCGCCACGATCAGCGCAACAGCCAAGCCGGCCCATACGACATAGGCTGGAACCAGCGGCGCGAAGGCGATGCCGAAATTCATGCGGCTCCTATTGTCCCAGCCGCTCGAGCAGCGCGGGCACGTGAACCTGGTCGGCCTTGTAGTTTCCAGTAAGCGTGTACATCACAATGTTCACGCCGGCGCGAAAGGCGAATTCGCGCTGGCGCGGCTCGCCGGGCGTGAGCGGCAGCAAGGCCTGACCGTCGGGCCGCATTGCCCAGGCGCCGGCGAAATCATTCGAGGTGATGATGATGGAAGAAACTCCGTCACCAGCGCGAGCGGGACGGTCGCCGAGATCCTCGTCGGCGGCCGGCAGGGCCTCCACCCAAAGGCGTCCCGCGTTGAAGCGGCCGGGAAAATCGCGCAGCAGGAAAAAGGTTTTGGTCAGCACGTGATCGCCGGAGACAGGCTCGAGCTCCGGAATGTCGAGCGACGACAAAATCTCGCGCAGCGCCATCATGCCGGGACCGCGTGACTCGCCACCCGGCCCGGGCGGTGCTTCGATGGCATCGCGGGTATCGAACAGCACGGTGCCGCCCTGTTTCATGTAGGCGTCAAGCCGCGCCAGCGCCTGCGCCGAAGGTTTCGGCGCGCCGGCAACAACCGGCCAGTAGATCAGCGGGAAGAAGGCGAGGTCGTCGCGCGCAATTTCCAAACCCATCGGATCACCGGCTTCCAGGGAAGTGCGCTGGGAAAGAAACAGCGTCAGGCCTTCCAGGCCGATGCGGCTGATGCGGTCCACCTCGGCATCGCCGGTGATGACATAAGCAAGATGCGTCTGCAGCGAGGCTTTCTTCGCAAAGTCATCGTTCTGCGCGAAAGCCCTGGGCGGCGTTGCAAGCGCAGCGGCCAGAATGCCAACGACAATGATGGCGGGGGCAGGCCGCCGCCGGAAGGTCAGGCGGGCGATGCCGCCTGAGAGCCAGAACACCACCAGCGCGTCGAGCAGCAATAGACCGAGCGCCGCGAGCAGGATCGGTCCGCGCAGATCCTGCGGTTCGCCGAGGCGATATTGATCGCGCCGGGCATTGAGCGGAGAGAAATCCAGCCGTGCCATCCGGTCGGTTGGCCGCAGTGTATTGACCGCGATCAGTCCTTCCGGCGGGCCATAGAATCCGGGCGGATGCTCGGCGTCGGCACGGCCGGAGAAATCCACCGGAATCGGCCGCGCGGTCGGCGGCGGCGGCACGAAAGCGCCGAAGCCGTCGAGCACGCGGCTCGGCGGCACGACTTCGCGCGTTGCCTGCCGGTCGGAGGCCTCGTTCTCGGCAGCGGCGGTGTTGCCGGCGATCGCGACGATGCGCTTGAGCATGTCGACGAAGGCGCCGGAGATCGGCAGGTCCGACCAGCGCGTATCGGCGGTGACATGGAATAGCACAACCACGCCCTTGCCGCGGCGCGCGGCGGTGACGAGCGGCGTGCCGTCCGCGAGCGTCGCCCAGGTGCGGTCGGAAAGCTCGGCGTCCGGCTCGGCCAGAACTTGCCGGGTCACGGTGACGTCGGTCGGAACCGCCATGCCGCTGAACGGGCTTTCGCGCGAAAAGCCCGAGAGCTGCTGCGGCTGGTCCCAACTCAAGCTGCCGCCAAGAATGCGGCCGCCGCGCCGCAGCCGCACCGGTATCAGATCGTCCTCGGAAGCAGCCAGGCGCGGGCCGGCAAAGCGCACCAGCACCCCGCCGTCCTCGATCCATTTGGTCAGCCTCTCGCGTGCCTCGCCGGTAACATTGCCGACGTCGGCAAGGATCATCATCGGCAAATTCTGCCCGACGAATTGCGAAACCGCTTCCGCGGGCGCCGCGCTTTCCGCCAGCCTTACGTCTGCGAATGGGTTCAGCGCGCGCGAGAGATAATAAGTCGAGGCCAGCAGCGGCTGAGCGGTATCGCTGGTCGATCCGGAGATCACGCCGATGGCGCGCCGCCGCCAACGTTTGTCGAGAAGTTGCACCGCTCCGGAGGAACGCTGCGCCGCGATCTCGATCCGGGCGATGTCGTTGCGGATTTCAACCGGCAACTGGAATTCGGCTTCGGTTTCCAGTTCGGCGGCGGTGAAAGCATAGCGCGCCTCGCCGAGCGGCAGGCCTTTGAGATCGAGCGCGCGCAACGCGCCGGTTTCCTCGCTGCCGCTTTCAGCGCGCAATACCTTCACCGTCAGCGCGCCGGCGGCATTCTCCGCGGCGGCGAGCGCGTGCGCCGGCGGCAATCCACCTTCGATCACGCTTAATCTGCGCGGGCCGAGCGCGCGGTTGAGCCCCTCGATGAACTCCTTGCCCTGGCCGAGATCGATGCCATCCGACAGCCAGACCAGCTCGATATCCGGCGAGCCGCTGACCAGCCGCTCGATCATCGGCAACGCTTCCGCGCGCTGCAGGGCGTGCGGCTTCGGCTTGAGCTGCCGCAGCCGCACGCGCGCAGCGCCTGCGGTGCCGATGGAAACGTCACGCGCGCTTTCCGAGAGCGGCACCAGCGCCACGCCGCGGCTGTCGTTTTCCGCCTGCACGGCGAGATCATCTGCGGCGCGCAACCGGTCGTCCCAGGTGGAGGCGGCGGTCCAGCCGTCGTCGATCAGCACGGCGAGCGGCGCGCCGCCGCCCGATGTGGCGATGGAAGGATTCCACTGCGGTCCGGCGGCCGCAAGGATCACCAGCGCCGCCAGCAGCAGCCGCAGCAAGGTCAGCCACCATGGCGTGCGCGAAGGCGTTTCCTCCTTCGGCGCAATGTCGAACAGCATGCGCGTCGGAGGGAAATCGATCCGGCGCGGGCGCGGCGGAATGAGCCGCAGTAGCCACCACAGCACCGGCAGGCTGAGCAGGCCGAGCAGCACCAGCGGCTGCGCGAAGACAAGGGGAAGCCCGGCGATCATGCGGACCTCGCCGCGTAGCCGGCATGCCAGCGGTCGATCCCGGTATCGCCGGGCCGTACGCCCATGCGCGCGTGCAGCGCCAGCAGCAATTCGCTGGCCGGCCGATCGGTGCGGTGGATGGCAAAGCTCCAGCCCAGCCGGTCGGTCTCCGCCCGGATTTCCGCGCGGTGGCGCTCGATACGCTTGCCGTAATCGGCGCGCCAGGTTTCCGCGCGCCCGGCGGTGATGCTGCCCGCTCCCTCCGGTTCGACGAATTCCACGCGGCCGGAATAGGGGAAGGTTTCCTCCACCGGGTCTACCGTCTGCACCACATGGCCTTGCGCGCCGCCGGCGGAAAGCTGCGCGATGGTCGTGCGTACGTCGCCGATCGGGCTCCACAGATCCGACAGCATCACCACTTCCGCCAGGGGCGACGGCGCGAAGGAGGGCGGCAGGCTCGTGCGCTCTCCGGTGTCATGGATGATGGCCTGCGCCATCTTGTCGATGATATTGCGGTTTGCGCTCGGCTGCATCAGGCCGGGCATGCCCACGCGTTCGCCGCCTTCAACCAAAATCTCCGCCAGCGCGAAGGCCACGACCACCACGCGTTCCAGCTTGGTATCGCTCGCCATGTGCGAGATGAAGCTCATGGAGGGCGAACGGTCGGGCCAGATCCAGACCGTGTGCGCGGCCTCCCATTCCCGCTCGCGCACATACAGATGGTCGTCGCGCGCGGAGCGGCGCCAGTCGACGCGGTGCGCCGGCTCGCCGGAAACGAAGCGGCGATACTGCCAGAAATTCTCGCCCGAGCCCGCGCGCCGGCGGCCGTGCAAACCATGGATCACGGTCGCGGCGATGCGGCGCGCTTCGAGGATGAGCCGCGGCATCGCGGCCGCAAGCGAGCGGCCTTGCCCGGTTGCGCGGTTGACCGCCGCAACTTCCCGTTCGCTGAGCCGCGGGTCGATCGCCATCTGGCTTACCCAAGCCGCGTTTTCAGCCGCGCGATCACCCCCTGGATGGTCTCACCTTCCGCCCGCGCGGCGAAGGTGAGCGCCATGCGATGCTTCAGCACCGGTTCCGCCAGCTCGGCGACGTCATCGATGGAAGGCGCGTAACGGCCTTGCAGCAGCGCGCGGGCGCGCACCGCCAGCATCAGCGCCTGGCTGGCGCGGGGGCCCGGCCCCCAGGCGATCAATCTGCCGATGTCTCCTCCGTCAGGACCCGGACGGGCAGAACGGACCAGCGAGAGGATGGCTTCGACCACGGATTCTCCCACCGGCAGGCGGCGCACGAGACGCTGCGCTGCGAGCAGATCGTCGGCGGTCATCGCCGCGGCTGGCCGCACTTCGTCGGCGCCGGTGGTTTCGAACAGGATCCGCCGCTCCGCGAGGCGATCGGGATAGTCGACGTCGATCTCCATCAGGAACCGGTCGAGCTGCGCTTCCGGCAAGGGATAGGTGCCTTCCTGCTCCAAGGGATTCTGCGTCGCAAGCACATGGAAGGGGCGGGGCAGGTCGTGCCGCGCGCCGGCGACCGTCACATGTTGTTCCTGCATGGCCTGCAGCAGCGCCGACTGGGTGCGCGGGCTGGCGCGGTTGATCTCGTCAGCCATCAGCAGCTGCGCGAAGACGGGACCGGAGATGAAGCGAAAGCTGCGGGTGCCGCCCGCGCCTTCCTCCAGCACTTCGGCGCCAAGAATGTCGGAGGGCATCAGGTCCGGCGTGAACTGGATGCGGCGGGCGTCCAGGCCAAGCGCGGTGCCCATGGTGTCGACCAGCTTGGTTTTGGCCAGCCCGGGCACGCCGACCAGCAGCGCATGGCCGCCGGAAAGAACCGTCACCAGCGCGCTGTCGATCACGCGTTCTTGTCCGAAGATCACTGCGCCGATGGCATTACGCGCGGCGCGGATGTGGGCGGCGCTCGATTCCGCCGCCCGGATAATCATGTCTTCGAGTTTTTCAGCGCCTTCTTCATTGGCCAGTCCCATAACCGCCGCTCCTCAATGGAGATGAAATTCAATCGATTCTACCCCTGACTTTGGAGCTTATGCCACCTTTCGCCAGGCTTGCCATGGATTGCCATCCCGATATGGACCGGCAGGGCTGCAAATACGTAGGATAAACCATGGCGAAGCAAGGGCAGCCGACAACCGGGATCGACGTAATAGCCAGTGCGGCAAAGCGCGAGGGCGGCAAAGGCCCGCCGCCGGTCCACTTGTGGAACCCGCCTTTCTGCGGCGATATCGACATGCGGATCGCCGCCGACGGCACCTGGTATTACATGAAGACGCCCATAGGCCGGCCTGCCCTGGTGAAGCTCTTCGCTTCCGTACTGAAAAGAGAGGCAAATAGGTATTTCCTGGTCACCCCGGTGGAAAAGGTCGGCATCGTTGTGGAGGACGCGCCTTTTCTGGCGGTGGAGATGCAAACACAGGACCAAACCGGCGATCGCGTGCTGCGGTTCCGTACAAATGTCGATGATTGGGTCGAGTGCGGACCGGACCATGCGTTGCGCTTCGATCCGGAGCCGGACACCGGCGGGCTCAAGCCTTATCTGCATGTGCGCCGGGATTTGTGGGCCAGGCTGACCCGGCCCTTGTTTTATGACCTGGTCGGCTTGGGTGAGGAACGCGACGTCGAAGGCCGTCGCATGTTCGGCGTCGCCTCGAAAAACTCCTTCTTCCCGATGGTGCCGGCTGAAACATTGCGGGAATTCGCCTGATGCAGTCGGAGACGTTCTTCGATCGCGCGCGGGCGCGGCTGGCCCACACCGCGCCGCCCGCGTTGCACGACCCGAATGCCGTGCCTGATAAGGGCGACCATGAGTTGAATCTGGAAATGAAGGCGCTGTGGGCGGTGCGGCCGATCCGCCCGGCTGCGGTGCTGGTGCCGGTGGTGGACCGCGCCGAGCCCACCGTGTTGCTGACGCAGCGGTCAGCGCATCTGCCGCAGCATCCCGGGCAGATTTCATTCCCCGGCGGCAAGATCGAGCCGAGCGACGAGACGCCGCTCGCCGCCGCCTTGCGCGAGGCGGAGGAAGAGGTCGGACTCGACACGCGCTTTGTCGATCCGATCGGCTATCTCGATCTCTATATGACGACGCAGGGCTATCGCATCGTGCCGTCGGTCGCGCGCATTGCGCCCGATTACCGGCTCACGCTCAATCCGTCCGAAGTCGACGAGGCCTTCGAGGTGCCGCTGCAATTCCTGATGGAGCCGGCCAATCATCAAAAGCACAGCCGCGATTGGGAAGGGATCAAGCGCTACTACTTCGCCATCCCGTTCGAGGAGCGAAAAATCTGGGGCGTGACCGCGGGGATTCTGCGCAATCTCTATGAGAAGATTTACGCGGCGTAACTACTCCACCTTGCCGATCTTCTTCACCGCCTCGATCAGCCGCGCGCTGTCGGACTCTACGAATTTCGCGAATTCCGGCGCGTCCTGATAGGCCGGCGGGCTGCCGGCGGTCTCGAAGATTTTCGTCACCGTTGGATCGGCCATCGCCTGTTTCATCGCCTCGCGCAGCCGCTGCATGATCGGCTCCGGCACGCCCTTCGGCGTGAACAGTCCGGCCCAGATGTAGAATTCGACGTCCTTGTAGCCGAGTTCCTTGAAAGTCGGCAGGTCGGGGAAGCTCTTCACCCGCTCGGCGCCCCAATTGGCCAGGACACGCATCTTGCCGTCGTCGACCTGCGGCTTCAGCACGCCCGGTGCGGAAGCCAGCGCCTGGATGGTGCCGGAGAGCAGCGCGGTCACCGCCGGACCGGCGCCGCGGAACGGCACATGCAGCAGCTTGATGCCGGCGGCGTTGGCGAACATCTCCATCGCCACATGTAAGGTGCCGTAGGGACCCGACGAACCGTAGGGGATCTCACCCGGGCGCTTCTTCGCGTCGTCGACAAAATCCTGCAATGTCTTCCACGGCGCGGAAGCCGGCACGGCGAGCAAGGTCGGGTCCGCCAGGATGCGCGCCACCGGCGCGAACTGCGATACCTCATAAGCCGGCGGCCGTCCGAACAGCCGGTCGGATTCCGGCAGCACGGCGAGCGACGACAGGGTGATGAGCAGCGTATAGCCATCCGGCGCCGCGCGCGCGGCGGCGGCGTTGCCGAGCGAGCCGCCCGCGCCGGCGGCGCGGTTGTCGATCACCACCGGCTTGCCCAGAATCTTTTCCAGTGCATTGGCGATCGGCCGTGCGGCCAGATCGGCCTGCCCGCCGGGCGGGAAGGGCACGATGGCGGTAAGGGAACGACTGGGCCAGGCTTCCTGCGCGCCGGCGCCAAGAGTCTGCAAACAGGCTTGCGAGGCCAGCGACAAGCTGACGCCGCCTTTGAGAAGGTCTCGCCGATTGAAAGTCATTGCCAATCTCCCGGACGACAATGGATGAGGGAAGGCTAGCATCCCGATGCCGGCCCGGCTTCTTCGCAATTAGGCTTAGAGCGCGGGAGAGGATCGGCTAATGTCCTGACAACTGCGAAGGACTTGGAATGATCCGGCCGATTTTCATAGAACTGCTGTTATTCCTGACGCCGTTTGCCGCTTATGCTTTCCTCCTGTGGGCAAAAAGCCATGGCGTGTTTGATCCGGAATCCTGGCCGCTGCGGACCGTCGTCGGGCTCACCGTCACCGCGCTCCTGCTGATGGGTGCCAGTGCGTTCATAGCCTCGCAGTTTTCCGGCGCGCCTCCCGGAACGACTTACGTGCCCGCGCATGTGGAAAACGGCCGGCTGGTACCGGGGACGAACAAGTGAACGAGGTGGGCCAAACCAAGCGCAGCTTGCGAGGCGCAGCGTGGCTGACGCAGGGGCCGCTGCCGCGCTTGCTCGATGTGCTCTCAGGCGACGGCGAAGAAGCCCGCGTGGCTGGTGGCGCAATACGCAATGCCGTGATGAACCTGCCGCCGGGCGATATCGATATCGCCACCACGGCGACGCCAGAGGAGGTGATCCGCCGTGTCACACGGGCCGGCTTCAAGGCGGTGCCGACTGGCATCGAGCACGGCACGATAACCGTCGTCGCCGATGGCGTCCCGTTTGAGGTCACCACGTTGCGCGTCGATGTGGAGACTTTCGGCCGTAAGGCCACCGTCCGTTTCGGGCGCGATTGGAGGGCCGACGCTGAGCGCCGCGATTTCACCATGAATGCGCTCACCGCCACAGCCGACGGCACGATTCACGATTATGTCGGCGGCCTTGCCGACCTGGAAGCGCGGCGTGTACGTTTCATCGGCGATCCCGCGATGCGCATCGCCGAGGACTATCTGCGCATCCTGCGCTTCTTCCGCTTCCACGCCGCCTATGGCGAAGGGGAGCCGGATCGCGCCGGAATGGCGGCCTGCATCGCCGGCCGCGGCGGCCTTGAACAATTGTCGCGCGAGCGCGTGCGCATGGAGCTGGTGAAACTCCTGGTCGCGAAGGGCGTGGTGCCGGCGCTGACCGCGATGGCTGACGCTGGTTTGCTCGGATCGGTGCTTGGTGGCGTCCCGCTGGTCGCGAGCGTGGCGCGCATGGCGGAGATCGAGGCCGCCCTCGGCCTGGCGGCCGATCCGATCCGCCGGCTCGCGGCGCTGAATGTTTTAATCATCGAGGATGCCGAACGGTTGTGGCAGAGGCTGCGTTTGTCCAATGCCGAGCACGAATTGTTGGCCTGTATGGGCGATGGCTGGCGGCGTGTATTGCCTGAGGCCGGAGAGCAAGCCGCACGCGCGTGGCTCTATCGGCTTGGCCCCGAGCATTACAGGAATCGCGTGCTGCTGGCCTGGGCGCGCGCCGCGGCGCAACCCGATGATGATGCCTGGGGGCGCCTGGCAGCACTGCCGCAGCGCTGGACGGCTCCGGTCTTTCCGCTCAAGGCGGCCGATTTCATGCAACGCGGCGTAGAAAAGGGGCCCGCGCTTGGCGCGGTCTTGCGCGCCGCGGAGGAGGCCTGGATCGCAGCGGATTTTTCCGCCGATAGTGAAACCATTGGACAAATCGCAACGAATGCCGTGGAGGGCGCTGCGAAGGCGACGTAACGCCGCCGCCATGGCGTTCTAAGGTTGCGACGGGGGAAGCGCTGATGTTCTCGAGGTTTTGGGGAAAAGTCCGGGCTTTCTTTTTCGGCGGCGTGCTCGGCACCATTTTTGGCATCGCGCTCGGCTTTTTCTTCTTTCCTTATGTGTTTCCGCCGCCGCCCGCCGCCGAGCAGCTCACCCAGGCGGACCTGGCGCCGCCTCCCGGTGCCGGGGAGCCGGCGCAAGACGCCTCAGCGCCTGCCGCCATCGCCGTGCCGCTTGCCACCGGCAGCTTCATCCATGCCAACACGTCCGACCCGGTGCACTGGGGCAAGGGCAAGGTCAGTGTCTATCGGCGCGCCGTATTCCTGGAGCCCGATTTCGAGGTGGGTCCCGGACCGGCCTATCATGTATATCTTGTGCCGAAGCCCTCGATCCGTTCTTCGTCGGACATGAAGGGCGTGATGTATGTCGATCTCGGCCGGCTGCACTCCTTCAAGGGCAGCCAGCGCTATCAGATCCCGGACGGCGTCAATCTGAAGGATTATCCCAGCGTGATCATCTGGTGCGAACGCTTCGGCGTGCTGATCTCGCCGGCTGATCTCAAGGTCGTGCCGGCGTCCAACTAGTGCCGCCGATTTGAAGCTCGTTCGGAAGCGGGGCACTAGATGGATCTCCTGCAAGGCTTCGCGGATATCTCTCTTTGGCAGTTGATCCTGGTCGCGGCGGTGGCGCTGTTTGCTTCGGTCGTCGGCGGCGTCACCGGCTACGGCTCCAGCGCGCTGATGCCGCTCGTTCTGGTGCCGCTGATCGGGCCGGAGCCTGTCGTGCCCATCGTCAGCATTTCCGGGCTGTTCAATAACGTCACGCGCGCTTACGCCTTCCGCGAATACGTCGACTTCAAGCGCGGCACGGTCATCATGCTGGCAGCGGTGCCGACCTGCATGGCTGGCGCTTATGTCTACACCAAGCTGACCAGCGCCGGCATTCTGATCGCCATCGGCACGATGCTGTGTCTTAGCGTGCCATTCCGGCGCTGGCTCACCCATATGAAAATCCAGGTGGGCAATGGCGGGCTGGCGGCCGGCTCCGTTGCCTATGGCTTCCTCGCGGGCAGCACGACCGGCTCCGGCGTTATCCTGCTGTCGCTGTTGATGGCCTCGGGACTGGCCGGCGCGTGGGTGGTTGCAACCGATGCGCTCGTCTCCGTCGCCGTAGCCGTCAGCAAGCTTCTCGTTTTCGGTGTGTCAGGTGCGATGACGCCGCAGGTCATCGCCTTCGGCCTGCTCATCGGTCTGGTCGCCTTGCCCGGGGCGTTCCTCGCCAAGGCCTTTGTCGAGCGGCTGCCGGTGCATGTGCATACCGGCATCCTCGACGGTATTGTCGTGCTTGGCGGCGCGACGATGGTGTTCGGCGCTTTCCGGTAATAGGCGTTACGGCCACTTCACTAGTGGCGGCAGCGAGGAGAGGATCGATTCCACGTTGCCGCCGGTGCGCAGGCCGAAAATCGTACCGCGGTCGTAGAGCAAGTTGAACTCCACATAACGGCCGCGGCGAATGAGCTGCTCGTCGCGGTCGGCTTCGTTCCAGGTCTTGGCAAAATTCTTCCGCACCAGCTCCGGATAGATGTTCCGGAAGGCGCGGCCGACGTCCCGGGTGAAAGCGAAATCCTCCTCCCAATCGCCGCTGTCGAGCCAGTCGTAGAAAATGCCGCCGATGCCGCGCGGCTCGTTGCGATGCTTGAGGTGGAAATACTCGTCGCACCAATTCTTGAATTTCTCGTAAGGCGCGACCTTGGCGCGGGCGTCGCATGCGGCGCGCATCGCGGCGTGGAAAGCCACCGTATCGGGATCGCTCTGCGTGCGCCGGCGGTCAAGCACCGGCGTCAGATCCGCCCCGCCGCCGAACCAGGATTTGCTGGTGACGACGAAGCGGGTGTTCATATGCACCGCCGGCACATGTGGATTGTGCGGATGCGCGATCAGCGAAATGCCGGAGGCCCAAAACGCCGGGTTATTTTCCGCGCCGGGAATCTCCTTGCGGAACTCCGGTGCGAATTCTCCATGCACGGTGGAGACATGCACGCCGACTTTCTCGAACACCCGGCCGCGCAGCAGCGACATCATGCCGCCGCCACCTGCTGCGCCGGAATGATCGGTGCGGCTCCAGGGGGTGCGGACGAAACGGCCCGGAGCGCGGTCGGCGAGCGGAGCGCCCGGCGGCAAATCCTCCTCGATCGATTCCAGGGCAGCGCAGATGTCGTCCCGCAAGGCCTCGAACCAGGCGCGCGCCTGGTCCTGGCGGCGCGCAAGCGCGGCGGGGTCGGCAAGCGGGGAGGCAGTCACCTGATCCTTGGCTGTCATGAACTCCGCCCAGTCTGCCGCAGGGCCTCGCCGGCTGCCATGGCCACTGCCATCGCCACATTGAGCGAGCGCAGGCCCGGCTGCAACGGGATCACCAGCCGTGCGTCGGCTGCCGCATGCACGTCTTGCGGCACGCCGGCCGACTCGCGTCCGAACATCAGGATGTCGCGCGCCGTGAAGCGGTGATCGAGATAAGGCGTCGCCGCCTCGGTGGTGAATAGCACCAGCCGCAGCTCTTGCTGCCGCCGCCATTGCTCGAAATCAGGCCAGCTTTCGTGCCGTATGATGCTGACCTGATCGAGATAATCCATCCCGGCGCGGCGGAAGGCGCGGTCGGAGACCGGGAACCCGGCGGGTTCCACGATATGCGCCTCGATGCCGAGGCAGGCGCAGAGCCGCAGAATCGTTCCGGTATTCTGCGGGATGTCAGGCTGAAACAGGGCGATCCGCATGGGCGTTAGACGTCAAGGGTGAGGCTTGGAACCGCCATGCATCAAGGATTTGCGGAACCGCGCCGTGCTTAAGCCATAGCGGGCTTGCGCTATGGCACCAAGGGTGCCAATAAAACGCCGCCGGAAAGGGCCGTCCTGCTGGATTTCAGGACCGGCCGGCCGGTCCGCTTGCCGCCCTCCGGGATGGAATTACTTCTCCGGATGGTTCCCAGCGCGAGCGGTCTCATCGCCAGGACGAGGAGAAGCCTGACCGTGACAACTACGTCTTCGGCGGAGCCTACACGCCGCGACTTCCTTTTCATCGCCACGGGAGCGGTCGGCGCGATCGGCGCCGCGGCTGCACTTGTGCCGCTGGTCACACAAATGAATCCGGACGCCTCGACCATTGCCGCCGGCGCGCCGATCGAGGTCGATCTGACGCCCATCGCCGAAGGCCAGGTGATCAAGGTGTTCTGGCGCGGCAAGCCGATTTTCATCAGCCACCGCACGAAGAAGGAGATCGAGGAGGCGCGCAACGTCAATCTCGCGAGCCTGCCCGATCCCGAGCCCGATCAGAAGCGCGTCAAGGAAGGTCACGACCAGTGGCAGGTTCTGATCGGCATCTGCACGCATCTGGGTTGCATCCCGCTCGCGCATCAGGGGCAGTACCAAGGCTACTTCTGCCCGTGCCATGGCTCGGTTTACGACACCTCCGGCCGCATCCGGAGCGGGCCCGCGCCGGCCAATCTGGCGTTGCCTCCCTACGAATTCGTCTCCAATGACAAGATCCGGATCGGCTGATCCCAATGCTTCCTGAAGGTTCGACTATGAGCGGACACGCAACCTACCAGCCGCAAAATGGATTAATGCGGTGGTTCGACCGGCGCCTGCCGATCGCCAGCCTGGTCTATTCCTCCTTTGTGGCTTATCCGACGCCGCGCAATCTGAATTATTGGTGGACCTTCGGCGGCATCCTTTCGATCATGCTGGCGGTCCAGATCGTCACCGGCATCACGCTGGCGATGCACTACACGCCGCACGTCGACTTCGCCTTCAAGTCGGTCGAAAGCATCATGCGCGACGTGAATCACGGCTGGCTGCTGCGCTACTTGCACGCCAACGGCGCGTCGATGTTCTTCGCGGCCGCCTATATCCACATGTTCCGCGGCATGTATTACGGCTCCTACAAGGACCCGCGCGAGGTGCTGTGGATCCTCGGCGTCATTCTGCTGCTTCTGATGATCGCCACCGGCTTCATGGGCTATGTGCTGCCCTGGGGCCAGATGAGCTTCTGGGCGGCGACGGTTATCACCAACCTGTTCTCCGCCATCCCGTTGGTCGGCGAATCCGTCGTAACCTGGCTGTGGGGCGGCTACGCGGTCGGCAATCCGACGCTGCAGCGCTTCTATTCGCTGCACTACCTGTTGCCCTTCGTGATCGCCGGCGTGGTCGTGCTGCATGTCTGGGCACTGCACGTCGTCGGGCAGAACAATCCCGCAGGCATCGAGCCGAAGAGCGACAAGGACACGGTGCCGTTCACGCCCTACGCGACCATCAAGGACAGCTTTTTCCTGGCCGTGTTCTTCATCGTCTTCGCCTGGTTCGTGTTCTACATGCCGAACTTCATGGGCCACGCCGACAATTACATTCCGGCCAATCCGTCGGTGACGCCCGCGCATATCGTGCCCGAATGGTATTACCTGCCGTTCTACGCGATCCTGCGCGCCATCCCTGACAAGCTGATGGGCGTGGTTGCGCTCGTCGCCTCGATCGTGATCCTGGCTTTCCTGCCCTGGCTCGACACATCGCGTGTACGCTCGGCACGTTACCGCCCGCTGTACCGGCAGTTCTTCTGGGTTTTCGTGGTGGTCTGCATCGGCCTCGGATGGCTGGGCGGCAAGCCGGCCGAAGGCGGCTATGTCATCGCCGCGCGTATTCTCACCTTCTATTACTTCGCGCACTTCCTTCTCATCCTGCCGCTGCTCGGCATCTTCGAGAAGACGAAGCCGCTGCCGAATTCCATTACCGAGTCGGTGCTGCGAGAGGGCGTGCCCATCGGCGCCTCGGCGCCGCCGCCGGTCGTATCGAGATGAGAGCGGTCATGACATTCAAGCGCACAATTCCCGCTCTCGTTCTCGCCGTCGGACTGCTGGCAGTGGCAGGGCAACCTGCCGCCGCTCAGGATCATGCAACGCCAGAGCCGCCGGCCCAGAAGTGGTCTTTCGCCGGCCCGTTTGGAAAATTCGACCGCGCCCAGTTGCAGCGCGGGTTCAAGGTCTATCGCGAGGTCTGCGCCAACTGCCACAGCCTGTCGTTCGTGTCCTTCCGCAACTTGTCCGAGCCCGGCGGCCCGGAATTCAGCGCCGCACAGGCGCGCACCGTCGCCGGTGAATACAAGATCAAGGACGGCCCGAACGATCAGGGCGAAATGTTCGAGCGGCCGGGCCGGCTGGCGGATTATTTCCCGGCGCCGTTCCCCAATGAGGCGGCGGCGCGGGCGGCCAACGGCGGCGCCTATCCGCCCGACCTTTCGGTGATCGCCAAGGCGCGCACCTACGAGCGCGGCTTTCCGCGCTTTCTGATGGATGTCGTCACGCAATATCAGGAGCAGGGCGTCGATTACATCACCGCGCTGCTGAAGGGTTATGAGCAAGCGCCTGCAGGCATGCAGATGGCGCCGGGCATGATGTACAACAAATATTTCCCGGGTCACGGCATCGCCATGCCGCCGCCGATCTCCGACGGCCAGGTCACCTACGACGACGGCACGCCGGGCACGATCGATCAGTATGCCCGCGATGTCTCCGCCTTCCTGGCCTGGACCGCGGAGCCGCATCTGGAAGCGCGCAAGCGTCTCGGCTTCCAGGTGGTCATCTTCCTTTTGGTGCTGTCGGGCCTGCTCTACTTCACCAAGAAGCGGGTCTGGCACGACGTTCATATGCACCCGGAAGAGCTGAGCAGAAAATCATAAGAACTCGAGGGCGCGGCAAAGACCGCGCCCTTGGTTTATGCGGCGCAGCACCTACAGCTTCCAGCGGTGCATCAGGTCCGGGGCGCCGCCGACGATCGCCCAGAACAGGGCGCTCAACACAAAAGCGATGATCGACAGGATGATCGCCGCGGGGATCGCGGCGAGCGCCGCCTTGACGAAAAAGAACACCAGGCGAAAAAACGGGATGCGTAAATCGACGAGGACGAAGCGCTGGGCGGGGCCATTCATGAGGTCTTTCTCCGATTGCGATTCGCTCCATGGTTCGCCAGAGTGAGGCGGTCCGCAAGCTCCCCATTCTGGATCACGTCATGGCCTCACCCGACCTCGAGCACGATCTGAAGGCCGCGATCCGGAGCATCCCGGACTATCCCAAGCCCGGCATCGTATTTCGCGACATCACCACGCTGCTCGGCGACGCCCGCGCCTTCCGCCGCGCGGTGGACGAGTTGGTGCAGCCCTGGGCGGGATCCAAGATCGACAAGGTCGCGGGCATCGAGGCGCGCGGCTTCATCCTCGGCGGCGCGGTAGCACACCAGGTGTCCGCCGGTTTCATTCCGATCCGCAAGAAAGGCAAGCTGCCGCACAAGCGCGTCAGCATCGCCTATTCGCTGGAATACGGACTGGACGAGATGGAGATGCACGAGGACGCGGTGGTGAAGGGTGACCGGGTGATCCTGGTGGACGATCTGATCGCCACCGGCGGGACTGCGGAAGGTGCGGTGAAGCTGCTGCGCCAGATGGGGGCGCGGGTCGTCGCCGCCTGCTTTGTCATTGATCTGCCGGCTCTCGGCGGCGCGGAAAAAATCCGCCGGCTCGACGTGCCGGTGCGCACGCTGATTTCATTTGAAGGGCTCTAGCGCCTCCGCAGCCCCCAGGGTCCGCGCGGTCCCCATGGGCCACCCTCCGGCGGCGCGCGGCCAAGCTCTACCGGCGGATGTTCCGGCAGAAAGGCTCGGTCGCCCTCTCCATCGCCGCTCCAGGGGCCTTCCGCCGGCTGCTCCAGCAAGACATCGCCTTCCGGCGCCGGCAATGCCAGCGGCCCGGGATCGTGCCCGCCGGCGAGTCGGACCAGTGTCTCCACACGCTTGTCGATGGAAGGATGCGTGGCGAAAATGTCGGTGAAATCCGTGCGCGGATTGTCGATGCACATCTCCATCACCGCGGAATTGGCGCGCGGCAGCTCGCCGCGATTTTCGATCTTGCGCAGCGCCATGATCATCGCGTCCGGATTCTTGGTCAGCTCCACCGCGCCCGCGTCGGCCAGGAATTCCCGGCTGCGCGAGAGCGCGAAGCGGATGACGATCGACAAGAGCCAGGAGACCACGATCAATCCGATGGCAATGAGAATGGCGACGCCGGCGCCGCCGCCTTTTCTGTCGCCGCCGCCGCTCGATCGCCCGCCTCCGAAGCGCGCGCTCTGAAACATCAGCCGGAAGATCATTTCGCCGAAGAAGGAGATTACCCCGGCGATCACCACGGCGATCACCAGCATGCGCACGTCGCCGTTGCGGATATGCGTCAGCTCGTGGCCGAGCACAGCTTCCATTTCTGCGTCGGTAAGCGCCTGCTGCAGCCCGCTGGTTACCGTAATGGAATATTGCTTCTGGTTCAGTCCGGTGGCGAAGGCGTTGAGCGCAACGTCATCGATGATCTTCAGTTTCGGCATCGGGATGCCGCGCGAGATGCAGAGATTTTCCAGCAGGTTGTAAAGCCGCGGCTCTTCCGCCCGGCTGACTTCGTGCCCGCCGGTAATGGCGTCGATCATCGACTGATGGAATTTATAGGCGATCAGCATCCAGATGATCGTGCCCACCGTCGCCCAGGGCAGCGCCAGCAGGAAGTCGAACCAGGCCGCGCGCAGCAGATAGTCGAGCGGCGCCTCCGGCTGCGTCAGCGCTTCGGCGCCGAGCGCGCCGGCATAGACCAGCACGTAGACCAGGAAGAACAGCCCGATCAGCAGCGCGACCGAGCGCCGCCGGTTCGACTGGATATGCGTATAGAGACCGTAGGCGGCCATTTCTCTTCCTCATACCTGCCCCTGCAAGGGGGAGGTCGCCTGCCGGAGCGTGGCGAAGGCGGGCCGGTGGGGGCAGTGGCGTCAGAAATACGACCCCACCCCGGCGCTTCGCGCCGACCCTCCCCTTTCAGGGGAGGGATGAAGTTAGAACTTCACGCTGGGCGCCTGCTCCAGTTGCGGTCGCGCCTCGGCGACGTCGAAGAATTCGCGTGGCCGGAAGCCGAAGGGCCCTGCCAGCAGCGCGGCCGGGAACTGCTCGATGCCGGTGTTGTATTCCTGCACCGCGTTGTTGAAGAAGCGCCGCGCCGCCGCGAGCTTGTTCTCGATGTCGGAAAGCTCAGCCTGCAATTGCTGGAAATTCTGGTTGGCTTTCAAATCGGGATAGGCCTCGGAGAGCGCGAAGAGCTGTCGCAGCGCGCCGCTCAGCATATTCTCCGCCGCCGCCTGTTGCGCGGGCCCATGCGCGGCCATCGCGACGTTGCGCGCTTTGACCACCTCTTCCAGCGTGCCACGCTCGTGAGTGGCATAGCCCTTCACGGTTTCCACCAGGTTGGGGATCAGGTCGTGGCGCTGCTTGAGCTGGACATCAATGTCGGCGAAGGCCTGGCTCACCCGCTGCCGCAGGGTAACGAGGCCGTTGTAGATCACGACGCCCCATAACAAGAGGGCGACGGCGATGCCGAGGACAACCCAGGCAGTCGTGGACATGATGCAGCTCCCGGTAATGTTGACCGCGCGAGCCTATAGCAAATGCCTGCTGGGCGGGAGCGGTAGCAAAGCCCGGATGTGAAAGAAAAAACCCCAGGCGGGGGGCGCCTGGGGTTTTACGCGCCGGATAACATTCGGGGGGGTGGGGGGCGTCACCCGGCGTCTGTCCCCTAACGCCGGGTCGGGCGCTTGGTTCCCAGGCAATTTCGGCGGGCGGCCATTCACCGCTTATCCACAGGGGCGAGGTCCAGGCGCCGCCTGTCTTTTCGGCAGCTAAACGGCTTCCTTGAATTTCGCTGCCGTCTCCAGATCCACCGAAACCAGCTGGGACACGCCGCGCTCGGCCATGGTGACGCCGAACAGCCGGTTCATGCGGGCCATGGTGATCGGGTTATGCGTGATGATCACGAAGCGCGTGTCGGTGGAGCGCGTCATCTCGTCCAGCAGGTCGCAGAAGCGTTCCACGTTGTGATCATCGAGCGGCGCGTCCACCTCGTCCAGCACACAAATCGGCGCCGGATTGGTGAGGAACACGGCGAAGATCAGGGCCAGCGCAGTCAATGCCTGTTCGCCGCCCGAGAGCAGCGACAGCGTCTGCGGCTTTTTCCCGGGCGGCTTGGCCAGAATTTCGAGGCCGGCCTCGAGCGGATCCTCGCTTTCGATCAGCTGCAGTTCGGCGGTGCCGCCGCCGAACAGGCCGGTGAACAGCCGCTGGAAATGGCCATTCACCACCTCGAATGAGCTGAGCAGCCGCTCGCGCGCCTCGCGGTTGAGGCTCTGGATTCCCAGCCGCAGCTTGCGGATGGCTTCGACCAGATCGTCACGCTCGGTAGTGAGGGTGGTGTGCTGGGTTTCCACCTCGCGCAATTCTTCCTCGGCGCGCAGGTTGACGGCGCCGAGACGCTCGCGCTCGCGCCGCAGCTTGTCCAGTTCGGCCTCCACTTCGGTGAGGTCGCGCGCCGCTTCGCCGGGCTTGATCTCGGCCATTTCGGCCACCGCCGCAGGCTCGACTTCCAGCATCTCACGGATTTCATGCGCCACGTCGGTGAGCCGTCGCTTGGCGCCTTCGAAGCGTTCTTCCGCGCGGGCGGCGTCCTCGCGCGCGGCGCCCATGGCCTCGAGCGCCGCGCGGGCGGCGCGGTCGGCCTCCGCCAGCGCATTCTCCGCCGCCGCCAGCCGATCGGCGGCGGCACGGCGCTCGGCTTCGGCCGATTCGATCTGCCCGATCAGAGCGCGCCGCTGCTCGGCGAAAAGCTGCGGTGCATTTTCAAGCGACGCGCGCTCCGTCTTGGTCTCTTGGCTGCGCTTCTCCAGCGTCGCGATCTGCGCGCGCGCACCGTCATTGCGCTGCGTCCAGGCCTGCCGCTCGGAGGAGATCGCCTGCAGGCGGCGGTCGGAGAGCTCCGCTTCGCGCGCGATTGCCTGCGCCTCCGCGCGGATTTCGGCGACCTTGCCGCGCTGCTCCTCGATCTCGGCGCGCACGGCGGCGAGTTGCTGCTCCAGGGTGTCGGCCGGCTGCAAGCCCGCGAGCGCATGTTCCGCCATGTCCTGCGCCGCCGCCGCTTCATCGCGGTTGGCGGAAAGCCGGGTCCGGGCTTCGTCCAGCGCCGACAGGCGGGAGGCATCGCGGTTGGCTTCGCGCTCGGCCGCGTTGTGCCGGTCACGAGCGGCGTCGGCCTCGCGCTGGCGCTCGCGCACCCGCGCGCGCGCTTCGGTTTCGGCCGCAGCAGCCCGGACGGCCTCGGCTTGCGCCGCGTCGGCAGCGCTGCGCTTTGTCTCGGCATCGGCGCGGGCGGCCTTCATTTCGTTTTCGATATCGGCAAAACGGCTGCGTTCGGCGAGCCGCCGCGCAGCGCCGGTCGGCGCGTGGGCCGAAGCGGCAAAGCCGTCCCAGCGCCACAAGTCGCCTTCGCGGGAAACCAGCCTCTGGCCGGGCTTCAGCGCAGCCGCGAGCTTTGCGCCCTCGGCGCGCGAGACGACGCCGATCTGGGCAAGGCGGCGTGCGAGCTCCGCCGGCGCCTGCACCCGCTGCGACAGCGGCTCAATGCCTTCCGGCAAGGCCGGGTCGGACGGGTCTGCCGGGGCACCCATCCAGCGCATCGGCGCCGAGGGATCGGCCGGTGCATCGAGATCGTCGCCGAGCGCAGCGCCCAGCGCCATCTCGAATCCTTTTTCCACCGTGACGCTGTCCATCACCGGCGGCCACAAATTCTTCGTCTCGACCGCGAGCACCTTGGAGAGCGTCTTGGCCTCTGTCTCCAGGCGCTGGACGCGCCGCTCGGCGTCGGCCAGCGGACCGCGCGCCGCCTCGACGTGCTGGCGCGCGGAAGCATTGGCCGCTTCGGCTGCGAGCGCCTCGGCTTCGGCTTCGCCCACCGCCGATTGCGCGGCGTCTGCCGCAGCCGCCAGCGCAGCAAGGTCGGGCCGGCCGGCCGCGGCGAGCTTGGCGTATTCGGCTTCCACTTCGGCGATCTCGCGGCCGAGCCGGGCGGCGCGTTCCGATTGATCGCGCGATGCGTTCTGCAACTGGTTGCGCTTGGCCGCGAGATCGGCGAGAGCGCCGGTCAATTCGCCGAAACGCTGCTCCGCTGTGCTGAGCACGGCATCGGCGGCCGCCATGCGCTGGTCGACACCGCTGCGGCGTGTCGCGGCTTCCTGCGCCTCCGCCTTCAGCGCGCTCTCCTCCGCGGCCAGGCGTTCTAGCGCCGCTTCCGCGTCGCTGGCCCGCTGGCGCTCGCGTTCGAAGTCTTCCGCCAGCTGAACGAGACGCAGGTCGAGCTCGGCCATGCGGTCCTTAGCGCGTTGCTCTTCCCGTTCCAGCGTTTCGCGCGCGACCACCAGCCGATGCAGAGCGGCGGCGGCCTTGGCCTCCGCATCGCGCAATCCCGGCAGCGAAGCCTGCGCCAGCACCTGCAGCCTGGAAGCCTCCGCCTGCTGGCCGGTGCGCTCGGCGACCACGCGCACGCTGACGTCCTTGGCATGCTCGGCATCGGCAACTTCGGTCTGCGCCGCGATCCACCGCAGGTGGAACAGCGTGGCCTCGGCCTTGCGGACCTGTGCAGCGACCGCCCGGTAGCGCACGGCCTGGCGCGCCTGGCGCTTGAGCCCGTCCATCTGCGAAGCAAGCTGGACAATGACGTCTTCCAGCCGGGCGAGATTTTGCTCCGCCGCCTTCAGGCGCAGTTCGGCCTCGTGCCGGCGCTGATGCAGGCCGGAAATGCCGGCGGCCTCTTCCAGCACGCGGCGGCGCTGCTCCGGCTTAGCCTGGATGATCTCGCCGATACGGCCCTGATGCACCAGCGCGGGCGAGCGTGAGCCGGTCGAAGCGTCGGCGAACAGAAGCTGCACGTCGCGGGCGCGCACTTCGCGGCCGTTGATGCGATAAGCCGAACCGGAGTCGCGCTCGATGCGGCGCGCAACTTCGAGCGCGTCGTCATCATTGAAGGCGGCCGGCGCGGCGCGCTCGGAATTGTCGATCCCGATCGAGACTTCGGCCATGTTGCGCGCGGGGCGCGTGTTGGAACCGGAAAAGATCACGTCGTCCATGCCCGAGGCGCGCATGGACTTGAACGAGGTTTCGCCCATCACCCAGCGCAGCGCCTCGACGAGGTTAGACTTGCCGCAGCCATTCGGACCGACCACGCCGGTCAGGCCGGGCTCGATCAGGAAGTCGGTCGGTTCGACGAAGGATTTGAAACCGATGAGACGCAGTCGGGTGAGCTTCATGGAGTGACTTTTTCCTAAGCCCCAGCCGACGGGCGGGGCGGTCGAATGTTCTGCGCCTCAGTGACGCAACCAAGGCTCGGGCCGGAGCCGCCCGTCGAGGACGCCGCACGGGCCGACAATGAATCGCCCGGCGAGTCAGGGCAACTGCCGGTGACGGGTTTTGCAGACCTTATCGCGTGGAACTCTCGGCTTCTGCCGCAAACGCTCCGCCGAGACTGCCCGTTCAGGCCGAAAAACCCTTATCCTGCCTTGAGATACGGCTGGATGAGCTTTTCGAGTTCTTCGATCGATATATCCCCGGCGCGCTTCTCGCCGTTGATGAAAAAGGTTGGCGTCGAGTTCACGCCGAACTTGCTGCCGGCTTCACGCTGGGCTTTCACGCCCTCGATGACCTGCTGATTCGAGGCGCAGGCCTTGAAGCTTTCGTCGGTAAAGCCCGCCTGTTTGGCGATGCCAAGCAGCGGCTGCACGGGGTTATTCACTGCCCATTGGTCCTGTTTGTCGAACAGCGTCTCGACCAGCGGGAAGTACTTTTCTTTGGGGGCGCAGCGCGCGATCACGATGGCCAGCAGATCGACGTCATTGAGGGCGAATTCGCGGAAGATGTAACGGACCTTGCCGGTATCGATATAGCGCTTCTTCAGCTCGGGATAAGTTTTGACGGCGAAGTTGCGGCAATGCGAGCAGGTCAGCGAGGCATATTCCACGATGGTGACGGGTGCGGTCTCCGAACCCAGAACCATATCCCCCAGCGGACCGGGCGCCAGCAGGGCGGATGGCTGGGCCATCGCCTTGCTCGAAAGCGCATCCAGCGCGCTGGCGAGATAGCCGAGGCATCCCACCGCGACGACGGAGGCTGTGCCGACAAGCAGACTGCGACGGGAGATTTCCACCTTGTTACTCCTCGATGGACCGGGTTCCGGTGAGCCTGATCGCTATATGGAAACGGTAATTGTGGCAAGAAGCCACGTCCGCGGCCTGGAGCGGAAATGCCCGCTAGCGCGTCGGTTTGACCGCCGCGCCGAGCCGCGCCAGCGCGTTCCGGAGCTCGTCATCAGTGACTTGAGGCAGGCCCGCGGCGATGCGGGCTGCGGCTTCCGGATCGGGCGCTTTGGCGGCCTTCTTCCCGCGCCGGGACAGCGGTGCTTGCCGGAGCGCCAGCCGATCGACCGCCTGCCAGCCAAAAAACCGGTTCACCCGCTCCAGGATGACGTTGGCCAGATGCTGGATCTCGATGGCCGCCGGCCCGTCCACCCGCAGCACCAGCGTGCCGGGTTCGGGCGCGGCATTTCCCACCGCGCGCGGCCACTGCACCTTCATCGGTTCGGCATGGGCGGCGATCTCCGGGCCCACAATGTCGGTCCAGCGCGTCACCAGTTCGGCGGAGGCAAAGCCCTGCTGCTTGAAGGCATCGGACAGGCAGACGCCGAGAAATTCGGCGAGCGGGCGGGCTCCGCGGTTGGAAGGCTTGTTCATAACGGGCTGCTCTGGCAACGATCAGGCATGACGCTAGCAGGTCAGGCGGCGCGAAAAAAGAAAGCTGCTCTTGCCGATACCTCCCCGAACGGGAGGGAAGAGGAATTGTTGGCCTGGTACGACCGCCACCGCCGGATCCTGCCCTGGCGCGCCGCGCCGCGCGAGACGCCTGATCCGTACCGCGTCTGGCTTTCAGAAATCATGTTGCAGCAGACGACGGTGAAAACCGTTGCGCCCTATTTCCTGCGCTTCATCCAGCGCTGGCCAGACGTCCGCAGCTTGGCCGCCGCCCCGCTGCAGGATGTGCTCAAAGCCTGGGCCGGGCTCGGCTATTACGCCCGCGCCCGCAACCTGCATGCCTGCGCGCAGGCCGTGGTGAAGGAGCACGCCGGCGAATTCCCGCCCGAGGAGATCGCGCTGCGGACGCTGCCGGGCATCGGCGCCTATACCGCCGCCGCCATCGCGGCCATCGCTTACGACCGGCCCGCGATGCCGGTGGACGGCAATATCGAGCGCATCGTCGCGCGGCTGTTCGCGCTCGAAGAGCCGCTGCCGGCGGCGAAGGCAAAGATCAAAAAACTGGCCGAGATACTCACGCCAGCGCGCCGGCCCGGCGACTTCGTCCAGGCGCTGATGGATCTCGGTGCCACCATCTGCACGCCGCAGCGGCCGGCTTGCGCGTTCTGCCCCTTGAATGAGGGATGTGAGGCGCGGCGGCGCGGCGATCCCGAAATCTTCCCGATGCGAGCGGCGAAGCGCAAGGGAACGCTGCGGCGAGGAGCGGCCTTCGTCGCCTTGCGTGCGGACGGCATGGTTCTTGTGCGTTCGCGGCCGTCGAAAGGCTTGCTCGGAGGCATGACCGAAGTGCCGACGACGGAATGGTCAGGCGCTTTCGATGCGCGATCGGCACTGGCCGCCGCACCCCTTGCCCGTGCGAAATGGAAAAAGCTGCCCGGCACGGTGACCCATGTCTTCACCCATTTCCCGCTGGAACTCGCGGTCTATGCCGCACATGTGCCGACGACCACGCGCGCGCCGGCCGGTGCGCGATGGATACCGATAGCCGATCTTGCGGGCGAGGCTTTGCCCAGCGTGATGCGCAAAGTGGCGGCGCATGCGCTTGAGTCGCGAAGCCTGTGATGGATGCGAAGCCGCGCGAAGTGAAACTAGGCCGGCTGCATCTCGGCGCGGATTTCGGCCCGCAGCTCGTCGATCAGCCGGAGCCCCTTCGGCGTCTCGACATGCCAGAAGGTCCAGCCGTTGCAGGCGTCGAGCCCTTGCGCCAGCGCCCCGATGCGATGGATCGAACCGACGCTGGCGCCGATGCAGATGGCGCCGTCCGCGCGCACCAGCGCCTTGTGACGGCGCTTGCCGTCGACGAGATGATGGCCGGGCTTCACCAGCCCGCGCTCGACCAGCGTTGCGAAGGCGACGCGGGGGGCGTCGCGTGCGGTCATGAATGGCGCGAGCGTCGCTTCCGGCAGCGGCTCGACCGCCAAAATGCGTTTCTCCGCCGCCTTGGCGTAATTGGCATCGCGCTCCACGCCCACGAAGCGGCGGCCGAGCCGGCGCGCCACTGCGCCGGTCGTGCCGGTGCCGGAGAAAGGATCGAGCACGAGATCATCGGGCCGGGAGGACGAAAGGATGACGCGGGCCAGCAGGCTCTCCGGTTTTTGGGTCGGGTGCAGCTTCTTGCCGTCGCGTCCTTTCAGCCGTTCCTCGCCGGTGCAGAGCGGCAGCGTCCAGTCCGAACGCATCTGCACGCCGTCGTTGCCTGCCTTCAGCGCCTCGTAATTGAACGTGTAGCCCTTGGCGTTCGGCTCCCGCGCTGCCCAGATCAAAGTTTCGTGAGCGTTGGTGAAACGCCGGCCGCGGAAATTCGGCATCGGATTGGTCTTACGCCAGACCACGTCGTTGAGGATCCAGAAGCCGAGGTCCTGCAGGATCGCGCCCACCCGAAAAATGTTGTGATAGGAGCCGATTACCCACAGCGTAGCGGCCGGCTTCATCACCCGGCGGCAGGCCAGGAGCCAGGCACGGGTAAAGTCGTCATAATCCGAGAAGCTGGCGAACTTGTCCCAATCGTCGTCGACGGCGTCGACGCGCGAATCGTCGGGACGTTTGAGGTCCCCCTGCAGTTGCAGATTGTAAGGCGGATCGGCAAATACCAAATCGACAGAGCCTGCCGTCAGCTTCGCCAGCTCGGCAACGCAGTCGCCGACAAAGACGCGGGCGGACTGCGGAGCCTCATCGTGACTGCGGGGCGCCCTCAAGGACGCCCCGCGACGCGACACTACCATGACTCAATACTCTGACTCAGGCGACGCGGCCGGCGACGCGGGACCTACAAACCGACGATCAGCATCATGGCGGGCTAAGGTAAAAAACGACTTAATTGCCAAACGGGATCACTCGGCAATAAATGCCGGGAAACTTTGCCGATCAGGTGGGGTTGATCCATGCGGCGGTAGCCGCGGAAGGACGCGGGACAGGGAAGCAAAGCATGCGTTGGGATGACTTTCGCCGCAGCGAGAACGTCGAGGACGTGCGCGACGGCGGCGGCGGTGGCGGCGGATTCGGCATTCCCATCGGCGGGGGTGGCATCGGTATCGGCACCATCGTGGTGCTCGGCCTGGTCGGCTGGGCGCTCGGCATCGACCCGCGGATCTTGATCGGCGGCGCGGAAATCCTCACCGGCGGCGACTCCCATTACGAGCAGCAGGCTCCTACGCGCGGCACGCCAAGCGACGAGGCCGGCGAATTCGTCGCCGCCGTGCTCGGCAGCACCGAAGACACCTGGCAGGAGATCTTCCGGCAAAGCGGCCAGACTTACCGCCCGGCGAGGCTGCGGATATTCGCCGGTGCGACGGATGGCGGCCGTTGCGGCATTGCGCAGTCGGCGATGGGACCATTTTATTGCCCGCCGGATCGGCGCATCTATCTGGACACCTCCTTTTTTCGCCAGATCGAGCAACGGTTCCGTGGATGTACCGGTAAGGCCTGCAAGTTTTCCCAGGCCTATGTGATCGCGCATGAGGTCGGCCATCACGTCCAGAACGAGCTCGGCATCTTGCAGAAGGCACAAGGTGCGCAGCAGTCGGCGGGCGGGCGGGCGCAGGCCAATCAGATCCAAGTTCGCGTCGAGTTGCAGGCCGATTGTTTCGCCGGCGTCTGGGCCAACCATGCCGAGAAGAAGTCCAGCTTCCTGGAGCCCGGCGACGTGGATGCCGCGCTGCAAACCGCTTCCGCCATCGGCGACGATACCTTGCAGCGCCGCACGGAGGGACGCGTGGTGCCGGACTCCTTTACCCATGGATCGGCCGAGCAACGCAAACGCTGGTTCATGACAGGCTTTACCCAGGGCAGGATTTCCGCCTGCAATACTTTCGCGGCGGAGCGGCCATAGCATCTAAGTCGTCATGCCTGGCCTTGTGCCGGGCATCCACGCCTTTAGACTTCCAACCACAAAGACGTGGACGGCCGGGACGTAGGGGCGTTTACGCCCGTCTTCGACGGGCTATGCCCGGCCATGACGTGTTGGAGCGATAATGTCCCGCATCGATGAATCCCGTCCCTTCATCCCGCTGAAGATCGCGGTACTGGCGACGTCCGACACCCGCTCGCTTGCCGAGGACAATTCGGGATCGACGCTGGTGGAGCGGATCGAGCAGGCCGGTCACGTCGTGGCCGACCGTCAGATCGTGCGCGACGACGTCGAGCAGATCCGCAGCGTGATCCGAGGCTGGATCGCTGACCCCGGCGTGGACGTGGTCATCACCACCGGCGGCACCGGCTTCACCGGCCGCGACGTAACGCCGGAGGCGGTGGAGCCGCTGTTCGAGAAGCAGATGGAAGGCTTCTCAACGCTGTTCCACATGGTGAGCTTCGGCAAGATCGGCTCCTCCACGGTCCAATCGCGCGCCACCGCCGGCGTGGCGGGCGCCACCTATATTTTCTGTCTACCCGGTTCGCCCGGCGCCTGCCGCGATGGCTGGGACGAGATCCTGAAATACCAGCTCGATTATCGCCACCGGCCGTGCAATTTCGTGGAGATCATGCCGCGGCTGGATGAGCACCTGAAGCGCGGCAAGGCGAAGGCGCCGGCGAAGTAGCGCGAAGCGCTTCTTCTCCCTCCCACCAGAGAGAGGGAAAGCCGGCTAGGTCAGGCCTGGAGTTCCAGATCCCAGGTCTCGCCGACGACTTCCACGCCCCAGCTGTTGTGCGGTTTGCTTGCCGTCAGCGTGAAACCCCTGCGCTGATAAAGCGCGCGCGCGGCGGTCAGGACTTGATGCGTCCACAGCGTGATGCGGCGGTAGCCGGCCTGCCGCGCAAACCCGATGCAGGCATCCACCAGCGCGCTGCCGATGCCAAGCCCCTGCGCCGACGGATCGACGAGCAGTAACCGGATGCGCGCGGCCTCGTCCGTTTCCGTCACCAGAAAGATGCAGCCGACGGTTTCTTCATCGCGTTCGGCGATCCAGCAGCGCTCGCGCTTCGGATCGCCATTGTTGGCGAAGTCCGCGACGATCTGCGCGCACATTCCTTCGAAAGGTTCGCGCCAGCCATAGTTTTCTCCATAGAACGTGGCGTGGCGCGCCACCACCCAGCCAAAGTCGCCGGGACGCGGAGCACGCAGGTTGTAGTTCTTGTCGCGCTGGCCGTTGAGCGCCCGTTCGATGCCGCGCATGGCGGCAAGCACGCGCTGCTGCGCGTCCGGCGCCAGCGCGGCGAGCATCGCGCCGACTTGCTCGTTGCTGCGCGCCTCCAACGGGGCAAAGGCTTTCCGCCCTTTGGCAGTGAGCGAGAGATGACTTCGCCGCGCGTCGGAGCGCGACGTCTCCTTGCGGATCAGGCCCTGCTGCTGGAAGCGGCGCAGGATGCGGCTGAGATAGCCGGCATCGATACCGAGTTGCTCGATCAACGCGCTGGCGCTGGCCTGGTCGTGCTGGGTGAGCTCATAGAGCACACGCGCCTCGGTGAGAGAGAACGGGTGCCAGTTGTCCCGCAACACGCCGATGCGTTGGGTATAGAACCGGTTGAAGCGCCGGACTGCCGCGATGCGTGCGCCAAGCTCAGCCTTGGTCATGGGGCAACAGCCGCTGTCTTTGAGCGGCTTAGCTTTCGGCTATTAGTTGACGGAGTCAACTACCTTGCGATTCGCCCGGCGCATCGCTGCCTGGAACCTGGCGGCGGCAGCGCGGTTGACTAGATACTGTAGGACCTCACTCTGCTTGCTTCGAGATGTAGCGTTTTCCGTCATCCTCGCGAATGTTCTTGTTATGTTCACACGGGACTTCTAAGATTTGCCCATGGCTCGCTCTTCTTCAGCCTTCAAACGCCCGCCGGTTTCGGAGCTGCCCTCCTCGCCGGCGGGCGACTTGGCCGACCTCGGCCTGCTCGGCGCGGCGGTGGACCGCGAGCGCCGCCGGGGCCGCGGGACGCTGTCGAATGCCTCCGGCCGTTACGAGCCGCTGGCGCGCATCGCCTTCGATGACGGATGGCGCAGCATTGAAGAACTGCCGCCGTTCAAGACCACGGTGACGGTCGACGCCACGCGCAAAATCATCACGCGGAATGAGTCTCCCGACATTTCCTTCGACCGCTCGATCAACCCCTACCGCGGCTGCGAGCATGGCTGCGTCTACTGCTTCGCACGGCCGACGCATGCCTATCTCGGCATGTCGCCCGGGCTCGATTTCGAATCGCATCTTTTCGTGAAGCCCGACGCGGCAACGCTGCTGGAAAAGGAATTGTCGGCGAAGAATTACGAACCGCGCACCATTGCCATCGGCACCAATACCGATCCCTATCAGCCGATCGAGCGCCGCTATCAGGTGATGCGGCAGATTCTTGAGGTGCTGGAGCGCGCAGGCCACCCGGTGGGCATTGTTACCAAATCGGCGCTGGTGCTGCGCGACGTCGACATTCTTTCGCGCATGGCGGAACGCAATTTGGCGAAGGTGGCATTGTCGGTGACCACGCTCGACCCGCAGCTCGCCCGCACCATGGAGCCGCGCGCCGCCACGCCCGGCCGGCGGCTGGAGACGTTGCGCCGGCTTTCGGCAGCCGGCATCCCGACCACGGTGATGGTGGCGCCGATCATTCCTGCGCTGACCGATTCCGAGATGGAGCGCATACTCGAGGCGGCGGCGACTGCCGGCGTGCAGAGCGCTGGCTATGTCCTGCTTCGCCTGCCGCTGGAAGTGCGCGATCTGTTCCGCGAATGGCTGGAGGCAAATTATCCCGATCGCGCCCAGCATGTTTTCAAGCTGATCCGGGACATGCGCGGCGGCAAGGATTATGACTCCGCCTGGGGCAAGCGGCAGACCGGCTCGGGCCCTTATGCCTGGATGCTCGGCCGCCGTTTTGAGCTGGCCTGCGAAAAACTCGGGCTCAACAAAACCAAACGGCCGCTCACCACCGAACATTTCGAGCCGCCGATCAAGCGCGCCAAGCAACTGAATTTGTTCTGACGACCCCAAGGGGCGCGCCGGATGACAACGGCAGACAAACCCATTCTCACCGCGGTGACGATCGGCGTACGCGATGTGCCGGCGAGCGCCGCTTTTTACGAGCGGCTTGGATTTAAGCGGAAGCTTCGCGCCACCGGCGACGAGATCGCGTTCTTTGATGCCGGCGGCCTCGTGCTTGCGGTATGGGATTGGTCAAAGCTCGGCGTCGATGCGGCCTTGCCGGTGGAACCCTTGCCGCAGACATTCCGCGGCGCGACGCTTGCCTGGAACCGCCGCACGCGGGAAGAGGTGGATGAAAGCTTCGCGAGTGCGATCAGGGCGGGTGGAACGCCGCTGCGTGCGCCCGAGCCAACCGATTACGGCGGCTATCGCGGCTATTTCGCCGATCCCGACGGCCACGTTTGGGAGATCGTGACGGCACCCGGTTTCGGCTTCACCGACGACGGCAGGCTCGTTCTTCCGGATTAGGACGCGTCGAACTCAGTGCCTCAGGCGCCTGTTCCGCGGCTCTTAGTCGTATCATCGGCCTGCCGCTCGACCGCGACGCTCAGGCGCTGGTAGACGCCCAGCCCCAGCACCAGCAGGATCGCAGCAATCATCAGGAGGGTCGGATAAAGGAGTTTGGTGACGTCTTCCTGTGTCACCTGAAAGATCGTCACCAGTGCTTCGAGGAATACCGCAATCGCAATGGTGGAGATGAAACGGGTCAGGCTGCGCCGCGCTTCCGAGGCGACGCGTAATTCGCGCCCGCGCACCACTTCTTCCTCGATCAGATATTTCGCGACGTCGAACACCGCGATGGCTACGACAACGTAGCCGATACCGTTCAGCGCCGAGGGACCGACGTGCTGGAGCGACCAGGCCGCGAGCCCGAAATTGCCCACCGCACTGCCGGCCAGCACCAGCGCAAAGAGGGCGAGCACCGCTGCCGCGAGCCCGAATATGGCGCGTGAGACGAAATCGAATGTGCCGTCGAGACCCTTGGTTTTCATGAAGCCGCCCGCCCACCAAATTACGCTGCTTTTCCCCGCTATTAGACGGATGACTTGGCAATTAGGCAACCATGGTTGTCAGCCCCTGCGGCATGCGCGACATTGCGGCCATGAATCGACCCGCCTCCATATGCGTCCCACGCCTGCCGCTGCCTGAAACGGACGTTCGTCCGACCTTCACCCGGGAGCGGCGCGCCATGAAACGCGGGATTTTCCCGGTAGCCGGTTGCGACGAGGCGGGCAGGGGACCCTTGGCCGGCCCGGTGGTTGCGGCCGCCGTGATCCTCAATCCCAAGCGCATTCCGCGCGGGCTCAACGATTCCAAGAAACTGACGCCGGAAGCGCGCGAGGCGCTTTACCTGAAAATCTGCGCCAGTGCGGAGGTGGCCGTCGCTTTTGGCTCCACCGAGCGCATCGATCGGGACAACATCCTGCGGGCTTCGCTCTGGGCGCTGGCGCGGGCAGTACAAGCCTTGCCGCTGCGGCCGAAGCTGGTTTTCGTCGACGGCAACCAAAAGATCGACTGCGGCTGCGATTGCCAGACCGTGGTCAGCGGCGACGCCCTGGTGCTCTCCATCGCTGCCGCCTCCATCGTCGCCAAGGTCACCCGCGACCGCCTGATGACGCGGTTGGGCGCCGCCCATCCGGGCTACGGCTTCGAGCGCCATATGGGCTATAGCGTGCCGGAGCATTTCGCAGCCCTCAGCAGGCTCGGGCCGACCATCCATCACCGCAGGTCATTTGCCCCGGTGGCGGCGGCTTATGGCGATCCGCTTGTCCTTGAAGAGTCGGCTATATCACCTTTGGCTCTGTAGCTTCCGCGGCGCGTTCCGGATAGTTTGCGGCCCTCTCCACCCGCCGGGCAACGATGCTCTACGTCTCCCTGATCCTTGAATCCCTGCGGGCGCATCCCCGGCTGATGTTCTGGACCGCCGCGCTGTCGCAGGCCGTGCTGTGGACCCTGCTGCCGACGCTGTTCTATTCCTCGCCGCCGGGCGAATTGCCGATCGTGCTGGCGGTCGGGCGCGAATTCCAGCTCGGCAGCGATCGCGGCCCGCCGCTCGCCTTCTGGCTGGCGGAAATAGCTTATCGCCTCAGCGGCAGTATGGCCGGGGTTTATCTGCTGTCGCAGGCCTGCGTGGTCGCGACCCTGATGGGTATCTTCGCGCTTGGCCGATCCACGGTCGGGACAGCCCAGGCGGTGCTGGCGGTGCTGCTGATGGTCGGCGTCGCCGCAATGACGGTGCCGACGCCGGAATTCGGTCCCGCCGTCCTCGCCATGCCGATCTGGACGATGGTGCTGCTGCATTTCTGGCGCGCGGTCGGCGAGGGCCGCAGCGAATACTGGATCGCGCTCGCGGTCAGCATGGGGCTGCTCCTGCTCACCACCTCGCTGGGCTGGATCTTTTTCATCATGCTCGCGGTGTTCGCCGCCGCCTCGGTGCAGGGGCGCGCCGCCTTCCGCAGTATCGACCCCTGGCTCTGCGCTTTTGTCGCCATTCTGGTGGCCGCGCCCTATCTCGCCTGGCTGGTGCATGCCGATGATGTCTGGAAGCCGGGACTGGCGCGGCTTTCCGCCATCGACCTGCGCACCGCCGTCGGGGAATGGCTGCGCATCCTCTGGTATCTGGCGGTAGCCCATGTCGGCGTCGTGCTCTTCGCGGTTCTCGCGAGCCCGTGGCGGTTGCCGCGCGGGACGCGGCTGCCGACGGTGAATCGTCCGGCCATGCAGCCGCTGGCCAAATCCATGATCTATTTTTTCGCCCTCGCGCCGCTGTTCACCGCGACCGCCGCCGGCGCACTGCTTGGTCAGCACTGGTCGCTCGCCACCGTGGGCCCGGTGGTCGTGTGTTCCGGTCTTGTTGTGGTCGTGCTGGCCGGAGACCAGATCCCGCTTTACCGGCAACGCCTCTTGAGCATGGCCTGGGTCGGCCTGCTGGTTGGCCCTCCATTAGCGATGGCCGTTGCATTGCTGCTGCTCCCCTGGACGCTTGCGGTCGATTTCAAGGTTCTCTACCCGGCCCAGGAGATGGGCCGGTTTTTCGCCGATACTTTCGAGCGCCGTACCGGCCGGCCGCTCACCATCGTCGCCGGCGATCCCGAAATTGCGGCTCTGGTCGCACTGGAGCGGCGCACGCGGCCGAGCTTGCTGATCGAAGCTCCGGTGCGCTCGCGCTGGGTCAGCGTTGCGGATGCGCGCGCGAGGGGCGCGGTCGTCGTCTGGCTGGCAACCGACACGCCCGGCACGCCGCCGGCCGAGATCAAAGCAAGCTTTCCCGATCTCGTGGTGGAAGTGCCGCGCGGTTTTGCGCGCTCGATAGAGGGGCGGCTGCCGCTGCTGCGCATTGGCTGGGCCGTGATTCGCCCGCAGGCGGCGCCCGCGCCGCCGGCTCAGTGATAGCTCTCGCCTTCCGCCACCTTGCCGCGGAACAGCCAATAGATCATCGCGGTGTAGCCGAGCACGACCGGAAGCAGGATGAGCGTGCCGACCAGCATGAACATCTGGCTTACCGGCGTTGCCGCAGCGTCCCAGATTGTGATGGCGGGCGGCACGAGATATGGGAACCAGGAAATCGCCAGCCCGATATAGCCGAGCAGGAAGAGCCCGATCGCCGACAGGAACGGCAGCGCGTCGCGCTCTCTTCGCAAGCCGATCCAACCTGCATAGGCGAGGAGCGCGGTCACCAACGGCACCGGCCACAGATAGAAAATATTGGGCGCAGAGAACCAGCGCTGCGCGATGCTCGGAATGGAAAAGGGCGTCCATAAGCTGACCACGGCCATAAAGAACATCACGCCGACCAGCAGCACATGAGCGTGCCGTCGTGCGAGGCGCGCCATCTCTCCATCGGTCTTCATGATGAGCCAGGTGGCGCCGAGCAGCGCGTAACCTGTGGCGACGCCGAGGCCGCATACCAATGAGAACGGCGTCGCCCAGTCGAAAGTGCCTCCGGCGAACGCACCGTTTTCAACTTTCACGCCCTGGATCAAGCCGCCGAGGATGAAGCCTTGGCACAAGGCTGCCAGCGTCGAGCCGCCCGCGAAAGCGAAGTTCCATTTCATCTTGCCGCCGGCAAGACCGCGAAATTCGAAGGCGACGCCGCGAAATACCAGCGCCAGCAGCATCAGGATGACCGGAATGTAAAAGGCCGGCATGATGATCGAATAGGCGAGGGGAAAGGCGACCAGCAACCCGCCGCCGCCCAGCACCAGCCAGGTTTCGTTGCCGTCCCAGAACGGTTTGAGGCTGGCCATCATGCGGTCGCGTTCGCGCTCGCCGGCAGCGAATGGGAACAGGATGCCGACGCCAAGATCAAAACCGTCGAGGATGACATACATCGCAACGGCGGTTCCGATCACGCCGGCCCAGATAACGGGCAGATACCATTCCATTTCAGTCAACCTTCTGGAACGCATCGCCGCCTCTGGCGGCTGCGATCGGGCTTCGCATAGGCGGCCGTTGTTCGGTGATCCCGGGGCGGGGACCTGCGGCGATCAACCGATTGATGTAATAAATCCCCATCGCAAAAACGATCCCATAGACGACGACGAACAGCGCGAGCGTCACCGCGATGCTGGAGCCCGGCACCGGCGAGATGGAGTCGGCCGTCCGTAATATTCCATGCACGACCCACGGCTGTCGGCCGCTTTCGGTGACAATCCAACCGGCAATGACGGCGACAAAGCCGACCCACCAGCTTTGCGCGACGATGTGCAGGAACCAGCGGGTGTCGAACAGCCGGCCGCGCCAGAGCAGCCACGCGCCGAAGAGAGCGGCCGCGATCATGAAAAAGCCGACCGCCAGCATGATGCGAAATCCGAAGAACACATTGAGCAGCGGCGGGCGGTCTTTCGGCGGGACGCTCTTCAGGCCGGGAAACAGGCCATTCGGATCATGAGTAAGTATCAGCGAGGATCCGCGTGGAATGGAAATTGCGAAGTCATTGGTCTCGGCTTTGGCGTCGGGCCAGGCAAATATATGGAAGTCGCCGGGCTTTGATCCATCCCAGTGGCCTTCCATCGCCGCTATTTTAATTGGTTGATGCTTCAA
>DASSPI010000092.1:0-21741 GCA_035699705.1 Xanthobacteraceae bacterium
GCTGGAATAATTCAGCTCGAAGGCGCCCATCTTGCCCATGGCCACCACGACGTAGCCTGAGCCCTGCTCCGGCTGGGCCGGGTTGCGCGGCTCGAGCTTGCCGCGCGCGACCGCGTCGCGCAGAAGAAAGCGCACCGCCCCTTGCACCGCCGCGTCGGCGAGGTCGGTCAGCGCACGGGTGACCTTTTGCAGCGGCCACAGTCCGCCGATGTCGGCCAGCGCGATCAGGAGCGCCGCCTCGGCCTTCATGATGCGAAGCTGGCGCATGGCGCCGGCTTCATCCTGCGCGGCATCGAGGACGGCGAAGCCGCGAGCGAGCACCGAAGCAAAGTATTGCTCGGGATCGGCGGTGAGGAGCGTGACGAGCCGCGCGGGATCGGCGCGGATCAGGTCCCAGAGATAAGGAGAGCCTTCGGCAATCCCCTCGATCAGCGCCCTGACATTGGGATGACGGGCGAAAAGCGGCTCCAGTTGCGGGCCCGCGGCGCCAAGGTCACGCTCCAGGAGCGCGTGTGCCGCTTCCGGCGATGCGACTTTGGGCGCCGCGACCACCCGCTCGGCCAGGGATGGCGCGGATGCTTGGGCGGTGTCGGGGGTTTTCTTGCCGGGTGACTTCTTCGGGGTCATCCCGAACTCTGTACCGGCCCTCCCCTTGGCAAAGCAATGACCGCCTTCAGCCCGGGGTGGTTGTCGGTCAGGATAAGTTCGCCTGCATGCAGCCGCGCCACCGCGGCCGCGAGGCTCAGGCCCAATCCCGATCCGGGCTGCGAGCGGCTGCGTTCCAGCCGCACGAAGCGCTCCACCACGCGCGGGCGGTCCGTCTCGGCAATTCCCGGCCCGTTATCGGATACCGTGAGCAAGACGCGGCTGTCTTCGCTCCCGGCGGTGACGGCGACGGTGCCTTCAGTCCCGTCCGGTACCGCGTATTTGATTGCATTATCGACCAGGTTGGAAAGCGCTTGGCTGACCAGCTCGCGATTACCGCGCACGGTGATCGGCCCCGGCGCTTCGACTTTCAGATCCAGACCCTTTTCCTCCGCCAGCGGCTCATAGAGCTCGGCAATACCGCGGGCGACCTCCGCGGCGTCAAAATCCGCCATATCCTCGCGCGCATGCCCGGATTCCGCGCGCGCGATCATCAGCAGCGCGTTGAAGGTGCGCATCAGGGCATCGGATTCCTCGATCGTCCGCTCCAGCGCGGCGCGGTAATCGGCTTCGCTGGTTGCCGCGCGCAATGCCTCCTCGGCGCGGTTGCGCATCCGGGTCAGCGGCGTTTTCAGGTCATGCGCGATATTGTCGGAAACTTCCTGCAGGCCGCGCATCAAGGCCTCGATGCGCTCCAGCATGGCGTTGAGATTTTCCGCCAGCCGGTCGAGCTCGTCTCCCGTCCCGGCGACGAACAACCGGCCGCTGAGATCGCCTTCCACGATGGTGCGTGTTGTCTCGGTCATGGCATCGACGCGCCGCAGCACGCGCCGCGTGACGAAGAATCCGCCGGCCAGCCCCAGCACGACCACCAGCGCCACCGACCAGCGGCCGGCGGAGATGACGATGTTGTGCACCTTCTCGCGATCGTCGAGATCGCGCCCGACCAGCATGCGGAAGCCGCCGGGAAGCTGAAATACCCGCACCAGCGCGTGATGCGCCCCCGCCGGATCGTCAAGCCGGCGATATTCGGTCTCCGACCAGCCGGGTTTCTCCAGCGTGCCCATCGGCAAATATCCGACATTGCCGGCGAGTGCCTCGCCGGCGGCCGTTGTCACCAGATAAAGGCTCGATCCCGGCTGGGCGGAGCGGCTTTCGATCACCTGCACCAGGCGGCGGATGCCGCCGCTGCGGTATTGCTCGGCAAGGCCGTTGACCTCGGCGTCCACGGTGGCGTTGATCTGCTGGGTAAAAAGCCGGCGGGTGTTCCAGGCGAAATAGCCGAGCAGGAAAGCTGCGAACAGCGAAAAGACCGTCAGATAGACGATCGTCAGCTTGAACGTCGTGGTGCGGATAAGTTTACCGAGCGCTGTCACGGATCATATATCCCGCGCCGCGCACGGTGTGCAGCAGCGGCTGGGAAAACCCCTTGTCGATCTTCGATCGCAGCCGCGAGATATGCACGTCGATGACATTGGTCTGCGGGTCGAAATGGTAATCCCACACATTCTCCAGCAACATCGTGCGGGTAACCACCTGGCCGGCGTGCTTCATCAGATATTCCAGCAGCCGGAATTCGCGCGGCTGCAGCAATATCTTTTCCTTGCCGCGGCGCACTTCGCGCGACATCCGGTCCAGTTCGAGATCGGCGACGCGATAAACCGTTTCCTCGCTCCGGCCCCCGCGCCGGCGCGCCAGCACTTCGACCCGCGCCAGCAATTCGGCAAAGGAATAGGGCTTGGGTAGATAGTCGTCGCCGCCGGCCCGCAGGCCCTTGATGCGGTCATCGACCTGGCCAAGCGCGGAGAGAATGAGCGCGGGTGTCTCCACTCCCTGCGTCCGCAACGTTGAGATCAGGGAAAGACCATCGCGCTTGGGCAGCATGCGGTCGACCACCAGCACGTCGTAGCGGCCGTCTTCCGCCAAAGCGAGGCCGTCCTCGCCGTCGGCCGCGTGTTCGGCTACGTGCCCGACCTCGCGAAACGCCTTGATCAGATAATCCGCCGCGTCGCGGTCATCCTCGACAATGAGCAGGCGCATGTTCTTCTCAGTCCATCGACAAGCTTCAGTCTAGCGCGCGATCAGCAAAAGTGGGTACCGCTTTTGGCATGGCGCCGTCGCAAGCACAAAAAAAGGGAGTGGTGGAATCCACCACTCCCTCGTTGAGCCGATCGGCCGGGGGGCTAAAGCCGGATCGGCTCGGGGGCTGGTGGGGACGGGCTAAAAGCCCGCCCCCGAGGGTTCCGCCGCCGGCGGGGGCGACGGTTGCCGGCAGCAGTTCCCATCTCGTTAGCCGCGGGCGAGCGGAAGGGCGACGAAACGCGTCCCCGTCGCGGACTTCACCCGCATCAAAATGTTCTTCTTGCCGTCGCTGCGCGCGTCGGCCAGCACCTTGCGCACGTCAGCCGGGCTGGAGACCGCCTTGCCGGCGACATCGAGGATCACGTCGCCGGTCTTGAAGCCGGCATCAGCGGCCGCGCCATCGGGATCCACTCCGGTGATGACCACGCCCTCCGATCCAGAACCGGCGACGGTGCTCGCGGGAGCAAGCGTCAGCCCGAGCTTGCCGATATCACCGCCGGGCTGCTCGCCTTCCTGCGGCTCAGCCTTAGCCTCCCGCTGCGGCGGCAATTCGCCAAGCGTCAGGTTCACGGTCTTCTCCGCGCCCTTCTCGATCACGCCGATCTTCACGCTGTTGCCGGGCGCCATCGCACCGATCTTCTTGGCAAGATCGCGCGCATCGGTCACCGGGCTGCCGTTCACCGAGGTGATGACGGCGCCGGACTGAATGCCGGCCTTGGCGGCCGGACCATTAGCCTGTGCTTCCGCAACCAGCGCGCCTTCAGCCTTCTTCAGGCCGAGGCTCTCGGCGATCTCGGGAGTGACCGGCTGAATCTGCACGCCGATCCATCCGCGCGTCACCGTGCCATGATCCTTCAGCTGCGTGACAACGGTCCTCACCGTCTCGGAGGGAATCGCGAAGGCGATGCCCACCGATCCTCCGGACGGCGAGAAGATGGCGGTATTCACGCCGATCACGTTGCCGTCGACGTCGAAGGTCGGGCCGCCGGAGTTACCCTTGTTCACCGGCGCGTCGATCTGGATGAAGTCGTCATAGGGACCGGCGCCGATGTCGCGGCTGCGCGCGGAGACGATGCCGGCGGTCACGGTGCCACCGAGACCGAAGGGATTGCCGACCGCGAGCACCCAGTCGCCGATGCGCGGAGATTTCTCCGACAGCTTGGCATAAGGGAAGTCGTTGCGGCCATCGACCTTGATCAGGGCAAGATCGCTGCGCGGGTCGGTGCCGATCACCTTCGCATCATAGGTCTTGCCGTCGTCGGTCTTGACCTGGACGGTGCTGGCCTTCTCCACGACGTGATTGTTGGTCACGGCAAAGCCATCAGCGGAGATGAAGAAGCCGGAGCCCTGGCCGGTGGAGAAGTTACGCGGGCCACCGGGGCCGCCGCCGCGCGGTCCGCGCTGCCCGTTCTGGCCGCCGTCAGGCTGGCCGAATTGCCGGAAGAAGCGTTCCAGGCCGGGAGGCAGACCCTCGCCGTCAAGACCGCTGATCTGTGCCTTGTTTTCCACCTTCACGCGCACGGAAATAACCGCAGGCTTCACCTTCTCCACCACGTCGGCAAAACCGACCGGGCGCGAGACGGTCTGCGCTTCCTGCGTGACGTTCTGCGCCTGCGCAGCGGTCAGGCCGGGCAGCGTCGGCTGCGGAACGTGGCCGGGAGATACGAAAAAGACGCCAAGCCCCAGGCCCGCGACCGTCGCAAGCAAGGCGACGCGGCGCGCGGTAGGACCTCGGTAACGAGGAGCGGAATGTTCGCCGCCAGTCATCGTGATTTCTCCATCTTCAAAATCTGAGGGCGCATCGCGCCGTGCCAGGAAGATGGGGGCTGCCGCCTTACGGCGCACTGTCGGCTGGATTAAAACTTGTTAAGGTGGCGTACGACTATTCAGTCTTAAGTATCAACAACTTAAGACGATCTATTGATCTTCAAGCCGCTTTAGCCGGGCCATTTCCGTGGGCGTGAGCGCGGGCTCGCTCAGGATCGGCCTTGATCGCCGCCGGCCGGCGGCAAAGAGCACGATGGCACCGGCGGCCAGCAGCAGGCCCGGGGCGATCCAGAGCAGGATCGTATGCCAGCCCAGCGGCGGGCGAAGCAGCACGAATTCGCCATAGCGCGCCACCAGAAAATCCAGCACCTGCCTGTCGCTGTCGCCGTTCTTCAGGCGCTCGCGCAACAGAAGCCGCAGATCGCGCGCCAGCAAGGCATCGGAATCATCGATCGACTGGTTCTGGCAGACCAGGCAGCGCAGCTCTTGCGACAACGCCCGGGCGCGCGCTTCCAATACGGGGTCCGGCAGCACCTCGTCCGGCTGCACCGCGAAGGCCGGCGCGCCTGCGGTCATCATCAGGCACAGCACGATGGCGCGCAGCCGCTTCATGTTATTCCGCCGCCTCCACCCGCAGAGCGGCCGCCTTCGGCTGCGCCGGCTTGGGCGCGCCGACGCGCAGGCGGCGATCGGATAGCGACAGCGCCCCGCCGAGGAACATCACCACCGCGCCAAGCCAGATCAGCAGCACCAGCGGCTTGTGATAGAGCCGCACCGTCACCAAGCCATCGGCGCCGGCATCGCCGAGCGAAAGATAAAGCTGGCTCGCCCCGCGCGTCAGCAGCGCGGCTTCCGAGGTGGCGCTGCCGCGCGCGGCAAAGCTGCGCTTGGACGGCTGCAGACGGCCGAACTCCTCGCCGCCGCTGCGCACGATGAATGAGCCGACCTGTTCGGAATAATTCGGCCCCCGGCGGGCGATCAGTCCCTCGAAGGTAAGCTCATAGCCGCGCAGCGAAATGGTTTCATTCGGCCGCACCGCCGCGATGCGCTCCGCCGCCCAGTTGCTCTCGCAGACAATTCCGAAAATGGTGAGGCCCAAGCCGAGATGCGCCAGCGCCCCGCCCCAGGCCGAGCGCGGCAGACCGGCGGCGCGCTTGAACGCCACCGGCAAGGGCTGCCGTCCCAATCCGCTGCGCTCGACCAGATCGCTGATGGCGCCGCCGACGACAAACAGCGAAAGCCCGATGCCGAAGGGCGCCAGCACCGGTCCGCCGCCGGCGACCGCAAAGGTCGCCGCGATGCCGGCCAAGGCCAGCGCGAAGGCGCCGAACAGCCGCTGCGTCGCGCCGAGCAGATCGCCGCGTTTCCAGGCCAGCAGCGGTCCGAACGGCATGGCGACCAGGAGCGGCACGAACAGCGGCCAGAAGGTCGCGTTGAAGAACGGCGCGCCGACGGAAATCTTCTCGCCGGTCAACGCTTCCAGAGCCAGCGGATAAAGCGTTCCGACAAAGACCGTCGCGCAGGCGGTGGTGAGGAAAAGATTGTTGAGCACCAGCGCGCCTTCGCGCGACACCGGTGCGAACAGCCCGCCCTGCTTGAGCATCGGCGCGCGCAAGGCGAAGAGAGCGAGGGCGCCGCCAATGAAGACGACCAGGATGGCGAGGATGAAAACCCCGCGCAGCGGATCGGTGGCAAAAGTATGCACCGAGGTCAGCACCCCCGAGCGCACCAGGAAGGTGCCGAGCAGCGACAGCGAAAAGGCCAGGATCGCGAGCAGCAGCGTCCATACCTTCAACGCGTTGCGCTTTTCCATCACCAGCGCGGAATGCAGCAGCGCCGTGCCGGCGAGCCAGGGCATGAAGGAGGCATTCTCCACCGGGTCCCAGAACCACCAGCCGCCCCAGCCGAGTTCGTAATAGGCCCAGTAGGAGCCCATCGCGATGCCGATGGTCAGGAACATCCAGGCGAGCAGCGTCCAGGGGCGCACCCAGCGCGCCCAGGCGGCATCGATGCGGCCTTCGATCAGCGCCGCGATGGCGAAAGAGAACGAGATCGAGAAGCCGACATAGCCGAGATAAAGCAGCGGCGGATGGATCGCGAGCCCGAGGTCCTGCAACAGCGGGTTGAGATCGCGGCCTTCCAGCGGCGCGTCCGGCAGCCGCGCAAACGGATTCGATGTGAGCAGGATGAAGAGAAAGAATGCGGCGGCGATCCACGACTGCACAGCCAGCACATTGGCTTTCAGCGTTGCCGGTAGGTTATTGCCGAACACTGCCACCAGGGCCCCGAAGGCCGCCAGAATGAGCACCCACAGCAGCATGGAGCCCTCGTGGTTGCCCCAGGCGCTGGTGAATTTGTAGATCAGCGGCATGGCGGAATGCGAATTGTCGAACGTGGTGGCGACCGAAAAATCCGAGGTGACGTAGCTGGTGATCAGAGCGGCGAAGGACAGCGCCACGAAGATGAACTGCGCCAGCGCGGTGGGCCCGGCGACGCCCATCAGCGCCGCGTCGTTCAGGCGCGCGCCGATGATCGGAACGCTGGATTGAATCAGGGCCAGCGCAAAAGCCAGCACCAGCGCGTAATGGCCAAGCTCCGGGATCACGGCGTCTGTTTCCCCGCCTTGCCCGCCTTGTCGTAGTCGTCCTTCCAATGGCCCTGCTTCTTCAGGCTGTCGGCCACTTCCTTCGGCATATAGGTTTCGTCATGCTTGGCGAGCACGGAATCGGCGCGGAAAACACCTGCGGTGTCGAGCGCGCCTTCCGTCACCACGCCCTGCCCTTCGCGGAACAGATCGGGCAGCAGCCCCTGATAGGCGACGGTGACCGCGTGATTGCCGTCGGTCACTTGAAACCGGACCTGCATGTTATCGCTGCGCACCAGGCTGCCGGGCGAAACCAGCCCACCGAGCCGGATGCGGGTGCCCGCCGCCACATGCTTCTGCAGCACGTCGGTGGGGGAATTGAAGAAGACGATGGAATCCTTCAACGCGCTCAGCACCAGGCCGACCGCGAGCGCGAGCACGCCGAGACTGAGGGCGATGAGACTGATGCGTCGTTGCCGGCGGGTCATCGCCATCGTCAGCTTTCCAATCCCAATTCTTTCACCAGCTCATCCAGGCGGCGCAGCTTGTCGGCATCGCGTTCCACCGCGCGCCGCGCGTCGGCAGCGGCAACGCGCGCCTTGTCACGCTCGCCCAGCACCGTATAGGCGCGCACCAGCCGCATCCATCCCTCGAAATCGCCGCCGTCCTTTTTCAGCCGTTCGGCCAGGCCTTCGACCATGCCGACGATCATCTGCTGGCGCTGCGCGGGATCCATCTGCGCCGCCGCGGCCATTTCCTCCGCGCCCGGTCCGCGAACGGTCCGGCCGGGCGCCGGCTCGATCTGCGCCAGCTCATCGCGCACGAATTCGGCCCAGGAGGCGCCGGGCGGGGCGGAAGCCAGCAGGTCGCGCCACGTCGCGGCTGCCTCGGCGGTGCGGCCGTCCTGCTTTGCCGACAAACCGAGGAAATAGCGCGCCTTGGCCTCCCTGCGGTCGAGCGCGAGCGCGCGCTCAAAGGCTTGCCTGGCCTCGGCGGTGACGACTCCCTTGGTGCTCGCCACCAGCGCCTCACCGAGATCGGCTTCGCGCGTGGCCGTCGCGCCGTTGTAGGTGACCGCGTTGCGCCTTGCGCGCGCGGCATCGTCGTAGCGGCGCAGCTGCATATAAACCGGCGCCAATACCTCCCAGCCGCGGCCGTCCTGCGGATTGCGTTCCAGGTGGGCTTCGACTTGCGCCACGAGCTGCTCGATCGGCGGCGTGGCTTGCGGGTTGGCACGCGCCGAGAGCGGTTGCCCGGGCAGCGAAGGCGAGCCAAGCGTCAGATAGAGCCCGCCGCTCAAGAGCGGGAGCAGCACGAGCGCGGCAAGCGCGACCGCCCGCTTGCGTGACGGCGATGTCACCGGCGCGGCCGATTCCTGCTCGGCGGCCGCCAGCAGCCGGCGCGACACTTCAATCCGCGCGGCTTCGGCCTCTGCCGCCCCGATCCGGCCAGCGGCCTCGTCGCGGGTAATCTCGTCGAGCTGGTCGCGATAGACGCGCATCTCATGTCCTGACGACGGGCCTGCGGCCCGCCGGCCAAGCGGCCACAGCACCGCGAAGACCGCGGCGGCCGTCATCATCGCCAGCACGAACCACAGCGTCATTGCGCCTTACGACCAGATTCCGACGCGGATCAGGACAAAACAGGAGCGCCGCCGGATGCGTCAAAAACCGGCGTGCCGTCGGCGTTACATCACGCCGCAAACACGGCTGCAATGGGGAGAATTGGCAGGATCAGATGCGTTAGCGGGCGGCAGCCTTGCGCTCGATATTGGCGGCCAGCGCCAACTCTGCGGCCTTGCTCAGCGTCGCGGCATAGTCCGGGCCAAATATCTTGCCGCCAAACCGCGCGGCGGCTTCGAGCTGCGACTGGCGGAAGCGGCGGTCGCCGGCGGCGGCGTTGCGCAAACCGTCGAGCAGCGCCTGCGAGCCGGTTTCCAGATACTGCTGCATTTCGGAAAAGCTGCGCAGCGTCATTTCATTGAGCGCAAGTTCGCCGGCATATTTGCGGCAGGCATCCACAAAGCCAACCAGCGCTTCGACTTCCGCGACATCGTCCGAATCGAGCGAAGAGCCCGCCGTGATTTCCTTCGCCGGGCGCGGCCGCAACAGCCGGCGCATTCGGCCGGGCGCAGATTCGATTTCCGCCTTCAGCAGATTGGAGACTTCCGTGCGGATGGCCGCCAGCCGCCGCCCCCAGGCTGAGTCGACCGAGAGGTCCATTTCGGTGCGCAGCCCGCGCGCGGAATCGTGGATGACCTTGAGCAGCGCGATCACCGCCACGCCGCGGCCGCTCTTGAGATCGGCTTTGAGCTCGCTCACCAGCCGCTCGACTTCCGCCAGCACGATATTGACGGCGGCGGAAAACGGCGTCGCGGCAACACGCGCGGCCTTGTCGCTTTCCGCGGCCTTGGTGGCCAGGCGGATCAATTGCCAGGAAATCGAGAGCCGGCTCTTCACCAATACCAGCGCGTGCTGGAATATCTCCGGCTTTTTCGCAAGCTGCGCGTCGAGCAGAGTTTTGATGTGCTGCAGCCTGCCATCGGCGAGCGTATTGAAATGGCCGGGAAGCTGCGCGCCGAAAGCCGCCAACGCTTCGCGCGATTTCAACAGCGCGAGGACTTCCCTGGCGGCATCAACTCCGTTGACGATGGAGATTTGTCCGGCCAGCCGGCGGCTTGCCCTGTCGTCGCCGCCGGCGCTGAAGGCGGCATCCATCGCCTCTGCCACCTGGTCCTGCATGGCCCGGGTCAGCGCTTCCGCCTTGCTGTTGTCGCCCGCGATCAGCGCCCGACCGATCTCGTCGGAATATTTCTTCGCCTCCGCCGGCAGCAGGTCGCGGCTGATCCAGGCCCAGATCGGTTCGAGCGCTGCGCGCGGAATCCGTCCCGGATGATCGCGCACCGGCGCGTCATCGACGATGAAAGGTTCCAGCGGAAGGAAGAAGGCGCGCGCGGCGTCTCCGGTGCGCGCCGCGGACTGGCCGCTGTCGCGCATGGTCCGCCGCAATTCCTGCAGCACGAGATCGGCGCCGGGCATTTCGTCGCCGCGCAGCAGGCTGCGTTCGAGCTCCGCGATCAGCAGAGCCCGGGCCTCGGGCTTCAACTCGCCGAGATATTGCCGCAGCCGTTCGGCGGGCAGCGTTTCGCTCGCCATTCTCCCACCCGGATCTATGCACCAGGCATCGGTATAGCGGGACCGCCTTAAGAAGTCGTAAGGGCTTGATTTTTCGACGCTAACCTACCGGCGTCCAGGAGCCGTCGGGATTTCGGCAGGCCGAGCCACGCGCCGCCTGCGGCTGCCCGTCGATATAGATGGTATGGGTATATTGCCGGCATCTCAGCGCGCCCTGGTCATAGGCCGGCCCCGGCACGACCGAGCCGTAGCGCCCGGAAGCCGGATTACGCCAGGCCACCGGCGCGCCGGAGGAGCCGGATTCCAGCGCCTGGATCTGGGCCGCATAGGCGCGACGCTTATCCTCGTCATCCATGGACGCGCCGATGCGGTTGCCCACGATCCCGCCGATCGCGGCTCCGGCCACGCCGGCGGCGATCCGCTCACCGGTGCCGCCGCCGAACTGCGAGCCGATCAGACCGCCAGCCAGCGCGCCGACCAGGGTGCCGGTATTTTCCTTCGGGCCGGTGCCCGTTACCGGATCGCCGGCGCAGGCCGTCACGGCCAGCCCAAGCAAGCCCACGGCGATCATTCTGGCAGCAAACATAGGAACTCCCCCGGTTTCGGCGGACCGACGAGCCCGCGGGACGTAGCTAAAGGGTTGGATTGGGGCAAAACTCTGTTCGGGCGGGTATCGGAAGGGTCTAGCCCGCCGGCAGCACCAGCTCGGCGCGCAACCCGCCGATCGGCGCCGTATCCAGCGTCAACTTGCCGCCGTAGAGGCCGGCAAGCTCCACCACGATGGAGAGGCCGAGCCCCGAACCGGGCTTGGTTTCATCCAGGCGCTGGCCGCGGTGGGCCACCTGCTCGCGTTCGGAAGGCGACAAGCCGCGGCCGTCGTCATCCACAATGATGCGGATGATCTGCGTGTTCGCGGTTTTTCTTTCGCGCACCACCTGCACCGCCACGCGCGCCTTTGCCCATTTGCAGGCATTGTCGAGCAGATTGCCGACCATCTCCTCCAAGTCCTGACGCTCACCGAGAAAGCGGGCGTGTTGCGGCGCATCGAGCGCGATGGCGACATTTTTGTCGCGGTAGATTTTTTCCATGGTGCGGGCGAGCGCGGTCACCACCGCCGGCACGTCGGTGAGCGTCGCGATGGTGGTGAGCCGGGCCGCCAGGCGTGCGCGCTCCAGATGCCGCGCCACCTGATCGCGCATGATGTCGGTCTGCTCGCGCACCTTCACGGCAAACGGATCGTCACCGCGCGAGACCGCTTCATTGACCATGACCGAAAGCGGCGTCTTCAGTGCGTGCGCGAGATTGCCGACATGTGTGCGGGCGCGCTCGACGATCTGCCTGTTGGCATCGATCAGCGCGTTGGTCTCGCGTGCCAGCGGCGCAATCTCGTCCGGGAAATTGCCTTCCAGCCGCTCGGTGGTGCCGGAGCGGATTGCCGTCAGGCTTTCGGAAATGCGCTTGAGCGGTGCGAGACCGAACCGTACCTGGAACATGGTTGTCAGGATCAGCACGATGGTCAGCGCGCCGAAAGTGATGGCGAGCGCCTGGTAGAAGGCTTCGGTTTCCGCGTCGATTTCCGCCGCGTCGCCCGCCACGGCGATCAGAAAGCGTCCGTCCGCGCCGAGATCCACCGTGCGCTCGATCAGACGCAGCTTCTGATCCTCGGGGCCCTGCACATAGCCCTCGCGCGTCTCGGTTTCGACCTCCCCGCGTTGCGGCTTCGGCAATTGCGTGAGCTGGCGGTCCCCCAGCGAGCGCGAGGCGCGCACATCCTTTTTTCCGTCCAGCCGCGTCACCTGCCAGTACCAGCCGGACAGCGGCAATTCGAACAGCGGCTCACCCAGCGATTGCGGAAATTTGTCGGGCGGGATGTCCGGCGAAGCGACGTCCGCAACCAGCGATCGCAGATAAACGCTGAGGCGGTGATCGAAGGAGCGTTCCACCGCCTGCTGGTAAAGCGAGGAGAGCAAGATCGCCGTGCCGACCAGGATCACCACGGTCCACAGCGTCGCGGTGACGAAGAGCCGAAGCGCGAGAGAGTTGGCGCGCATGCGCGTCAACGCGCATCGTTCGGCGGCTGGAGGAGATAGCCAAGGCCGCGGACGGTCTGAATCACGTCGACGCCCAGCTTCTTGCGGATGCGGCCGACGAAGACCTCGATGGTGTTGGAGTCACGGTCGAAGTCCTGGTCGTACAAATGCTCGACCAGCTCGGTGCGCGAGACCACGCGGCCGGCATGATGCATGAGATAGGACAGCAGACGGTATTCGTGCGAGGTGAGCTTGACCGGGTTGCCATCGACCGCCACGCGGCCGGTGCGGGTATCAAGGCGCACGGGACCGCAGTTGAATTCGCTTTTGGCGTGGCCGGCGGAGCGCCGCAGCAGCGCGCGCACGCGCGCCAGCACTTCTTCGAGGTGAAAAGGCTTGGCGACATAGTCATCGGCGCCCGCATCGAAGCCCTGGACTTTGTCGCTCCAGCGGTCGCGGGCGGTGAGGATCAGCACCGGCATCGAGCGGCCGGCCCTCCGCCAGGATTCCAGCACGGAGATCCCATCCATCTTCGGCAGGCCGATGTCGAGAATCACGGCGTCGTAGGGTTCGGAATCGCCGAGATAATGCCCTTCCTCGCCGTCGAAGGCGCGGTCCACCACGTAACCGGCATCGGTCAGGGCGGTGGTGAGCTGACGATTAAGGTCGGGATCGTCCTCGATAACAAGAAGGCGCAAAGGTTGCTCCGGTCTGCCGCGGCCCATCGCCGCGTGCCTACTCTGCCATCCCGCGGAACGGAAGTCAGCAGATAGCCAGGCGGTTTCGGCCCGGCAAGCAAACAAAACGGCTTTGTACCTGAACGCTCCTTCATCCTCGCCGCGCTCATGGACGAGGAACGGTGGTGATTGACAAACATGACCGGCTGCGGCTCATCGGCGCCATGCTCCGCTGCTTCGCCGCCTTCGCCGTTGCATTAACCCTTGCCCTGCCCGCCGCAGCCATGGTGGGCGGCGCGCCCGCCGTGGACGCGAGCGCTTACCGCAGCGAGATCATGATTCTCAGCGGCCGCGGCAATCTCTGTACCGGCATCGTGCTCAAACAGGAGCTGGTGCTCACGGCGGCGCACTGCATCGAGCCTGGTCTCACTTATAAACTCTACGAGCTCGACGCGGAGCGAAAGCCGATCTTTCACGACCTCGCCAAGACGGTGGTGCATCCGCGATTCAGCAAGGCCAGCTTCGATGCCAATCGCGCCACGCCCGATCTCGCGCTGCTGAAACTGGCCGCGCCGCTGCCGGCGAAATTCCTTGCCGCGACGCTGTCTGCGCCGCGCGCGCGCGTGACGGTCGGCGAGCGTTTTGCCATCGTCGGCTACGGTGTCACCGCGCCGCGCGACAACCGCAGCGCCGCCGTGCTCCGCCGCGCCGATCTCATCGCCACCGGTCAGCCCGGCAACCTGCAGCTCCGGCTGTTCGATCCTGCCACCAAAGGGGAGACGCCCGGGCTTGGCGCCTGCACCGGCGACTCCGGCGGCCCGGTCTATGAAGAACGCGACGGCAAGCGCCTGGTCTACGGCGTGATCAGCTGGACCACTGGTCCAAAACTGAGCGATGGCTGCGGCGGGCTCACTGGTGTTACGCCGCTGGAGCTGCACCTGCCATGGATTGCGGATACCGCGCGAAAACTGGGCAGCCCGCTGACGCCTGAGGTCGTCCGGAGCGAGACGGCGCGCTGATTTTGAGCTCTTTTTTGGCGGCCGGGCTGTTCCGTGGAATCAGCTTCCCAACATGCAGGTGCTCGATCCTCTGCGGATCGGTCACCCACTGGGCGAGCCGCAAGAGTAGCTCTTCGTCTCAGTGTTTGCGGACGGCCTCCTGGCGATCGCAGATCTCCACGATGGCGTCGAGACAGGTTTGAAGCTCCGCCCGCATCCGGCGATCGATATCCGGATCGGCCAGCCTGATGTCGAGCGCCTGGGCAAATGCTTCCAGGCGGAGATAGGCTTCCTCGACCGCCGTTTCGAGTTCGCCCTCCGCTTCGAAATCCAGATCCGCCAGTTCACTCTCGGAGACCTCGCCGCCGTCCAGCACGCGCATCAGGGCGCCGACGATCTCTTTGACATCTCTGTGCAGGCGCGCCTCCACTCAGCCGGTGCGGTGAAAGTCCCGATCAAGTTTCGCTATCAGCTTGTCTGCTTCCTTGGGCTCCACGCAGCGCAACAACTAATCGATCTTGGCCTCGACGCGCTCGCTTCCTTCCTTCGACTGCGGCGAGCCAACATGAAGAAGAAGTGCCAGCCCGGCGACCTGCCAGACCAGCTGCAGGAATTCCGATTGCCAGTTTTCCAGCGTATCACGCGTCATCTGTATGAGATATTCGGAAACTTCGATCGGCTGCGCATGTGCCTGCTGCTCGCTGACAAAGGCGAACCAGCCAAACAGCCAATGACCGATCAGGGAAATGATGAAGAAACCGCCGGTGACCCAGGCAAAGCTGTATGCTCTTACAAGCCCGGGCCGCTTATCCGAGCGTTTTTGTCGAGCCATTTCGCTACCTCAATCTGCCGTCCAATTGGGTCGCCCCCAGATGAAATAGAGCACACGTAACTCCCTGTGTTCCTTGATTGTTCCCCGCCATGGGCGGTCACGCAAGGAATCGCGGGGCGCAATCTTCCTCCGCAATTTGCAACAGAGTTTCTTCCGAATCCCGCCCGCAAAAAAACCCGCCATGCGGCGGGTTTTTGCTTCTTCTGAAGTAACGAGTCAGAACGCCCCGAACAGCATCAAAACAATGATGAGGCCGAGCGGAACGCCTAACAACCATAAGAGAATTGGCACGTGGTCCTCCTGTCCGTGTTTCGAAAGCAACGCGCAACGCGCACAACCGGTTCCTCCTGCTTCGTAGGCGGGCAGGCATGAACAATCTGTCATCTGCACATTGAGCGGAAGGCGAGCCGGAACAGTGCGGGTCGCAGGGCGTTAATTGATCGGAGGGCAAAGCAAGGAGCATAGTCATGGCGCAACTGGATCGCACAACAGCTCGCGCTCTCGTTGAAGCAGGCTATATGCCGCTCTCGCATTACATCGAGATGTTCGAGCCGCGCACGAGGCTGCAGGAAATGGCCTCGCCCAGCACCGCTCCCGACGATGACCGGGAGAAGCTGGAGCGGTGGCTCATGAGCACGACGTTTAATACGAAATAATTAGTGGCTGCCATTGCGAACGGAGCGCCCTTGTTTTGGGCCTCCGCTGTCGGCAGCGCGCATCGCGCGCGCGATCAGCTCCCCCACCCGCATGCGCATCTCGCGGTCATACAAGCTCTCGACGCCGCCGGCCTCGACTTCCGGGTCCCATTCGAAATATTCGTAACCCTTGGGCATGGAATCGACCCCATCGCGATCCCTCCATGGTGGAAAACCGCGCGGCGCTCCGCTCGTTCCTGCCGGGCAAGGAACGCCCGCGTGATTGGGACGTGAATTGATCGCTTAGCCGGTGGAGGGCGCGCCGCTGTGGCAGGCGCCGGGGCTTCCGAAAGGCGCGGCGCATTTGCTGCAACCGGCTGACATCACCGCCAGCCCCAGTAACACGATGATCGTCCCCGCCCGCAGCATTCCATTCTCCTGCTTCGCGCCATTATACAACACGATACAACACGGCGATGGCCGCGAGCCAGATGACCAGCCGTTCATCTTGCGGCCTTGCTTTCCTCCCGGCGAACCGGAACAGCCCGCCTTCACCTGGCGTTACCCTTCATTGGAGGGGTTGCACCACAGGAGCGGAACCATGAAGCGATTACTATTGATTACGAGCGCGGTCGGGCTGTGCCTTGCGGCACCTGCCTTCGCGCAATACTCGAGCGACCAGGAGCAGATGAACAGGCAAAAAGCTGCACCGCCCAGTAGCTCGGCACCGGCGGCCCAATCGCAGGATCGCCAACGATCGAACCAGCAGCAGCCGGACCAGAGCGGCCAGGCGCAGCAGCGGCCTGCGACGGGCTCTCCCTCGCCCAGCGCACAGGCGCCTGCCAGCCCGAACCAGAGCGGGCAGGCCCAGAGTCAGCAGCAGCCTTCCTCGGCTGCTCCCGCGTCCAGCAGCGCGCAGGAACCGGCGACGAAGCCTTCCGGCCAGGCACAATCCCCTGCCCCTGACAAAATGCAGCGCGGGCAGGCGCAGGACCAGCGGGGTCCCGCTTTGGACAAGAGCAGGGCTCAGGCGCCCGCCGATCAGCAGCAGCAGCGTTCGGCCACCGACCGGAATCAGCCGGCGCAAAGCGGTCAGGCGCAACGCAGGCAGTCGCAGCAGGACATGCAGCGCCAGGACCGGCGCCAGGACGCGCAGACCTCCCGGTCGCAAACGAGGACCGACCGCGCATCGGCATCCGTCACCATCAATGAGACGCAGCGTACCCGGATCGCGGCGACTTTCAGCAGCCTGAATGTGCGGCCTGTGAATGTGAACTTCCGGGTCGCGACCGGCGTCGTCGTGCCGAGGACGGTCGTGCTGCATACTGTTCCCGCGACCATTGTGGAGATCGCCCCGCAATTCCGCGGCTTCAGTTATTTCGTGACCAACGAGCAGATCGTGATCGTCGAGCCGAGGCGGAAGACGATTGTTGCCGTGCTTCCGGCCGGCGGCACCGCCCGTGCACAGGCCCCGGCGGCCAGCAGGGCGAGCTTCACCGACGAGCATCGTGAGGTCATTCGCAGGCGCGCATCGAGCCTGCGAAGCACAGCCACGACCGGCTCGAGCGCCTCGCGCATCGTGATCGAGCAGGAAGTGCCCGCCACCATCGAGTTGGAGGAATTTCCCGCCGAGATCGTGACCGAGGTGCCGGTGGTGCGGAGCTATCGCTACTTCCGGCAGGATAATGACGTGTTCGTGGTGGATCCGGCCGAGCGCCGGGTGATCGAGATCATCCGGTAACACCCGGGTCTATTCCGAAACGATGACGCCGCCCGGTTTTTGCCGGGCGGCGTTTTGTTGTCCCATACAGTAACGCGCTTTATCCGTGCTGATTGTTCTCCCGGCGGATGCGCAGCTCTTCTTCCGTCATGCCGATCCACAGGCTCGCGCCCCGCTTGGCCGCCTCGACCGGAATGCGCTTGGAGGCTTTGGCGCCGCGCGGATAGCCGGCGATCTGCAACAGGTGCGCCTCCTCGTCACCGACGCTGCGGAACCAGTAGCGCGAATTCTCCGGCAGCTTGATGCCTTCATGTTTGCCGAAGACGCCGAGCGATTTGTCGCCCGGCCCGTAAAATTCGATGCGCCCCTGCAGGACCATGTAAATCAGATCCATGTTGGGATGATAATGCAGGTTGTTGTCGCCGCCCTTGTTGAGGATCTGCACCGAGGCACGGCAGCTGTCGGTGCCCGCGAGCTTGACGTGGATCTTCTCGTTCGGCGGAATAACGACATCGGGCCGCACGAAGGCGAATTTCTCGATCTTCGACTCGGCTTCCTGGTGGAAGGCTTCTTTTTTCGCCTCGCCGCGCAGTTCCGCCGGATTTTCTTGTACAGCGTCAGCCATCGTTTCCTCCCACTCGTTGTTGTCGCGTTGGGCTCACTATAACGGGCTTGCGAGCGGCGGGAAATAACAGTTCGCGGAGCGGAGCAGCCTACTCCGCGGCGGCGGCCGGCGGGGCGGCGGCGGCGACCGGAATATCGGCGCGGCCCGGCAGCGGGCGCTCTTCCATCCGGATGAGGCAGAACAAGGCGGCGGCCAGCGTGGCGGCCGAAGCGGCAAAGACCCAGCGGAACACCAACGCGACGTCGGCGCCGCCGCCGCTGCCGTGCAGCACGTCGATGAGCGCGCCGCTGCCGGATTTCAGGTTGATGCCGCCGAGGATGATCGCGCCGAGGCCGGCGACGACGATGGCGGACAACAGCGCGCGGAAGAAATTCATCGTGCCGGTGGCGATGCCGAGCTGATGGCGCTGCACGGCGTTCTGCACCGCCACGGTGGCGACCGGATAAACCGTGCCGATGCCCGCGCCCACGAAGCCGAGATGGATCAACACCAGGACGAGGGATTGCTGCGGGTTGACCGCGAGCGAGATCAGCGCCAGCACCGAAAGGCTCAGCCCCACCATCGGCACGCGCTTGTAATGATGGAAATATCCCAAGCCGCGGCCGGCGACCACGGCGCCGAGATTGGAGACCACCATCAGCGGGATCAGCGCAAGGCCGGAAAGGCTCGACGACAAGCCCATCACCAGGTCGAAATAGAGCGGCACGAAGATGGTCAGCCCGATCAGGCAGCTGATGTTGAACGCCGACAGCAGCGTTCCCATCCGCACCACCTGGTTCGACAAAATCGACAGCGGCAGGAACGGCTCCGGCGCGGTGCGCAGCCGCAGCACGAACAGCAGCCAGAGCAGCACCGAGGCGGCCAGCAGCCCGATGATGGGCGCCGAACTCCACGGAAAGCGCACGCCGCCGGAGGTTAGCGCCAGGAGCAGCGACACCGCGGCCGCCATCATCAGCAGGCTGCCGATCACGTCGAGCTTGTGCGGGCGGGTCACGCTCGGCAGGTTCTTGAGCGCGGCGTTGCTCATCAGGAAGGCGAGCAGGCCGAGCGGGATGTTGATCCAGAAAATCAGCGACCAGTGGAAATATTGCGACAGGAAGCCGCCCAGCACCGGGCCGGAGATCGCCGCGGTCATCCACATCAGGCTGAGATAGGCCTGGTAGCGGCCGCGCTCTTTCGGCAGCACGATGTCGCCGACGACGGTCTGCGCCAGCGGCAGCAGCCCGCCCGCGCCAAGGCCCTGCAGGCCGCGCCCCAGAATCAGCATCAGCATGTTGGGCGCGAGCGCGCAGGCGAGCGAGCCCGCCATGAAGACCGTGATCGCGATCAGCATCATCGCCCGCCGCCCATACATGTCGGAGAGCTTGCCGTAGAGCGGCGTCACCGCCGTCGAGGTGAGCAGATAGGCGGTGACGATCCAGGACAGGTGCTCGATCGCGCCGAAATTGCGCCCGATCGTCGGCATCGCGGTCGCCACGATGGTCTGGTCGAGCGCGCCCAGAAACATCGCCAGCATGATGCCGAAAACGATGCGCCGGATTTCCGCATGCGACAGCGGCTGGTGCCCGGCCCAATGGCTATGGGCGTGCGCCGCCGGCTTGCGCCTGGGCTGTTTGCCGGAGGAGGAATTGGCGGAATTCATGCGGCGCCTACATCGCGCGATGCGGCGGCGAATACAAGGAAGCCTGCGGCAAGGCTGCTATTCGCCGGCGATTCCCCTTGCTGCAACGCAAACTGCGGCCATGCGACCCGCCCGGCCGGTTCCGGCTTGCCAAAGCCGCCCGTCTCAGCACAATCCCCGTCCAACCGCCCGTTGTCAGGCGTCTTTGGAGGATTTGATGTCGAAAACCCTGCCCTTTGCTCTGCTGGCCGCCGCTTTTGCCGCCGCGAGCCTGCCCGCTTCCGCCGCCGATTATTACGCCGGCAAGACCATCGAATGGACGGTCGGCGGCGATGCTGGCGGCGGCTATGACATCTATTCCCGCAGCATCGCCCGGCATCTGCCGAAATACATTCCCGGCAGCCCCAATATCATCGTGAAGAACCTGCCCGGCGCCGGCTCGGCCAAGGCGGCGACCTTTATCGCCACCCAGGCGGCGAAGGACGGCACCGCCATCGGCATGATCTTCCCCGGCGCCATCGTCGGCCCGCTGCTGGAGGACGGTCAGAAGCCGCAATACGACGCGACCAAGTTCGTCTATCTCGCCACCGCCGATTCCGGCACGCGGGTCTGCGCGACGTTCCACACCGCCAACGTCAAGAGCTTCGCCGACGCGCAGAAGCAGAAGGCCAAGATGGGCGCCAGCCAGGCCGGCGGATCGACGCGCGATTATGTCAATATGCTGCGCAAGAGCGCGGGCGCGCAGTTCGAGCTGGTCACCGGCTACAAGGGCACCGCCGAGATCGGCCTCGCCGTGGAGCGCGGCGAAGTCGACGGGCTCTGCGGCTGGGACTGGTCGAGCCTGAAGTCGCAGAAGTCGGACTGGCTGCGCGACAAGAAGATCAACATCCTGTTGCAGACCGCGCTTGAGCCGGAGCCCGAGCTGGCCAAGCTCGGCGTGCCGACGATGTGGGAGTTCATCAAGAACGAGGACGACAAGAAGGCGGCAGAACTGGTGGTGAGCCAGCAGGTGTTCGGCCGGCCGTTTATCGCCCCGCCCGGCACCAACGCGGAAGCGGTGAAGATTTTGCGCGAGGCTTTCAGCAAGGTGATGCAGGACAAGGATTTCCTCGCGGACGCCGAGAAGGCCAAGATCGACATCAATCCGCTCGACGGCGCGAAAGTGCAGGACGTGGTGACCAAGGTCTATGCCTCGCCGCCCGCCGTTGTCGCCCGCGCCAAGGAACTGATCAAGGAGTAGCAACTTCTCTCCTCATGACAACTTCTCTCCTCATGGTGAGGAGCGTTGCGCAGCAACGCGTCTCGAACCATGCAGGCCACCTACTTTGCCATCCTTCGAGACGGCGCTTCGCGCCTCCTCAGGATGAGGTTTGAGAACTTTGCAATGGTCAGACCCTTCTTTTTCTTCACCGTCCTCCTCGCCCTCGCCGCCGCCGCCCCGGCCTCCGCCGCGGATTATTTCGCCGGCAAGACCATCGAATTCACCGTCGGCGCCGACGTCGGCGGCGGCTTTGACGTCTACGCCCGCACCATCGCCAAGCATCTGCCGCGTCACCTGCCCGGCAACCCGACCGTGGTGGTGAAGAACATGCCGGGCGCCGGCTCCGGCAAGGCCGCGACCTATCTCGCCACCGCCGCGCCGAAGGACGGCACCGCCATCGGCGCGCTGATGCCGGGCGCGGTGATCGGCCCGCTGCTGGAGGACCGCGAGAAGCCGCAATACGATCCGACCAAACTCATCTATCTCGCCACCGCCGACAGCGTGACCCGCGTCTGCACCTCCTTCATCACCTCCAAGATCAAGACCTTCGAGGACGCGCAGAAGCAGAAGGGCGCGATGGGCGCGAGCGCGGCCGGCGGCTCCAGCCGCGATTACGTCAACCTCGTGCGCAAGGCGGCGGGCGCGCAATTCGATCTGGTCTCCGGCTACAAGGGCTCGGCCGAGATGGCGCTGGCGATCGAGCGCGGCGAGGTCGACGGCATGTGCGGCTGGGACTGGCCGAGCCTGAAAGCGCAGAAGCCCGACTGGATCCGCGACAACAAGGTGAACATTTTGGCGCAATTCTCGCTCGAGCCCGATCCGGAGCTGACCAAACGCGGCGTTCCGGAGATCTGGCAGTTCATCAAGAAGGAAGAGGACAAAAAGCCGGTGGCGCTGGTCCTCAGCCAGCAGGTATTCGGCCGGCCCTATGTCGCCCCGCCCGGCACGCCGGCGGAGACGGTGAAGCTGCTGCGCGATGCTTTCATCGCCACGCTGAAGGACAAGGAATTTCTGGCCGAGGCGGACAAGGCCAAGCTCGCGGTCAACGCGCTCGACGGCGCCAGGGTGCAGGAGGTGGTGAGCAACATCTACGCCTCCCCGCCCGCGGTGGTGGAACGCGCAAAGGAACT
>DASSPI010000093.1:0-34307 GCA_035699705.1 Xanthobacteraceae bacterium
CTGCTTGCGCCGGTCGGCTTGCTGATGGCGGCCGCCTATGTGCTCAACAAGCTGGGCACGGATTCCGAGATCATCGTGATGAACGCCTCGGGCATGTCGCCCTGGCGCTTGTTCGGTCCTTTTCTCGCGGTCGCCGCGGTCGTTTCCGTGCTGGTGGCTATCCTCAGTTTCTATATCGCGCCTCAAAGCCTGCACGCTTTCCGCAGCTGGTTCATGGCAGTACGCACCGATCTCGTGAGCTATGTCGTCCAGCCTGGCCGTTTCATCAACGTTCAGAAAGGCGTCACCTTCCACATCCGCGAACGACAGAGCAATGGCGAGCTGCTCGGGGTGCTGATCGACGACAAACGCAACTCCAAGGAACACCTTTCCGTCCTCGCCGAGCGGGGCGAGATCCTGAAAAACGAGCACGGCACTTTCCTCGTCCTGCAGGGCGGCACGGTGCAACGGCACCAGAGCAGCGAGACGGAGCCGAACATCGTCGAATTCGACCGCTACGCCTTCGATCTGTCGCAGTTCGCTTCCGCGGCGACGATCAACCAGTCGGCGCGTGAACGTTACCTATGGCAATTGCTCTGGCCGGATCCCAAGGACCCCCTGTTGAAATCGCAGCCCGGGCAGTTACGCGCGGAACTGCATGATCGCCTGTCCGCGCCGCTTTATCCGCTGATCTTCGTGCTGGTTGCCTACGCCTATCTCGGCGCCCCGCGAACGACGCGGCAAAGCCGCAACCTGTCGCTGCTCGGCACCATCGGCGTGGTAGCGCTGCTGCGATTTTCCGGCTTCGCCACCACGGTGATCTCGGTCAATGCACCGTTCATTATCGTGATTCACTATTTCCTTTTGGCCACCGCGGCAGCACTGAGCATCTGGGCGATCGGCCGCGGCATCATCATCGAGCCGCCCGCTTTCATCACCAACACCTTCAGCGCGTTGCAAGAGCGTTTCGCGCCGCGTCCGGCAACGGCCTGATTTCCATGCGCATGGTCACCACGCTGCATCGCTACTTCGCCGCGCGTTTCGTCAATGCGGCGCTGGCGATTTTTCTTTGCGTCTTCGCCCTGGTGGCGATGGTGGACTATGTCGAGCTTGTGCGCCGCACCGCCGGCGTGCCGGAGATCTCGGGCTGGACGGTCGCCAAAGCCTCGCTCTATCGCGTGCCGCAGATCACCGAGCGCCTTCTGCCCTTCTGCATACTGCTGGCGGGCATGGTCTCGTTCCTCAATCTCTCGCGCCGGCTGGAACTGGTGATCGCACGGGCGGCAGGCATGTCGGCCTGGCAATTCATCAGTCCCGCGATCCTCATGGCACTGCTGATCGGCATCGCCGCAACCACCGTGTACAATCCGGTTTCGGCTTTCCTGCAGGAGCAGTCGAAACGCTTGCAGGCAGAACTGCTGGGCGAAGACCTCGGCGGGTTGCGCGCCAGTTCCGGCGGCGGTTTCTGGGTGCGCCAGCGCAGCGCCGACGGACAGTCGATCATCAATGCGCAGACCAGCCGCGAACAAGGCATCCGGCTCGGCGGCATCACCGCTTTCACGTTCGACAACAGCGGAAAATTCAAGGAGCGCATCGAGGCCAAGACCGCCGTGCTGGAGCGCGGCAATTGGCGGCTAGAAGACGCGCGTATCTATGTTACAGGCGTTCCCGCTGTCCCCGTGCGGACCTATCTGCTCAGCACCAACCTGACACCCGAGCAGGTGCGCGAAAGCTTCGCCACCCCGGAAACCGTGCCATTCTGGAGCCTTCCGCTGTATATCGAGCTGGCGGACAGCGCCGGGCTGGGCGCCGCCGGCTACCGCGTGCAGTACCAGAAGCTGCTGGCCCTGCCGTTCCTGTTCGTTTCCATGGTGCTTCTGGCGGGGGCGGTATCCTTGCGCTTTTTCCGTTTCGGCGGCGTGCAGAAGATGGTTTTAGGTGGCGTGGCGGCGGGCTTTTTGTTGTATGTTCTGTCGAAGTTTCTCGAAGATTTCAGCAAGGCCGGGTTGCTCAATCCGGTGGCGGCAGCCTGGCTTCCGGTGCTGCTCGGGGGCCTGATCGGCGTCCTCACCTTGCTTCACCAGGAAGATGGCTGACCTCAGAATGATATCGCGGCGAAACAACGGATTTTGGATGATGCGTGATCGGCTCGGCGGGCTGCTTAGCCTCGCAGCGGCGATACTGGCCGCAAGCCTCGCGGCGGCCTCCCCGGCCGCGGCCCAGCAAGTCGCTGCGATGGTGAACGGCACCCCGATCACGACCTATGACATCGAGCAGCGCTCGAAATTCATGCAACTCTCCACCCAAAAGACGCCGCCGCGACAGGAGGTCCTGCAGACGCTGATCGATGAAAGAATCAAGGTGCAGGAAGCCGGCCGCTACAACATGGATGCGCCAAAAGCCGAAGTGGACCGGGCGATCAGCAACATGGCGACCCGCGCCGGGCTGAACCTCGAGCAATTCACCCAGGCATTGGCCGGCCGGGGCGTCAATATCGATACCATCAGATCGCGTATGCGGGCGGAGATTGCCTGGAATCAACTGGTGCGCGCCCGCTTTCCTGCGACGCTCGCGATCGAGGAAAAAGAGGTCCGGGACGTCATCGAGAAAAAGGGCGGTGAAGGCGACGCGGTGGCCTATGACTACCGGCTGCGCCAAATCCTTTTCATCGTTCCGAAAGGCTCGCCGCAATCCGTGATCGATGGCCGGATGCGCGAAGCGGAAGCGCTTCGCAGCCGGTTCGAGAATTGCGAGGATGGCGTGACTTTCGCGCGCTCGCTGCGCGACGTGGCGGTGCGCGATCCGGTCCGGCGCAGCTCCGCCGATCTGCCGGATAATTTGCGCGAGGTTCTCAACAGCACGCCGGTCGGCAAGCTCACCAAGCCCGAAGTCAGTGCCCAGGGCGTGGCGGTCTTCGCTTTATGCGAGAAGCGGGAGAACAAGACCGACACGCCGCAGAATCGCGCCGCCAGGAACGCGCTGTTCAGCTCGCGCTTCGAGGCGCAGTCCAAGCGCTACCTGCGCGAGCTGCGGCGCCAGGCCATGATCGAAATGAAATAGCCGACGATGTCCAAGACGCTGGCGCTGACCATAGGCGAGCCGGCGGGCATCGGGCCGGATCTGACGCTCGCGATCTGGCGACAGCGGTCGCAACTCTCGCTTCCGCCCTTCTATGTGCTCGGCGATGCGCCATTCCTGGCAAGGCGCGCGAACCTGCTCGGGCTCGACGTGCCGCTGGCGACGGTGGATCCGTCAAACGCCGCCGAAGCATTCGCGACCGCCCTGCCCGTCGTTTCGATCGAGCGAGCGATTACAGCGGAGCCGGGGCGTCCCGACGCGTCCAGCGCGCCGGCGGCGATCGAGGCAATCCGGCGCGGCGTCGCGGACGTCATGCGTGGCGCGGCCGCGGCGATCGTCACCAACCCGATCGCCAAGAACGTGCTGTATCAGTCGGGATTCCAGGAGCCGGGGCACACCGAATATCTGGCCAAGCTGGTCGAAGAAATGAACGGGCCGGCGGTACAGCCTGTGATGCTGTTGTGGTGCCCGGAACTGGCGGTGGTTCCCGTCACCATCCACCTGCCGCTGAAGGACGTGCCCGGCGCTCTGACAACCGATCTGCTGGTCCGCACCGGCCGCATCGTGGCGCGCGATTTCAAAACGCGCTTCGGCATTGCGCGCCCGCGCATTGCAGTGGCCGGACTTAATCCCCATGCGGGCGAGGAAGGCGCGATGGGCAGCGAAGATGCCGCAGTGGTGTGGCCTGCGGTCCAACAGCTGCAGGCGGAAGGCATCGACGCGCGCGGCCCGTTGCCTGCCGACAGCATGTTCCACCCGGCGGCGCGCGCGCAATACGATGTTGCATTGTGCACCTATCACGACCAGGCGCTGATCCCGATCAAGACGCTGGCATTCGACAATGCGGTGAACGTGACGCTTGGCCTGCCTTTCGTGCGTACCTCGCCCGATCACGGTACCGCCTTTGACATCGCCGGCAGCGGCTGCGCCGATCCTTCCAGCCTGATCGCAGCTCTCAGGCTGGCGGCGCGGCTTTCGGAACGGGCGGCTGTGCCTGCGGCCGCGGGCGCATGAGCGCGATCGATACGCTGCCGCCGCTGCGGGACGTCATCCGCCGTCACGGGCTTGTTGCGAAAAAGTCCCTCGGCCAGAATTTCCTGCTCGATCTCAATCTCACCACCCGGATCGCGCGCGCCGCGGGGCCGCTGGAAAACGTAACCGTTGTGGAAGTCGGCCCCGGGCCCGGCGGGCTGACGCGGGCGTTGCTGGCGCAGGGCGCATGCCGTGTCATTGCCATCGAGCGCGATGAGCGCGCGGTCGCCGCGCTGGCAGAAATTGGCGCGCATTATCCAGGACGCCTCGAGGTGGTCGCGGGCGACGCGCTGGAATTCGATCCGGCGCCGCAGCTGAGCGGCGGGCCAGCGCGTGTGGTCGCGAACCTTCCCTACAACATCGCGACGCCTCTTCTGATCCGCTGGCTGTCGGTCGAGCCCTGGCCGCCCTGGTATGACTCACTGGTGCTGATGTTCCAGCGCGAAGTGGCCGAACGCATCGTCGCGCCGCCGGGATCGAAGACCTATGGCCGGCTCTCGGTGCTGACCGCATGGCGGGCAGAGAGCCGTATCCTGTTCGATATCGCCCCATCGGCCTTCGTGCCGCCGCCGAAGGTGACCTCTTCGCTGGTGCAGCTCGTGCCCCGGCGCGCGCCGCTGAGCTGCGACCGCCGGATGCTGGAGCGCGTCACCGAAGCGGCCTTCGGCCAGCGCCGGAAAATGCTGCGGCAAAGCCTTAAATCCCTCGGCGCCGATCCCGCTGCATTGCTGGCGGAAGCGGGCATCGAGGCCACCGAGCGCGCCGAACAGATCCCGGTGGAAGGTTTCGTCGCGCTGGCGCGCGCGTTGGAGCGGGCGGGCGCTACAGCTTAGCCTGCAGCCCGCGCACGAAATCGGACAGACCCGGCTGGCGCTCGCGCTTGAGCCGCTCGGCCAGCAGGATCGCCTGCACCTGAGCGAAGGCGTCGTCGATATCGCGATTGATCAGGACGTAATCGTATTCCGCCCAATGACTCATCTCGTCCGATGCCTTGGCCATGCGGCCACGGATCACATCGTCGGAATCCTGTGCGCGGGTCGTCAGCCGCCGCTCCAGCTCGGGGATGGATGGCGGCAGCAGGAAGACGCTGACAAAATCCTTGGCCACCTTGTCGCGGAGCTGCTGCGTGCCCTGCCAGTCGATATCGAAAAGCACGTCATGTCCGCGCGCCAGCGCCGCCTCCACCGGAGCGCGCGGCGTACCATAGCGATTGCCGAAAACTTCCGCCCATTCGAGCAACTCGTCGTTGCGCACCATCTCATCGAAGCGCGCGCGCGTGACAAAATGGTAGTCCCGGCCATCCACTTCGGCCGGCCGCTGCGGCCGCGTGGTGGCGGAGACCGACAGCTCCACCGAGGTATCGGCCTCCAGCAGCATGCGTGAGAGCGTGCTTTTGCCCGCGCCCGAAGGCGATGACAGCACCAGCATCAGGCCGCGGCGCGCGACCGGCTCCCCTCCGCCCCCCGTCATCCCCTACTCCAGATTCTGCACCTGCTCGCGAAACTGCTCGACTACGCTCTTGAGCCCGAGCCCGATATTGGTCAGTTCAATATCGTTGGCCTTGGCGCAGAGCGTATTCGATTCGCGATGCAGTTCCTGTGCAAGAAAGTCCAGGCGGCGCCCCACCGCGCCGCCTTGTTTGAGCAGGCTGCGGGCCTGCGCCACATGCGCCACCAGCCGGTCCAGCTCTTCACGGATGTCGGCTTTGCTGGCCATCAGCAGCGCCTCCTGGTGCAGGCGGTCGGCATCGAAGCGGTCGGAGCTGCCGAGGATGGCGGCGATCTGCTCGGCAAGGCGCGCCTTGATCGCTTCCGGGCGGCGGCCCGGCGCAGCTTCGGCGCGCGCCGTGAGCATGGCAATTTCATCGAGGCGGATGTTCAACAGAGTTCCGAGCGCGACGCCCTCATGCCGGCGCATCGCCGCGAGCGCCTCGAGCGCGCCGGCGCAGCCCGCGACCACCGCAGCCTCGGCGGCCAGGCGCTCATCCTCGCGCTCGTCCTGATCGCTGACCTCGACCACGCCTTTCATCGCAAGAATGCCGTCAAGCGTGGGCGGCGAGGCTTCAATACGTTCCGCCAGATCGCGCAGGGTTTCGATCACGGCCGACAGCACGGCCTCGTTCACCCGCACAACCGGGACGACGCCTTCGCGGGTGACGGTCAGCGTGCCCTGCACGGTGCCGCGCGACAGCAGCTCGGCCGCCTTGGCGCGCACAGGAGTTTCCACGGCGTCCCAACCGGGTGGAAGCCGCAGCCGGAGTTCGAGACCCTTGGCGTTGACCGATTTCAGTTCCCAGGCCCAGGCATAGGGGCCGCTGACGCCATGGCTTCGGGCGAAGCCGGTCATGCTCGAAAGCGCCATCGGTAGGCTCCGCCTGTTGGCTGTCAGTATCGGGGTTCAGAAATTCGCTTCATTCGAATCCGAAGTTCGCTCCGGAGGCTGCCGCAAGACAAGCGCACTTCGGATTCAGGACACTAGCGGCTGCGCGACCCGTTCAGGACAGGCTTCGGCAATGGGCGGGCGGCATCCGGTACCGCTGCTGCTTCGCCGGCCGGCACCGCATCGACCGGCGCCGCCTTTTGTTGCTGCTCCATAACGCGTAGGCGCGCGACATTCTTCTGGTGCTGCTCGTAATTTTCCGAGAACACATGTCCGCCGTTACCGTCGGCGACGAAATAGAGTTCCTTGGTGCGCGCCGGCTTGGCGGCAGCCTCGAGCGAGGCGCGGCCCGGATTGGCGATCGGCGCTGGCGGCAAGCCGTCGATCACATAGGTGTTGTAAGGCGTCGGTTGCTCGATTTCGCTGCGCATGATCGGGCGTCCCAGCGTCCCTTTGCCGCCGACCAGGCCATAGATGATGGTCGGGTCGGATTGCAGCTTCATCTTCTGTTTCAGGCGATTGATGAAAACAGAAGCGACGCGCGTGCGCTCCTCCGGCCGGCCGGTTTCCTTCTCAATGATGGAGGCAAGGACGACGAGTTGCTCCGGCGATCGCAGCGGCAAGTCCGGCTGGCGATAATCCCACGCGTCCTTCAACACGCGCTGCTGCGCCTGCTGCATCAGCGCAATCACCCGCTCACGAGGAAAGCCGCGCGGGAAATGATAGGTGTCGGGCAAGAGTGTGCCCTCGCGCGGGATTTCCTTGATGTTGCCGGTCAGCACCGGATTTTCCAGCAACCGCTGGACGATCTGCTCGGAGGTGAGGCCTTCAGGAATTGTGATGGGATGCTGAACGACGCGGTTCTCGATCAGTATCTCAACGACCTGGCGCAGGCTGGCCTGTCTGGGGAACTGGTATTCGCCATATTTGAGATCATCGCGCGCTTTCAGCGCCACCACGCCCGCCATGAACACATAGGGCTGATTGATCACGCCTTCCCGCTCGAGCTGTTCGGCGATGTCGCGGATGCCGCTCCTCGGCAGAATGTTGACGACCTTTTCGCTGGCAAGCGGACCCGGGGCGTCGAAGCGCTGCTTGCCGATAAACAGGGCCGCGCCCGCGCCGATGGCAAGCAGGATCACGAAGGTGAGAATGGCGTTGCCGACGACGACGAGCGGATGGCGTGCCCGCTTGGAGCGGCGCGTGGGCAGCGGCACATGTTCCGGCTCCAGCGCGGCGCGTGGACTCCGCGGGTTGATTCTTTTCTGCTCCATCAGCGATACGCCAATTCCCTCGAGTGGCCGCCCGGACAAGGGCGGATAAGGTTCGCCGGCACCAGGCACCGCGCGCCGGACGGAAAATCGGGCGCCGTTCCGGTTACCGGAGGCGGCACGCCTGTCCCATTCGGCGCCCGCGCCGGCGCCGTATATAGCCCGATAGAGCCGCCTGACTGCAATGCCGCAGATTGCGCCCGAAATTGCGGCGATGGCGGCGTGCTATGGCTTGGCAACGGACGCGGCGGGATCGCCTCATGCAAGCCATGCTGCCGCGCCACGGGCCGCGCGGCTGCCGGCGCGGACGGCGCAGCATTCGGATGCTTCGCTGCCCCGGCGAGGGGCCTGCCTGGAGGCGGACGATGGTGGCCTTTCCCGTTGCCACCCGGCGGCGGATTGAACGCGGTCACCGCCAGCACCCCGTTGCAATACCGTCTGTCAACATCACCAGCCGTTCTGATCGTGCTGTCTACAGCCGCCGGACAGAATCGTGGCCGGAGGTAACGGAAGATAGGATGCAAGCTAGCAGAATTGTGAGGAAGATCGTTGCCGTGGCGCAGCTAATCCACAACCCGCCGGAACACCAGGGATGCATTGGTGCCGCCGAATCCGAAAGAATTGGATAGGACCACGTCGATATCGCGCTCCCGCGCCCTGTTGGGCACGAGATCGATCGGCGTCTCAACCGACGGATGCTCGAGATTGATCGTCGGCGGAACCACCCTGTCGCGGATGGCCAGCACCGAGAAGATCGCCTCCACCGCTCCCGCCGCGCCGAGCAGATGGCCGATGCTGGATTTCGTCGACGACATGGAGATCTGGCCGGCGGCGTTGCCGACCAGCCTCTGCACCGCACCAAGCTCGATCTCGTCGCCGAGCGGCGTCGAGGTGCCATGCGCGTTGATGTAGTCGATGTCGCCGGGCGTAATCTTCGCGCTGCGCAGCGCCGCCTGCATGCTGCGGAACGCGCCGTTGCCGTCGGGCGTCGGAGCGGTGATGTGATAGGCGTCGCCCGACATGCCGTAGCCGATCAATTCGGCGTAGATCTTGGCGCCACGCTTTTTCGCATGCTCGTATTCTTCGAGCATGACCAGACCGGCGCCCTCACCCATCACGAAGCCGTCGCGATCCTTGTCGTAGGGCCGTGATGCCTTTTCCGGCGTATCGTTGAAATGCGTCGACAGCGCGCGCGCGGCGGAAAATCCGGCGAGCGAGATGCGATTGATCGGCGACTCTGTGCCGCCCGCCAGCATCACATCGGCGTCGCCCAAGGCGATCAGTCGGCCGGCATCGCCGATCGCATGCGAGCCGGTGGAGCAAGCCGTCACCACCGAATGATTGGGTCCCTTGAAGCCATATTCGATGGAGACGTAACCGGAAGCCAGGTTGATCAGACGTCCGGGAATGAAGAAAGGCGATATCCGCCGCGGTCCCTTTTCCTTCAGCACCAGCGACGCCGCGGCAATGCCTTCAACACCGCCGATGCCGGAGCCGATCATGACGCCGGTAGCGCACCGATCTTCGTCATTGGTAGGACGCCAGCCGGAATCTTCCACCGCCTGCTTGGCCGCGGCCATCGCGAAGACAATGAAGTCATCGACCTTGCGCTGTTCCTTCGGCTCCATCCATTGGTCTGGATTATAGGTGCCGTCGGTGCCGTCGCCGCGCGGGATGCTGCCGGCGATCTTGCATGGAATGTCCGATACCTCGAACGCCTCGACGCGCTTGATGCCGCTCTTGCTCGCGACGATGCGCTGCCACGTAGCTTCAACGCCGCAAGCCAGCGGCGTAACCATGCCGAGCCCGGTAATGACAACGCGTCTCATAGTTTAGATCTCTGCCCAGCGTCGAGCCGAGCTTTTCCGGATGCACAAGCACCGGAAGCCATGCTTGTCCACGCAATTCCTGGAATGGCGGCGTTAGCTTTTAGCGTTTTTTTCAAGGAATTTTACGGCGTCGCCCACCGTAAGAATCGTCTCGGCGGCGTCGTCGGGAATCTCGCAGCCGAATTCCTCCTCGAAGGCCATGACCAGTTCGACCGTGTCAAGGCTGTCGGCGCCGAGATCATCGATAAAGCTCGCGCCTTCGGTCACCTTTTCGGGCTCAACACCCAGGTGTTCCACGACGATCTTCTTAACCCGCTCGCCAATGTCACTCATCGTTCAAACCTCATGCCTTTCGGATGGGGCTCTATCGGCAAAGCGATACGAGCCGTGCGTGGCCCTCGTCGTGGTGACGTAGGCGGAAAAAACCGGCGCCGCGCGGAATGCGCGATGCCAAATCCCGCCCTTCCGGTGCCCCCGGCCGAGCCAGAGGTGTCGGTTACCATACTTCATTTGGCTTGGCCAGCGCGGTTGTCCAGTCATATCATGGCCATCCCGCCGTTCACATGCAGGGTCTGGCCGGTCATGTAATTGGCCTCGTCGGAGGCCAGAAAGACAACCGCCGCGGCCACGTCTTCCGAGCTGCCGAGCCGCCCCGCCGGTACCCGGGCAAGGATCGCCTCGCGCTGTTTTTCATTCAGCTTGTCGGTCATTGGCGTGGAGATAAAGCCGGGCGCAACGCAGTTTGCGGTGACGCCGCGGCGGGCATATTCCGCGGCCACCGATTTGATCATGCCGATCATACCGGCCTTGCTGGCGGCGTAATTCCCCTGCCCCGGATTGCCGGTCACGCCGACGACTGAAGTGATGCCGATCACGCGGCCGAAACGCCGGCGCATCATCCCGCGCACCGCAGCACGCGCCAGCCGGAAGGTGGCGGTCAAATTCACGTCAATCACCTGATCCCACTCTTCGTCCTTCAGCTGCACGAACAGATTGTCGCGGGTGATGCCGGCATTGGCCACCAGGATATCGAGTTGCCCCATCGCCTCTTCCGCCTTCGGCACCAGGGCTTCGACTTCATGCTTGTCGGCGAGGTTGCAGGGCAGCACATGGACGCGTGCGCCGATCTCGGCGGCGAGCGCGTCCAAAACCTCGCGCCGTGTGCCGGATAGCGCCACTGTGGCGCCCTGCAGCTGCAGCGCCTTGGCGATGGCGCCGCCGAGGCCGCCGGTCGCACCGGTCACGAGCGCGGTCTTCCCCGTGAGATCAAACATGCTGCATCCTTCGCGCTCCGATGAATGCATCTACGTCAGCGGGGGCACCGACGGCAATGCCATTGGCGCCGGCGGCAATACGCTTGGCCAGACCGCTCAGCACCTTGCCCGCACCCAACTCGTAAAAGGTGGTAACCCCCTCACCGGCCATGAAGGACACGGATTCGCGCCAACGCACGGTGCCGGTGACCTGCTCAACCAGCCGCCGCACGATTTCAGAGGGATCGCTGATCGGCCGCGCCAGCACATTGGCGACCAGCGGCACCTTTGGTGCCTTCACCGTCACCGCCGCCAGCGCCTGCGCCATCACCGCGGCGGCCGGCTGCATCAGCGCGCAATGGAAAGGCGCGGAGACCGGCAGGATGATCGCGCGTTTGGCGCCCTTGGCCTTGGCGATTTCGGCGGCGCGTTCCACCGCGGCCTTGTCGCCCGATACCACCACCTGGCCGCCGCCGTTATCATTTGCCGGCTGACAAACCTGGCCTTGCGCCGCTTCCGCCGCGATCGCCGCGACCTGCTCCAATTCCAACCCGATCAGCGCCGCCATGGCGCCGGTGCCCACCGGAACCGCTTTTTGCATCGCGCGCCCGCGCGTGCGCAAAAGCCGCGCGGTATCGGCGAGCGAAAAAGCACCGGCCGCGGCCAACGCGGAATATTCACCGAGCGAATGTCCGGCGACGAAGTTCGCATCGCGCTGCAGATCAAGCCCGGCTTCCGCCTCCAGCACGCGCACCACCGCGAGCGACACCGCCATCAGCGCCGGCTGCGCGTTTTCCGTCAGCGTCAGCGTGTCGGCCGGTCCTTCCCAGATCGCGCTGCTAAGTCTTTCACCAAGCGCATCGTCGACTTCGTCGAAGACCTGTCGCGCCGGCGCAAACGCATCGGCAAGCGCTTTGCCCATGCCGACCGTCTGGCTGCCTTGACCGGGAAAAACAAATGCAATGGACATCGTCATACCTTGGGAAACGCGTCGTAAGACACCGCGTTCCGCGCGATGTCAAGCGTGCCGGGCCATTCCCCCTTTAGGAATGCGCGTCGGGGTTTTCGCGCGTGCGCGGATTACCGATGCCGAGCGGCTTGGCGTCGATCAGCACGAAGGCGATGCGCGCCGGCTGCGTACCCCGGTTAACCCAGGAATGGTTGGTGCCGCGCTGAACCACTACGTCGCCGGTGCGCAATGTCACGGTCGAATCGTCCATCACCATGTCGATCTCGCCGGCCAACACGATCGCGTAGTCGAGCGTCTCGGTGCGATGCATCAGCCCCGGCCGGCCGGGAGGAATGTCGTTGATGGTAAAACGCGTGCCATTGGCGGGCGGCGCCGTGCCCAGCATCCGCGCGCCGAGATCTTCGATGTTTTCCCCGATCGCGATGTCGGCGGGAGTTTCGTCGGTCGACCACATCAGTGTCGATGCCGAGCCGGGGCGCGAAGACCGCACATTGGTGGCGGGTCCGTCGATCAACACCTTCGCAACGCCGTTGGCGTCATGGCCGGTCACGACACGGCGGACCGGCGGCAATCCTGCTGACATCTTCTACTCCGAATGGTTGTGCGCGCGGCCGTTGCAGCGCCGGGCCGACCGTCGATAGCGCATCGGCTTAAAGGCTGGCAAACCCGGCCTCGGCTGGTGTAGCTTTTGCGCGGGAAATGGGATGGGGCGATTCATGAGGGATTGGAAATATCCGGTCAGGACACTGCTGCTCGCCAGCGCGGTAAGCTACAGTGTCCTGGGTCTCACCGGCGATAACAAGCACGCGGCGCAGCCAGCTTCCAAGCCAAATATCCTCTTCATCATTCTCGACGATGTCGGCATCGACCAGATGCGGCTGTTCGGATTCGGCGGCACGCCAGCCGCCACTTTGCCGAATATCGCGCAGATCGCAGGGCGCGGCGTGAAATTCACCAATGTCTGGGCAATGCCGGAATGCTCGCCGAGCCGTGCAGCCTTCTTCACCGGGCGTTACCCGATCCGCACCGGCGTCACGAGTGCGATCGTCAACAACCATCTGCCGCAGGAATACGTCTCGCAGTTCGAAGCGACATTGCCGCGCGTCCTCAAGAAGGCCGGTTACGAAAGCGCGATCGTCGGCAAATATCACCTCGGCAATGAAAAGGACCCGGCCGGCAACTGCGCGCCGGCCACCCGCGGCTGGGACACCTTCATCGGCAACATGACCGCCGGCCCGCCCTCGATCGACAAGACGGCGGGCGGCGGAGACCCGCAGGGCAACCAGGTTTGCGGCTATTTCCAGAGCCAAGCACCAGGTGCCTGCTATCGGCGGATCGCCGGCGTCACCACCTGTACGGCCATCAACGCGGGCAATGCCGACCCGCAGACGTCGGCTTCGCGAACTTGCCTGCAGCGTGGGGGATTATTTCGACCAAACATGCCGTGCGGGGTCAACGCGCCGACATCCGACGATTTCTCCATCAATAATGCCTATTACGTCTGGCCGCGCATCACCGTAGCGGGACCGCGTTCGCCCCTGTTTGTGCCGACGGACAGTTGCGAGGCCGTCCAGCGCCGCAACTACATGACAGAGACGCAATCCATCGACGGCGTGCAGTGGTGGAACCAGCAGTCCGGCCCGCGCATGCTGACGGTCAGCTACAACACGATGCATACCCCGTACCAGAAGGCGCCGACATCCATCGTTCCCGATCCGACCGATCAGAGCGCTCTCTGCAGCTCGCTCACCCCCTCGCGTCAGCTTTTGAACAACATGCTGGAAGGCGCCGACGTGGAGATCGGTCGCATGCTGGCCGCCATGGGTCTCGGTACCCTTCGGCCGGACGGCCGCACGCTGGCGACCCTCAATCTCAGCAACACCATAGTCGTTATCGTCGGCGACAACGGCAGCTTTGGAAGCACTGTCCGCGTCCAGGAAGGATTCAACGTCGGCCGCTCCAAGGCCACTGTCTACCAGACCGGCACCTGGGTGCCGCTGATCGTCGCCGGCGCGGGTGTTTCGCAGCCCGGACGGTCGGTTAACGAACTCGTCAATGTCACCGATCTGTTCCAACTGTTCGGCGATGTCGCGGGGCTCAAGGTTGCCGAAATCGTTCCGCCCAGCCATCAGCTCGACAGCCAACCGCTGCTGCCCTATCTCGCCTCGGCGGCGGCCGAGCCGGTTCGCGAGACGAACTTTACCCAAGTAGGAGCAGGAAAGTTTACGCCGGTGCCGAGCGAACGCAGCTGGCCTTGCGTGCTTGGCAACCTGTGCAATGACACCCTGCTGTTCGACAAAAACCTCTGTGAGGACAACGGCGGGGTTTGGTACGGCCCAAAAGCAGCGACGCAGGCAAGCTCTTGTTGCGCCGTCGTGGCGGCAAATCCAGGCACCGGCATCAATCCGGTTTCGCAATTCGCCGTCCGCAATAAGCGTTTCAAACTCGTGGAAGCGGAACGCACCAATTGCGCCGCGCCTTTACCCGCCAACGCCAAGAACAAGCCCTTCCCCTGGGCTGAATATCGGACCAAGACCACGGTCGAATTCTATGACCTGAAAAAGACGGCCACCAACCCTATCGGCATGGATAACGAAGACGACGATCTTTTGAAGGATTGCCCAGCCGGGCAGGATCCGAAAACCTGTGTGCCGCAGGCCGTGCGGAAAAGCTACGCGGAGCTGGAAGCCGAGCTCAAGAAAACAAAGGCCTCCGCGAAGCCGCAGCAAGTCTGCCGGAACAAGGGTGACGGCAATCTCGATCTGCGTGTGAACCAGGCCGATCTGAACGGCTGGGCCACCTTCCAGGGCCGAGGGCCGAGCAGCTATGACATCAACATGGATGCCCAAACTGACGACAAGGACAGACAGATCATTGCAGCCAATCTCGGCCTCGACTGTCTGGACATCTGCACGCGCGCCGATCTGGACCGCAACGGTGTCGTCACAGCGAGGGACATGGCGCTCCTGAACAAGCAAACCGGCGCCTGCGATCCGGTGTTGTGCGGCGGCGATCTGAACGGCGATGGCAAGGTCAACAACCGCGACGTCCGGTTGATGTTGCGCGCGCAGAAGTCTTGCTCGTTTTGACGTGGTCCTTGTGAGCAGGTCCTGACCATGCGCGCCGTTTCCATTGCCCTGGTGCTGTCCGCCGCGCTGCCGCTGCCAACGGCGCTCCTCGTGCCGGGCCCGCTTGCTGGCACGACAATATATGCCCTTGCGGCGCCTCCCGCTGAGCCACTCTGCGCCGCTTATTCCGGATTGCCTGCGCCCTCCGCGAAGGCCGATGCACCGGCCGGCATGGTCTGGGTGCCTGGCGGCAGCTTCATCATGGGCTCCGGCAACGCTTACCCGGAGGAACGGCCACCGCGCCGGGCCAGCGTCAGCGGCTTCTGGATCGACCGCCACGAAGTGACCAACGCGCAGTTCGCTGCATTCGTCGCCGCTACCGGATACAAGACGGTGGCGGAGCGCGGGTTGAGTGCGCGTGATTATCCGGACCTGCCGCCGGAAGCCCTGGTCCCAGGCTCGATGGTGTTCTTCGAGCCCGCAAAAAATTCCCGTACGCGCGCGAACGCCCTCGAATGGTGGCGCTACGTGCCGGGTGCCGACTGGCGGCACCCTTCCGGGCCAGGTAGTTCGATCGCTGGCAGGGACAATCATCCGGTCGTGCACATCGGCTACGCCGATGCCTTGGCTTATGCCCAGTGGCTTGGGCGTTCGCTGCCCACCGAAGCCGAGTGGGAATTCGCCGCGCGCGGCGGTCTTTCAGGAAAAGATTTCGCCTGGGGCGACGAACAGACGCCCGAGGGCGTATGGATGGCCAATTCCTGGCAGGGTTTCTTCCCCTTCGAGGATGTGAAATCGGACGGCCATCACGGCACGGCGCCGGTCGGCTGCTTCCCGGCCAATGGCTTTGGTCTCTACGATATGATCGGCAATGTGTGGGAATGGGCGACAGATTGGTATCGACCCGGACACCACTTCGCTGAAAACGACGTCGATCCGCGCGGCCCGATGGATGTCTCCACCAGCGTCGGCGGTCAGGTTCGCGTGATCAAGGGCGGTTCATGGCTCTGCGCGCCCAATTTCTGCGCCCGCTACCGTCCGGCCGCGCGGCAGCCGCAGGAGGCCGACCTGGGCGCTTCTCATATCGGCTTCCGAACGGTGCTGCGCGTCACAGTTAACTAGCTGGCATAAAACAAAAAACGACATTTCCTAGAGTTTGCCCGACTACGGTAACCAACCTCATACCTGGAAGGCCTAATATCCGGCCCAAACTTGGGGATGGAACATGGTCGACTTCACCGCGGTCACCGAAGAAGATTTGGAGCGCGCCCGGCAGGATCCCGCCTTCCGCCGGAAGCTGCTCTCCGACAATCTCGAAGTCCTGCTGCTGACGCTCAACAAGATGCGCTCTGCCGGCAGCACCTTGGATAAGGCCGCCGCCCGCCAGATTCGTGACGGCGTGGATCTGGCGGTGAAACTGGCCGATCTGCTCCAGACAGCCAAGCGCGAGGACGAGCCTCCAAAAGCCGCCTGAGCCGCGCCTAAATCCTTGCCTTTTGGGCTCAATCGCGTATAAGCCGGCACTTCGCACGACCCCGGTTGGGAACCGAACGGACGGCCGCTTTGGCGGCAGGGCCACTCGCCCGGCGTCCCGGAGTTTCCGCCTTCTGAGCATCGAGCCTTTCCGAAAGGCTCGAAGGGCTAGGCGCCGGGGCCGTTGGATTGAAACAGGAAAGGCACTGCATGCCGCTTTACGAGCACGTATTCCTTGCGCGCCAGGACCTTGGCCCGCAACAGGTGGAAGAATTCACCAACCAGTACAAAGCCGTCATCGAAGGGATGGGCGGCAAGGTCGCCAAGACCGAGTACTGGGGCGTGAAATCGCTCTCCTATCGCATCCGCAAGAACCGCAAGGCCCACATGACCTTGCTCAACATCGAGGCTCCGGCTCCGGCGCTTGCCGAAATGGAGCGGCAGATGCGCTTGAGCGAGGACATCATCCGTTATCTCACCATTCGCGTCGATGAGCTGGAAGAAGGCCCATCCGCGATGATGCGCAAAGTAGACCGCGACCGCGAACGTGACGACGGTCGCCCCGGCGGCGGTGGCCCGCGCGGCGATCGTGGTGGTGATCGCGGCGGATTCCGTGACCGCGAACGGCGCCCACGCGAGGGCGACGACAGCCCGGCAGCAGAGGAGTAATAACCATGGCATTCTCTCCTCAAGGTAGTGGCGGTGGCGGTGGCGGCGGGGCGCGTCGGCCGTTCTTTCGCCGGCGCAAGACCTGCCCCTTCTCTGGCACGGGCGCACCGAAGATCGATTACAAGGATGCGCGTCTGTTGCAGCGCTATGTTTCGGAGCGCGGCAAGATCGTGCCGAGCCGTATCACCGCGGTCTCTGCCAAGAAGCAGCGCGAGCTGGCGAAGGCGATCAAGCGCGCCCGTTTCCTCGGGCTGTTGCCCTACGTGATCCGCTGACGATGACGACAAGTCCGGCTAAATCCGGACAGCGCGATATCTGATCCGGCGCAAGCCGGACGAAAAAATCCAGGCCGGCGGAATGGTCCGGCGGCCGATGGTTGGGGCGGACATCGATCCACCTCTAACCGCCCCTGACGGAGCGGGACAGCTGGAATGACCCAGATCATTCTCATTGGTATTGGCGCAGGTGCCGCGGCGGCGTTGCTATTCGCATCGCTGGCGTCCGGCTCGCTGTTTGCGCTTGTGCTGTTCTATCTGTCGCCTTTGCCGATTCTGATCGCGGGTATCGGATGGAATTACGTGGCTGGGCTGGTCGCCGCCCTGTTCGCCACGGCTTGCCTCGCCCTCGTGCTTGACGGCCACTTCGCGCTCGCTTTCGTCGTCGGCGTCGGCCTGCCCGCCTGGTGGCTCGGCTATCTCGCGCTGCTTGCGCGGCCCGCCGACGGCACCGGGGCGCTGGAATGGTATCCCCCCGGAAGGATCGTGCTTTGGACCGCGGTTGCGGGAGCCGCGGCCATCGTGATCGCGATCCCCTATTTCGGCACCGACGCGCAAAGCTTCCATACCAATCTGCGATCCGCCATCGAAGCTGCGCTCGGGCTGCGCACCCGCGCCGGCGGGGAAATCAGTGCTGAAAAGCTCATCGACACCGACGTGCTGACGAAGCTGGCGCCGCCAATGGTGGCCTCGCTGACCACCGTCGTGTTGCTGATCAATACCTGGCTCGCCGCGCGCATCGTCAAACTGTCGGGACAACTGCGCAGGCCCTGGCCGGAATTGCCGGCGATCGGTTTCCCCCGCTTCGCCCCCGTTCTGCTCGCCGTTGCCCTGGCCGGCGTCTTTTTGCCCGGCCTGCTCGGGATTGTCTCCGATGTTTTCGCCGCCGCGCTGATCATAGCTTTTGCCGTTCTCGGATTTGCCGTGCTGCATGTGGTCACGCGCAACACCAGCGGCCGCCCGCTCGTGCTGGCCGGCGTCTATACCGCGGTCATCGTCTTCGGATGGCCGGCGATCATTCTCGCACTGCTCGGCCTGGCCGACAGCGCGCTCGACCTGCGCGGACGGGCCGCCCGCACCCGCGGCCCACCCACACTGCACTGAACATCCCGATCAACGAATCTAACGAAGACGGAGAAAGACCATGGAAGTAATTCTGCTCGAACGCGTCGCCAAGCTCGGCCAAATGGGAGAGGTCGTGCGCGTGAAGAACGGTTTCGCGCGCAACTATCTGCTGCCGAACGGCAAGGCGCTGCGCGCCACCAAGGAAAATCGTGACCGGTTCGAAGGCATGAAGGTCGAACTCGAGGCGCGCAATACCGAGCTTCGCGGTGAAGCCGAGGCCGCTTCGAAAAAGGTCGCCGGCAAGAGCGTCGTCGTGCTGCGCCAGGCTGGTGAAGCCGGCCACCTCTACGGCTCGGTTTCCGCCCGCGACATCGCCACCTTGCTGAGCGACGATGCGATCACGGTCAATCGCTCGCAGATTGTGCTCAACGCGCCGATCAAGACGATCGGCATGTATAAGATCCCGGTCGCGCTGCATCCGGAGGTCGAGGTCACCGTCACCGTGACCGTGGCGCGCAGCCAGGACGAGGCCGAGCGGCTGCAGCGCGGCGAAGACGTGACGCGCCGCCGTGAAGGGGCCGAGGAAGAAGCGCCCGCAGTCGCGGAAGAGGCTTTCTTTGAGCCTGAAGCGGTCGAAGCCCTTCACGCCCGCGAGGCGGAAGAGGAAGCCACGGGCCAAGAAGAAAAGAAATAAGCCAGCTGCGCTCCCGCGCGCTCGCGGTTATTGCGGGTTCGCGGGCGGCGCCGCAGGAGTTGGCTCGCTCACGGGCTCGTTGGCTGGCGCGGCTAGCGGCGCTTGCGGCACCGGTTCAGGCGGCTCCGGCGGTGCGGGCTCAGCGGGCTTGGCCGCCGGCTGAGTCTGGTTGGACTTGCTCTGGTCCTGCGACGCCGCGGGCTTGGAGCGCTGCGATGTCGGCCGCGATCCGGCCCGCGGATCGGGTCCGAGTGATACCAGGTAGGCGGCGATGGCGGCGGCGCTTTCCCGGCTCGCGGTGTAATGCACGCGCAAAAAGCCGGCGAGCGTGTCGGCATTCTCGCGCTTGCCCAGGCTACGAGGGTTGCGGTGACAGTCGGCGCAGTCGGACGCAAAGAGCTGTGCCGGCGTTTTGCCCCGGTTGAGGTCCTCCTGGGCCAGCGCGGACCCGGCGCTCAAGCCTGCCCCCACCACGAGCAATATCGTCACAAGCCTTCTTCCAGACAAAGCCGCCTCCTTCGAACCCATGCATGTACCGAGTCGGATATCGCACCAACCATTAGCCCAAAAATACGGCAGGGCGCGCCGTTTCCTTCTCCCTGATAGGGCATCGACGGCATGATCAAAATCTCGTTCTTTTGATGCATCGCATGTTTTTTTCTGATCTGAGATTTGATATTTTTCTTTGTGAAACTGTTTGCAGGTTATGGCGTTGTTACGGGGTGCTTCGCTCCGAGGGGCATAATGGGAGTGGAGGCGGCCAATGCATTGGTTGCTTCAGGCTGTTGCGGGACGATTTATTCATCGCGGCAATTTCCGGGTAGCGACTCCGGACGGTCGGGTTTTCACCTTTGGCGATAGCACCGGCAAGCCGGTCGCAGTGCGCTTCACCACCCGCGCGGCGCTGCGTGAGGTGCTGTTCGATCCCGAACTGAAATTCGGCGAAGCCTATATGGACGGCACGCTGGTTGTCGAAGAAGGCACCATCGCCGACGTGCTGCATGTCCTCTGCCAGAACGACGCCGAGGCGAAACGCTGGGGCCGTCCGCTCTATCTGTTGCGCTACCTCAAGCGCCGTTGGCAGCAGCGCAATCCCAAGCCGAAGGCGCAGCGCAACGTCGCGCATCACTACGATCTGGACGAGCGTCTCTATTCGCTCTTCCTCGACGCCGACCGGCAATATAGCTGCGGTTATTTCGAATCGCCGGGCCAGTTGCTCGACGACGCCCAGCTGGCGAAGAAACGCCATCTCGCTGCCAAGCTGTTGCTGCAACGCAGCCAGCGCGTCCTCGACATCGGCTGCGGCTGGGGCGGGCTCGCGCTCTATCTGGCGGAATTCGGCGGGGTGCGGGTGAAGGGCATCACGCTCTCAAAAGAGCAGCATGCGCTCGCGCAGCAGCGCGCGGCGGAAAAGCAACTCTCCGGCCAGGTCGATTTCCAGCTGGAAGACTACCGCGACGTGAAGGGCCCGTTCGACCGCATCGTCTCGGTCGGCATGTTCGAGCATGTGGGCCTGGCTTTCTACGACGCCTTCTTCCGCAAATGCGCGGATTTGCTGACCGATGACGGCGTTTTCCTGCTGCATTCCATCGGGCGTTCGGAAGGTCCGGGCATCACCAATCCCTGGGTGGCGAAATACATTTTCCCGGGCGGCTATATCCCGGCGCTCTCGGAGGTATTGCCCTATATCGAGCGTGCCGGACTGCTGGTGACCGACATTGAAATCCTCCGTCTGCATTACGCCGAGACGCTGAAGGCGTGGCGGGAGCGCTTTCTCGCCCACAAGGACGAAGTGGAACGGATTTACGACCCGCGCTTCGTGCGCATGTGGGAATTTTATCTTGCCGCGGCCGAAGTAAATTTCCGCGACCACGCCGCCATGGTGTTCCAGATCCAGCTCACCAAGCGGCAGGGGGTCGTGCCAATGACGCGCGATTATATCCTGCACGAGGAGCGGCGGCTGCGTGCCGCCGAAGGCGGGCAGCGCACGCCGCTGCGGCTCGCCGGCGAGTAGTCAAGCAAAAACGCCCTTTAGCCCACTGTCGTTTGCGTGTTGTGAATTGGTGGACAACGCCTCAGGGGCGCTGCTTCTGTCTCCTGCTCCCTGCTGTGCCATGCTACGTCCACATTCCCCTAGCCTAGCATTGGTTCCATGGCACAAGCTGATTCGACCGTCCGGAAGCTCCCGGAACCGACCGCTCCGGTTTATCGGACGGCGCCGCATAATATCGAAGCGGAGCAGGCGCTGCTGGGCGCCATTCTGGTCAACAATGAAGCGCTTTACCGCGTCGGCGACTTTCTCGAGCCGCAGCATTTCTTCGAACCGATCCATCAGAAGATTTTCGAGATCGCGCGCAGCCTGATCCGCGCCAACAAGCTCGCCACCCCGGTGACGCTGAAAACCTTTCTGCCCGGCGACATCGACATCGCCGGCATGAATGTCAGCCAGTATCTCGCGCGGCTCGCCGCCGAGGCCACCACCGTAATCAACGCCGAAGACTACGGCCGCACCATCTACGACCTGTCGATCCGCCGCCTGCTGATCCTGATCGGCGAGGATATGGTCAATGTTGCCTTCGACGCGCCGGTGGATTTCGCCCCGCGCAACCAGATCGAGGACGCCGAGCGCCGGCTGTTCGAGCTGGCGGAAACCGGACGCTATGACGGCGGCTTCCAGCGCTTCGCCCAGGCGCTCACCACCGCGGTGGACATGGCGGCCCACGCCTTCCAGCGCGACGGCAAACTGTCCGGACTGGCGACCGGGCTGGAGGATTTCGACCGCATGATGGGCGGCTTGCAGCAGTCGGACCTCATCATCCTCGCCGGCCGCCCCGGCATGGGCAAAACTGCGCTCGCCACCAACATCGCCTATAACGTGGCGAAGGCCTGGCAGGGCGAAATAAAGCCCGACGGCCATATGGTCAGCGTCAACGGCGGTATCGTCGGCTTCTTCTCGCTGGAAATGTCCGCCGAGCAGCTCGCCACCCGTATCATCGCCGAACAGACGGGAATCCCTTCCAACAAGATCCGCCGCGGCGGCATCACCGAGGCCGACTTCGAGAAGATCAAGGACATCTCGATCGAGTTGCAGAACCTGCCCTTCTATGTGGACGAGACCGGCGGCCTCTCGATCGCGCAACTGGCGGCGCGCGCGCGGCGGCTGAAACGCCAGCGCGGACTCGATCTGCTCGTCATTGACTATATCCAGCTTCTGCAAGGCTCGACCCGGCGCTCTTCCGAAAACCGCGTGCAGGAAGTTACCGAAATCACCACCAAGTTGAAGGCGCTGGCCAAGGAGCTGAATGTGCCGGTGCTCGCGCTGTCGCAGCTCTCGCGTCAGGTCGAAAGCCGTGACGACAAGCGGCCGCAGCTCTCGGACCTGCGTGAATCCGGCTCGATCGAGCAGGACGCCGACGTGGTGATCTTCGTCTTCCGCGAAGAATATTACCACCAGATGCGCAAGCCCTCGGAATCGCAGGCCGACAAATTCGCCGAATGGCTGGCGGAGGGCGAGAAGGTGCACGGCAAGGCCGAGGCCATTATCGGCAAACAGCGCCACGGCCCGACCGGCACGGTGGAATTGCAATTCGATGCGGAAGTCACCCGCTTCTCGAACCTCGTCAAAACCGAGCGACTGCCGGATCGCTTCTAGCGCAAGATCCGGCGAAAGCTGTCCCGGCGGGGCGGGCCGTCCCCTCCCAAGGTGATGTCTGCCGGCAGGCTTGTGGCGCGGCGGCATCCCTACCATGATGCGCTGCTCCGCAACCGTGGTCCCCATGCCCCCGCGCACCAGCCCTGCCCCTGTTCCATCTGAACCGATTGCTGCGGGTCCCTCCGAGGCCGAGGCGGGCGGGCTGCTCACGATTGATCTTGCGGCGTTGCAGGAGAATTGGCGGCGGCTCGGGCAACAGGCGCTGCCGGTGGAATGCGCCGCCGTGGTGAAGGCGGACGGCTACGGCTGCGGGATCGAACAGGTCGGCGCCGCGCTTCTCAAAGCCGGCTGCAAGACGTTTTTCGTCGCCGATCTGAGCGAGGCGCGCCGGCTGCGCCCGGCGGTGCAGGACGCCGCGATCTACGTACTGGACGGCGCGCTGCCCGGCAGCGGCCCCGCCTTCGCTGAGGTCGATGCGCGGCCGGTGATCGGGAGCCTTGTGGAGCTCGCCGAATGGGATCGTTTCATCGCCGGCTCGAACTGGCGCGGCAGAGCCGCCATCCATGTGGATACCGGCATGAACCGCCTTGGCATGAGCGTTGATGAGGTGATCGCGCTCGCCCCGCGCCTGCAAAGGGAAAATCACGGCTTCACGCTGCTGATGAGTCACCTCGCCTGCGCGGAAACGCCCGAGCATCCGCTCAACGAAAAACAGATCAGGCTATTTCGCGAAATCCGCGTGCAATTCCGCGGCCTGACCGCTTCGCTTGCCAATTCGTCCGGCATCTTTCTGGGCGATGGCGCGCTGTGCGACATGGTACGGCCAGGCGTCGCGCTCTATGGCGTCAATCCGACACCCGGCAAGCCCAACCCGATGCTCCCTGTCGTCGGCCTGCAGGCGCGCATCATCCAGGTCCGGTTGGTCGCCAAAGGCGAGACCGTCGGCTATGGCGGCGTCTGGACCGCCAAGCGAGCCGCGCGCATCGCTGTCATCGCCGCCGGCTATGCGGACGGATATCCCCGCGCCGCGAGCAGCGCGAATGATACGCCAGGTGGCGAAGCGATCGTCGCGGGAAAGCGCTGCCCGATTGCCGGCCGCATTTCGATGGATCTGATGGCGATCGATGTGACCGATCTGGCGGAAGGCGACGCGCGGCGCGGCGAATATGCCACCCTGATCGGCGGCGATATCAGCGTCGATGACGTGGCGCGTTTCGGCGGCACCATCGGCTATGAAGTGCTCACGCGGCTCGGCCGCCGCTATCACCGCGTCTACCGCGGCGCCTGAACTGCGGCGCGGTTGCTGTCGACCACCCTGTTACTCTAGCCTCCGACTCAACCATGGCCCGCCGCACGCCCACCTTCGTCTGCCAGAATTGCGGCGCGACTTCTTCGCGCTGGCAGGGCAAATGCGACGCCTGCGGCGAGTGGAACACGCTGGTGGAGGAAGGCACCGCGGCAGCGGGGCCGATGCCCGGCCGCGCCCCGCGCAAGGGCCGCCTCTTCGCGCTCGAGCCGCTTGCCGGCGAGGCTCACGAGGCGCCGCGGCTTGCTTCCGGCATCGCGGAATTCGACCGGGTGACCGGCGGCGGTTTTGTGCGCGGCTCGGTGCTGCTGATGGCGGGCGATCCCGGCATCGGCAAGTCGACGCTGCTGATCCAGGTGGCCGCCGCTCTGGCGCGGGCGGGGCAACGCGCGATCTACATCTCCGGCGAGGAAGCGGTGGCGCAGGTGCGGCTGCGGGCGGAAAGACTGGGGCTCAGCGATGCCGCGGTGGAACTCGCGGCCGAAACATCGGTCGAGGACATCATCGCCACTTTGTCGGAAGGCAAGACCCCTCGCCTCGTGGTGGTGGATTCGATCCAGACCATGTGGACCGACGTGGTGGATTCCGCCCCCGGCACCGTCACGCAGGTGCGCGGCGCGGCCCAGGTGCTGATCCGTTTCGCCAAGCGCTCGGGCGCCGCGGTGATTTTGGTCGGCCATGTCACCAAGGAAGGCACCATCGCCGGCCCGCGCGTGGTCGAGCACATGGTGGACGCGGTGCTCTCCTTCGAAGGCGAAGGCTCGCACCAGTTCCGCATCCTGCGGGCGGCGAAGAATCGTTTCGGGCCGACCGACGAGATCGGCGTCTTCGAGATGACCGGCGGCGGGTTGCGCGAAGTCGCCAATCCGTCCGAACTGTTCTTGTCCGAGCGCGATCTCGGCAGCCCGGGCACCGCGGTTTTCGCCGGGATCGAGGGCACGCGGCCTCTGCTGGTCGAGATCCAGGCCCTGGTGGCCCCGACCACCCTGGGAACCCCGCGCCGGGCGGTGGTCGGCTGGGATCAGAGCCGGCTCTCCATGGTGCTGGCGGTGCTGGAAGCGCATTGCGGGGTGCGGCTGTCCGGCCACGACGTCTATCTCAATGTGGCGGGCGGGCTGCGCATCAATGAGCCGGCGGCCGATATGGCGGCCGCCGCGGCGCTGGTCTCATCGCTGGTCAATGCCCCGCTGCCGGCGGACGCGGTCTTTTTCGGCGAAGTATCGCTTTCCGGCGCAATTCGGCCCGTGGCCCAGACCGCGGCCCGGCTGAAGGAGGCGGTCAAGCTCGGCTTCAAACGGGCCGTGATCCCGGAAGCCGCCCGGGCGGAGGCGGCCGCCGACGGCGGCCTGCAAACGACCAGCGTTGCGACCCTTGCCGGCCTCGTTGCCGATATTGCCGCCGAAGGCGTCCCGGGCCGCAAAACCAGCCGGAAAATGGGCTGAAAAACGGGTGACGGCGGCGTCCTGGACGGCTATACAGCGCGGGCGAAAATCTGGCTGTCCCGGGGACCAACACAGCCGGAAAAGGTCACAAAATTAATCTGTTGGCTCGATGCTGGGCGGGCCTTGCCGACCGCCCTTTGCGTACGTCAGGTAGTGGCTCGCCTGCCGCGCGATTCGAGGCCACCCGCGGATACCGCGGAAACGATGAGCAATGAATGCCGATTACGTTTCTCGACCTCATCCTGCTCGTTGTCATGCTGGTTTCGGCGATGCTTGCCATGATCCGCGGCTTTATGCGGGAGATCCTGTCGATCGGCGCGTGGGCGATTGCCGCCATCGCCACGGTCTATTCCTATGCCCGCCTGCTGCCGCTGGCGAAGCAGTATTTCAACAACGACATCGTCGCCGCGGCCGCCGTTATCGGCGGCGTTTTCCTCGGCACTTTGCTGATTGTTTCGGTGCTGACGGTCCGCATCTCGGACATGATCCTGGACAGCCGGGTGGGCGCGCTCGATCGCACCCTCGGCTTCCTGTTCGGCCTGGGGCGCGGGCTGATCATCGTGGTGGTCGCCTTCCTGTTCTTCGACTGGCTGGTGCCCACGAAATCGCAGCCGTCCTGGGTGCAAAGCGCCAAATCCAAGGTAGTGCTGCAAAGCACGGGGGATTGGCTGAAAGGCCTGTTGCCGGATGACCCGGAAAGCACCATCTTGAAGAGGCTGAAACGGCCGAGGGGCGACGAAACCGATGCCCCCGATGGTTCGCCGCCGGAAACGCGGTCCGACCTGGGCACGATAACCGGCAGCGTCACGCTCGGCCGCGATCCGAGTGGTTACGGACGAAACGACCGCGACGGTATGCGGCAGTTGATCGAAAATAAGGCGGCAACCGCGCGATAGCGCTCAGAGGGCCTATGAGCCAGTCGATGGACGTTTCCGACGACAATCTCCTCGATCTCGAGGAAGACCGGCTGCGGGAAGAATGTGGCGTCTTCGGCATCTACAATCATCCTGATGCCGCAGCGATCACGGCGCTCGGCCTGCACGCCCTCCAACATCGCGGCCAGGAAGCCGCCGGCATCGTCAGCTTCGACGGCAAGCGCTTTCATTCCGAGCGCCGCATGGGACTGGTCGGCGATACCTTCTCCCGGCGCGAAGTGATCGACCGCCTGCCCGGCCAGGTCGCGGTCGGCCATGTGCGCTATTCCACCACCGGCGAGACCATCATCCGCAACGTGCAGCCGCTATTCGCCGAGTTGAACGCCGGCGGTTTCGCCATCGGCCATAATGGCAATCTGACCAATGGCTTAACGCTACGTCGTCAACTGGTACGCGAAGGCGCGATGATGCAGTCGACCACCGACACCGAGGTGATCCTGCATCTGGTCGCCCGCTCGCATAAGACGCGCTTTGTCGACCGCTTCGTCGACGCCTTGCGCGATATCGAAGGCGCCTTTTCGCTCGTTGGCATGACCAACAAGAAACTGGTCGGCGCGCGCGATCCGCTCGGCATCCGCCCGCTGGTGCTCGGCCGGCTCGACGGCTGCCCGATCCTCGCCTCGGAAACCTGCGCGCTCGACATCATCGGCGCGCAATATGTGCGCGACATCGAGAACGGCGAAGTCGTGGTCTTCGATGAAGAAGGCATGCATTCATACAAGCCGTTCCCGCCGATGGCGCCGCGGCCCTGCATCTTCGAATACATCTATTTCTCCCGGCCTGACTCCATCGTCGGCGGACGCTCGGTCTACGATGTGCGCAAGACCATGGGCGCCGAACTGGCGCGCGAAGCGCCCGCCGCCGCGGACGTCATCATCCCGGTTCCCGACTCCGGCGTGCCCGCCGCCATCGGCTATTCCCAGGCTTCCGGCATTCCTTTCGAAATGGGTATCATCCGCAACCATTATGTCGGCCGCACATTCATTCAGCCGACGCAGTCGATCCGGGAACTCGGCGTGCGGCTGAAGCATTCGGCCAACCGCGCCGTGGTCAAGGGCAAGCGCATCGTGCTGCTCGACGATTCGCTCGTGCGCGGCACCACCTCGATGAAGATCGTGCAGATGATGCGCGACGCCGGCGCCAAGGAGGTGCATTTCCGCATCTCCTCGCCGCCGATCACCCATCCGGATTATTACGGCATCGACACGCCGGAGAAGGAAAAGCTGCTCGCGGCCAACCACGACATTGAAGGCATCCGCGCCATCATCGGAGCGGATTCGCTGGCTTTCCTGTCGGTGGAGGGCATCTACCGCGCGATGGGCGAGGAGAAGCGCGATCCGCTCAAGCCACAGTTCACCGACCATTGCTTCACCGGCGACTATCCGACCCCGCTCACCGACCGCACAGCGCAGGAAACCCCTCCGCGCCAGCTCTCGCTGCTGGCGGAAGCCAGCTGACGCGAAGCGTCATCCGCAAGCGCGAAGCGCTGTCCGGGATCATATTCCCTGCCGTTTGATATTCGCGCGGACCGTGGTTATGGATTCCGGCTCTTCGCTTCGCTCAAGCCGGAATGACGAAATCCATGGATAAGCCCCTCGCCAACCGCATCGCACTGGTCACCGGCGCCTCGCGCGGCATCGGCGCCGCGACCGCGCTCGCTCTGGCCAAGGCCGGCGCGCATGTGGTGGCGATTGCGCGCACCACCGGGGCGCTGGAGGAACTCGACGACGAGATCCGCGCTGCGGGCAGCAGCGCCACGCTGGTGCCGCTCGACGTCACCGATACCGGCGGCATCGCCCGGCTCGCTACGGCGCTGAACCAGCGCTATGGCCGGCTGGATGTGCTGATCGGCAATGCCGCGATCGTCGGCGATACCTCTCCCCTCGGCCACGTGGAGCCGAAAGTCTGGGACCAGGTAATGGCGATCAACGTCACCGCCAACTGGCATCTCATCCGCTTCCTCGACCCGCTGCTGCAGAAATCCGATGCCGGGCGCGCGGTGTTCATCACCTCCGGCGCCGCCAGCAACGCGCGCGCTTATCGCGGACCCTACTCGGTTTCGAAGGCTGCGCTCGACGTGCTGGCGCGCACCTATGCCGCTGAAACCGCCGCCACCAAGGTGCGGGTGAATTTGTTCAATCCCGGCCCCACGCGCACCCGCATGCGCGCCACCGTGATGCCGGGCGAGGATCCTGCCACTTTGCCCAAGCCCGCGCAGGTGGCGGAAAGCATCCTGCCGCTTTGCTTCCCCGACTTTGCCGAGACCGGCAAGCTCTACGATTTTCCGTCGCACAGCCTGCAGTCTTTCCGTCCGCCGGCCTGAACCGAAGCCCGCGGCGGGTGTTAACCGGCCATGTCCCATGACGCAGCCGGAACGATGGCAGCTTCCGAACTCGATTGCCTGATCATTGGCGGCGGCCCTGCCGGCCTCACAGCCGCCAATTATCTCGCGCGCTTCCGCCGCAGCGCGCTGCTGGTGGACGAGGGTCAGAGCCGGGCGCGGCTTATTCCGGAAACGCACAACTATCCCGGCTTCCTCGGCATTTCAGGGTTGGACTTGTTGGCCAGCCTGCGGGAACAGGCCGAAGACAACGGCGCGCGCCTGCGGCACGGCCGCGTGGACGACTTGCGCAAGGACGGCGGCGTATTTGTCGCGCGGGTTGCAAAGAATGAAATCCGCGCCAAGCGCCTGCTGCTCGCCACAGGCATCGTCGATGAAGGCCCGGATCTGCCCGGACTGAAGGACGCGATCTATCGCGGCGCGTTGCGCTTCTGCCCGATCTGCGACGGCTTTGAGGCGATGGACATGAGGATCGGCGTGCTCGGGCCGCTGCACACGGCCGCCGCAAAGGCGCGCTTTATGCGCACCTATAGCCGCAACGTCGTGTTGCTGCCGATCGACGAGCCGGACAAAGCAGGCGAGGAAGCGCGCGCCTTGGCGGAAGCGGGCATCACGCTCGAGCAGCGCGTCGTCGATGTCGAACGCAGCGGAGACAAGGTCGCCGCCGTCTTTGCCGACGGAGGCCGGTTGCAAGTGGATGTGCTTTATCCCGCCATGGGCTGCGAGGTGCGCTCACAGCTCGCGCTCGCGCTCGGCGCCCGCTGCAACGAGATCGGCAACCTGCATGTCGACGACAAGCAGCGCACCTCGGTGGAAGGCCTCTATGCCGCGGGCGACGTGGTCACCGACCTGCATCAGATCAGCGTCGCCACCGGCCACGCCGCGGTAGCGGCCACCGCCATCCACAACAGCCTGCCGCGGAATTACCGCTAGGAACGATGCGCAAGCATCGCGTCTCGAAGGACGAGGCCACATGCTTCCAGACGCCCGCCTTTGGCGGGCTCCTCAGCAAGAGGATTGAGGTTGATCACGCCGCCTTATCGGCCTTCACGTCCTTGATGTCGGTGAAGACGATGCCGGGCGCGCGCTCGCGCGTATAGTCCAGGTAGAACTGGTTCTTCGCGAGATAGACCACGTCGCCGTCGAGGTCCTCGGCAATGCTGGAGCCGTTGGCGGAAACAAAGTCGTCGAGCTTCTTGCGCTCGTCCGCGGCGATCCAGCGCGCCATCTGGAATTCCGCCGGCTCGAAATCCACCGGCAGGCCGTATTCGTCCTTCAGCCGCACCTTCAGCACATCGAGTTGCAGCGGCCCCACCACGCCGACCAAAGCGGGCGAGCCGTCGAGCGGGCGAAACACCTGCACCACGCCCTCCTCCGCCATTTCCTGCAAGGCCTGCTTCAGCTTCTTCGCCTTCATCGCATCCATCAGCCGCACGCGGCGCAGGATTTCCGGCGCGAAATGCGGCACGCCGAGGAAAGTCATCTCCTCGCCTTCGGTCAGCGTGTCGCCGATACGGAGCGTGCCGTGATTGGGAATCCCGACCACGTCGCCGGCAAAAGCCTCGTCAGCGATGGCGCGGTCCTGCGCGAAGAAGAACACCGGCGAACTGAGGGTCATCGGCTTGCCGGTGCGCACCTGCTTCACTTTCATGCCGCGCGCCAGCTTGCCGGAACAGAGCCGCGCGAAGGCGATGCGGTCGCGGTGGTTGGGATCCATGTTGGCCTGGATCTTGAAGACGAAGGCGCTCATGCGCGGCTCTTCGGCTTCGACGCGGCGGCTGCCGGCGGCCTGCGAGCGCGGCGGCGGCGCGTAAGCGGCAATCGCGTCGAGCAGGTCCTTCACGCCGAAATTCTTCAGCGCCGAGCCGAAGAAGACCGGCGTCAGATGACCCTCGCGGAAGGACGCGAGATCAAATTCGCCGCAAGCGTCCTGTGCCAGCTCCAGTTCCTCGGCGAGCGCGGGCGGATCGAAGGTCGGATTGAGCGCGGCGATTTCCGCCAGCGTCATGTCTCGCAAGTCGCCGGTCTTGCCGTCGGCATCGAGCAGCCGCACCTTGCCGGAAGCAATATCGAAGGTGCCGACGAAATCCCGGCCCTGCCCGATCGGCCAGGTCATCGGCGCGGTGTCGAGCGCCAGCGTCTTCTCGATCTCGTCCAGCAGGTGGAAGGGATCGCGGCTTTCACGGTCCATCTTGTTGATGAACGTGATGATCGGGATGTCGCGCAGCCGGCAGACCTCGAACAGCTTGCGGGTGCGCGCCTCGATGCCCTTGGCGGCGTCGATCACCATCACGGCGGAATCGACCGCGGTGAGCGTGCGGTAGGTATCCTCGGAAAAATCCTCGTGGCCCGGCGTATCCAGCAGGTTGAACACCCGGCCGTCGTATTCGAAGGTCATCACCGAGGTGGCGACGGAAATGCCGCGCTCGCGCTCGATCGCCATCCAGTCGGATCGCGTGGAGCGGCGGTCGCGCTTGGCCTTCACCTGTCCGGCGAGCTGGATGGCGCCGCCGAACAGCAGCAGCTTCTCGGTCAGCGTCGTCTTGCCCGCGTCCGGATGCGAGATGATGGCAAAGGTGCGCCGGCGCCGTACTTCGGCGGCCAGCGGCGAGGTTTTGGCGCTGATTTCCGCGGCGCTGATGGGCTGATTCATGGGCTGGATGTGGCAAAGAAAGAGGGTCGGATCAAGGGCGGCTACCGTTTGCGGCGGCCATCGGGCAGGCCGAAGAAAGGTCTTCGCCGTCAAGGTCCGCGCGCCGGAAGCGCTGTCCTTTGCCAAGTATCACGCCGTGCGTGCCGGCGATCCCGAGCTCCAGGCTCTCCGCGATCCGCCGGGCGCGTTCGATGAAGTGATCGGCTGCCCTGGGCGGGCACAGGTCGCGGGCCGCCGCCTCAAACAATGCCAGCCAGCGGTCGAAATGACGTCCGTCGACCGGCAGCGGCAGATGCTTTTGCATCGGCTGGCCGTGGTAGCGCCCGGTCATCAATGCGACGGACGACCAGAATGCGCACATCCGCTGCAAATGCGGTTCCCAATTCACGATTCGTGTCGCGAAGACGGGTCCGATCAGCGCATCGCTGCGCACGCGCGCATAAAAACCGCGCACCAGGCGCTCGATCATCGCCTCGTCAATGCCGGTTTTTGCTTGAATGGCCGCTGTGATTTCCGCGCGCCGCTCGGGCCCCGACTTCAGCTGAATTGTCATGAAATGGATATCGTAAGGAAACTTGGCAAAATCAAGAGCTTGCGGGCATTTCTTCGTGTGTGTGGCTGCGGTAAACGGCCTCGGGCGGCGCCGCGAAACGGCTCATTACAACAACGTGCTGCTGCAGATTGTGGGGGTGTTTGGGGTGGAGGCGGATCCGGCCAGACAGGTCACCTCAAGCCGGCATAGTCCTCCGGCTTGAAGCCGACCAGAACCTTGCCACCGCCAAGCTCAAGCACCGGGCGCTTGATCATCGAGGGCTGCGCCAGCATCAGCGCGATCGCTTTGTTTTCGGTGAGCGCTTCCTTGTCCTTGCCGGGCAGTTTCCGAAACGTGGTGCCCGCCTTGTTGAGCAAAGTCTCCCAGCCTACTTTCTTCGCCCAGCCCTCCAGTTTGGCGCGCTCAATGCCCTGCGTCTTGTAATCGTGGAAATCGTAAAGGACGCCTTTCTTGTCGAGAACGGCGCGCGCCTTCTTCATGGTGTCGCAGTTCTTGATGCCGTAGATCGTAATGGGCATTACCTGTTCCCTCAAATCGGCTCATAATCATTAGCGCATGGACCTCACCGAGCGCCACGACCTCAGGAGCGGTGCAACGCCGTGGGACGATGGTGTTCCCGAATTTGCGCCGAGCGACAAGCTGCCCGGCCGCCCGGTGGACGTTGCGATCTGCGGCGCCGGGATCACCGGCGCGATGCTGGCCGAACGCTTGTCTGCCGCCGGCCTCGCGGTCGCGGTGGTGGACCGGCGCCGTCCCGGACAGGGCAGCACATCGGCCTCCACCGCCCTCATTCTGTGGGAAGCTGACGTCCCGTTCACGCATCTGGCCCGCAAGCTGGGCGAACAGGAGGCCGCGCGGCGGTGGCGGCGTGTCCATCGCGCGGCGACGGGACTCTGGAGGCGGGAGGACATCGCGTCCGACCGGAAAGCCCGACCGAGTCTCTACCTCGATGGTGATCTGCTCGATGGCAACGGACTGCGGGCAGAGGCGGAACTGCGCGCCCGGCATGGACTGCCCTCGGTCTTCCTGCAGCCGGAGGCGACGGCCGGGCGTTTCGGAATTGCGCCGCGTGCGGCCATCGTCTCAACCGACAGCTTCGCGGCCAATCCGCTGCGGCTGACCCTGGCGCTGCTCGCCATCGCGCGTCAACGCGGGGCGACGGTGACCTATCCCGCCGACGCGCTTCGGCTGACCCATAATGCCGACAACATCGCGCTGATAAGCGATCAGGGCGAGATACAGGCTCGTCACGCCATCCTCGCCAGCGGCTATGAGCGCCCGCGCCTCTTTCTTCCCGCCGCTTTCTCGCTGAAATCGACATACGTCATGGCTACCGCGCCGGGCACAGCGCCGCTCTGGCGCGAGAACGCGATGATCTGGCACGCCGCGCATACGTATCTTTACGCCCGCATGGATCCCGAAGGCCGGGTGATCGCCGGCGGCGGCGACGAGAAATTCGACCGCGCGCGGCAGCGCGACGCGCTGATTTCGGAGAAAGCCGAGGCGCTCGCGGCCAATCTGGCGGCATTGGCCGGGGCGCCGGTCGAGCCCTGCGAGCGCTGGGCGGCCGTGTTCGGCGCCTCACCCGACGGTCTGCCGGCCATCGGCCGCGCTGCCAACAGCGATCGGGTTTGGCTGGCGCATGGATTCGGAGGAAACGGCATCACCTTTGCGGCGCTGGCGGCCGAATTGCTCACCGCCGAGCTGACCGGATCGCCCGACCCGGACCTGGCATGTTTCGATCCGTACCGGTTCGAAGACGTCTCGATCTAGCGGATTACCGTCGTAGGCGCCCGCTAAGGGATTGGGAGCGCAGGATTAAGCCAATCATTAAACCGATTGGTTGACTATCTGAAAACACCCTCCTATATTCAACCACATGGTTGAATTACAAACGCCCCAGCTCGACACCATTTTCCACGCCCTCGGCGACGCCACGCGGCGGCAGATGCTGCGGGAGCTCGCCGACGGCGAACGGACGGTCGGCGAGCTCGCGAAGCCCTTCGCAATCTCGCTCGCGGCCGCCTCCAAGCACGTCAAGACGCTCGAGAGCGCCGGGCTGATCCGTCGCGAGGTGCGTGGCCGCACCCATTTTTGCCGCCTCGATCCTGGGCCGCTGGCCAGCGCCCACCAGTGGCTGAACTTCTACGAGTGCTTCTGGCTCGATCGGCTGAACGTCCTGGAACGCCTCCTCCGCGAGGAGGACGCGCGCAAAGCCCGCACGCCTAAAAGGAAACGATAAACGACCGAACGTACGACCCCTATGGCGCGCTGACCTAGCCTGCCACGCTGACGATCCAGCGCGTCTTGCCCGGCCCTGTGGTGGAGCCCGTCTGGGCGTATCTCATGGAAGGCGACCTGCGCCGACAATGGCTGGCGGCGGGCGAGAT
>DASSPI010000094.1:0-8982 GCA_035699705.1 Xanthobacteraceae bacterium
GTTGCTACTTGGATGGCTGCCACGAAATCAGGTGATGCCAAGACTGTGTTGTCCTTGATATCTGAAGATGCCGTGTTTCTAGTCACAGGCCAACCGGCATTGCACAAAAGTGATTTCGCCGCGGTGGCCAGCACCCAATCCGGCCAAGACGCTCCGCGGTTCGAAGGCACGAGCGAGATTCAAGAGATTAAGGTTCTTGGGGACTGGGCGTTTATGTGGACCAAGCTCACCGTCGTGGTAACGCCGCCCGGCGGAAACGCAACCATCACCCGGGCGGGGCACACGCTATCCATCCTCAAGAAGGAGAACGGCAGATGGGTTCTGGCGCGCGATGCAAACATGCTGGCTCTAGTGCCGACGGATAGCGAGTAACGCCCAACAAGACGCTCAGCAGACCGTCAAACCGCTGCACGGTTCGCCATCGGCTGAGCTTGAGCGTTAGGCCGCAATCAAGCATCTATTAGAGGAAACAGAAATGTCACTGCACAAGCCAGCGAACTACAGCACTGTCTCGCCGTACCTCATCGTCAATGGTGCGGATGCAACCATTGAATTCCTGAAGCAAGTCTTCGATGCCGTCGAGCTGAGGCGATTCTCTGATGACTCAGGCAAAATTATGCACGCCGAGGTTCGGATCGACGACACCGTCATCATGCTTGCTGATCCGGTGCCGCCTGATTGGCCCCCCATCGCCTCCTACGTGCACATCTACGTCAAGGACGTGGACGAGACATATCGGAGGGCTCTCGACACAGGAGCTGCATCAGTCCAGGAGCCGATCAAGAAGCAGGACGAAGACAAGCGAGGCGGAGTCAAGGACGCGGGCGGCACGACGTGGTGGATAGCAACGAATGTCGAGTAGTGCTGAAGCATGTGCCGAATAGTTCAAGTAGCCAGTGGCTTCACAATCGGTTGCAGTGGACGGTCGGCAACGCGGCTCACCGCTGAATCTGGGCGTTGGGGCGCATGACAAAAGGACAAAATACTGACCACGTCTTCTCGCGAGGTATCCGAGAGAGTTGAAAAATGGCTGGTGATCTATCACTCAGACTTGCAATTATCTTGAAAGCTCTACCCTTGAGGCCGGGGATGCGTGTTCTCGAGATTGGTTGCGGCCCGGGTGCTGCGGCGCGGGCCGTCGTCAAGCAGATCGGCAATGGGCATGTTCTGGGTATTGACCGTTCGGCCAAAGCCATTGCACAGGCTAGGGCCGGATCAGAGGCCGAGATGGCCTCTGGTCAGTTGAGCTTTCGCCGGGTGGCAGTGGAGAACTTTGTGCTGGAGGCGGGTGAAAGGCCCTATGACCTCGCTTTCGCCGTTCGGGTTGGCGCACTTGACGGTCGTCACCCCGAGGTTGAGCGTACAGCCAAGCGGCGGATTCGCGAAGCATTGGTCACCGGCGGGCGCCTCTACATAGATGGAGGCGACCCGCTTCGTGAGGTCTTCCTTGACGACTAGAGCGCAGACGCAAAATTTACGTAGCCTATATACCGTGTTGCAGGCGACGTGCCTTTGCTGGGCTCCGGCACGCGCCTGAGCCCGAGCGTTAGAGGGCCTGAATGGAGAATCCGATATGTCATCCTTTGAACGGCTGATCCCGGTGTTGGTTTATCGCTATATCGCAGCGGCTCACGACTTTCTCGTTCAAGCGTTTGGGTTCGAGTCCGGAGGGGTTGAGCGCGACGCTGCCGGCAAGGCGGTACATGGCGAAGTCCGTGTCGGGAGCACAGCGGTATGGCTTCACCGAATGACGGCCGATTTGGCCGGCTCAGGGCTGGTAGTACACGTATCTGACGTTGACGCTCACTTTGCTCGCGCGCGGGCCGCCGGTGCACGGATACAGTACGAACCGACTGATCAACCGTATGGCCAGCGTGAGTATGAGGCCCGTGACCCGGAGGGTCATCGCTGGTGGTTCGCCACGCCGCTCCCGGCCTCCACCATGTCCTCACGGGCCGTCTAATGACGGCATGCAGCGGACCGCGCTGTGCGTCGCCGATGCTGCAGAGCGTTTTAGGGCGCATAGCCAGCATTTCCGGAGATTCACATGAAGGTCAAGCGAATCATCGCCAATATCTTCGCGCCCGAGCCGTCCGTTGTAGACAAGTTCTACCATGGCATTCTTGGGCTCGATCTCGCTATGGATCATGGCTGGATTCGCACGTATGCCGGCTCCGCCAAAATGACGGTGCAGGTCAGCTTCGCAAACCAGGGCGGCTCCGGCACGCCAGTGCCTGATCTGTCGATCGAAGTGGACGATCTTGATGAGGCATTGCGTCGTGTTCAAAAAGGCAAGATCCCCATGGAGTACGGCCCCGTCAGCGAGCCGTGGGGTGTCCGACGGTTCCATGTCAGGGACCCACTTGGCCGACTCATCAATATTCTTCAGCATGAGTAGTTGGGTGCGCCGTGAGAGTTCATTTAAGCCGACTCGCTTCACGGCACGGCTTAGCTCAGGCTTTTAGCCGTCGCCCTACACCACGCGACCAATGGGACGGGGCAACTGACGCGGTGAAGCGTCCGCAGCTATGTTAAATGTCTTTGGTCCGCACCAGTTAAAATAGTGTTGTGTTTCCAAGTGAACAGATTCAAAACCAATGAATATCCGAGAAGCCACAAGAGAAGACTTTGACCAAATTTGGCCCATCTTCCATGAAATCGCCGCGGCCGGCGAAACCTATGCGTATCCGCACGACATCAGCAAGGAGCAGGCACAAAAGCTTTGGATAGACAGCCCGAGAAAGACCTACGTCGTCGAAGAAGACGGGCAGATCCTGGGCACGTACTACATAAAAACCAATCAGGCGGGTCCGGGTGACCATGTCTGCAACTGTGGATACATGGTTTCTTCAGCCGCCAGAGGGCGCGGTTTGGCCACAGCGATGTGTGAGCACTCTCAAGAAATCGCAAAAAACCTCGGGTACAAGGCCATGCAGTTCAATTTCGTCGCAGCCAGCAATGAATGTGCGGTAAGGCTTTGGAACAAGCTTGGCTTCGCTACCGTGGGCCGGTTACCAAAGGCATTCCATCACCCATCCAAAGGATATGTTGATGCGTTGGTCATGTACAAATGGTTGGAAACATAACAACAGCTTGCAGCCGATGCGGCTTCGCGGCGTCGGCTACAAGCTGGACGTTAGGTCGTCACCATGAGCACGTCTTCATCATTCGCCCAAACACCCGCCCCTTCGTATTACGCGGTGATCTTTTCATCTCAACGAACAAAGGGTGACGGTGGCTACGAAAAAATGGCTGCAAGAATGGTGGAGCTTGCTGCCCAACAGCCTGGGTTTCTTGGCGTTGAGAGTGTGCGCGGCACCGATGGCTTTGGCATCACTGTTTCATATTGGTCTTCTGCGGAGGCTATTTCCGCTTGGAAGGCCAATGTTGAACACTTGGTCGCACAAGAAATGGGCAAACGTGCATGGTACGAACACTATGAACTCAGGGTCGCTAAGGTTGAGCGGGCGTATGGTAAGCCAGCAGCCTAACATTGCAGGCGAGAGGGCCGCTCCGCACGCGGGCTTTGCCCACTCGCTCCGTGCTCCTCTCCTTTCAACGTTGGGCTTTCATGTCAGCGATTGAATATCGTCATAATTTCCCTCTTGCCGCTGCCGATGTGGCTGCTGTTTTTGATGCGTCTGGCATTTGCCGCCCCACTAATGATTTGGAACGAATCGAACGAATGTTTGCCAATGCCAACTTGATCTTCTCCGCTTGGCATGAAGGTAAACTCGTTGGAGTTTGCCGTGCACTGACTGATTTTAGCTATTGTTGCTACCTATCCGATCTTGCAGTGGATAAGGCGTTTCAAAATCACGGCATCGGGCGTGAACTGATTGATCGTGTTCGCTCTGCTATTGGAGAGGAGGTGGTACTTGTCCTGTTGTCTGCACCTGAAGCAATGGCGTATTACCCCAAGGTCGGCTTCGAGAAAATAGAAAATGGATTCATCATCAAACGCCTCCGGTAGCTCCAGGCCTAACCCGGCAGTCAAGCGGGACGCCGCAAAGCGCGGTGCCTCTCAACTTTTATGGCCACTCACTAAGGAGAGTAATTTGAAGGAAGGCAACCTATGGTGGTGGGGAAAGGCTTTTTATTCTTCCTTGACACCATTGCCGGGTTGATGACTCATCGCGTCCCGCTTGATCCGCGTTACCCGGGCACGGTAGCGCGTTCCCCATTCACTCATCATTTTCAGCACGGATTCCAGACTGCGGCCGAATTCGGTGAGGGCATATTCGACCCGCGGCGGGACTTCGGGGTAGACCGTGCGGAAGATCACGCCGTCCCGTTCGAGCTCGCGTAACTGCATGGTGAGCATGCGTTGCGTAACCTTTGGCATGAGGCGCCGCAACTCGTTGAAGCGTGCCTTGCTGTCCGGCGCATTCATAAGCGCGTAGAGGATCATTCCCTTCCATTTGCCGCCGATGACGTCGAGCGTCACCTCGATGGGGCAATCGTAGTCTTCGTCGAGCTTGCGTTGCACCACGGTGCGCCTCACGGTATCGATTTCGTAACCTGGTATGAAATTTCTGCGTACTTACGCGATACAGTCGCGTGCCGCATACTCCTTGTCATCCCGGCACAGGAGGAATGACCAGTGAAACGCCTGCTAAACATCGATGCAAGTCCGCGCGGCGATCGTTCCCACTCCCGCCGGCTGAGCCGAGAGTTCGTCGAGGCACTGCAACAGCCTGCATCGCAGGAGACGATCGTTTACCGGGACGTAGGGCGCCAGCCGGTGCCGCCAGTGACCGAGCAGTGGATCGCTGCCGCTTTCACGCCGCTCCCTCGGCGTACACCGGAAATGTGCGAAGTACTGCGTCTCAGCGACGAACTCGTGGACGAATTGGTTTTGGCAGACACGTTGGTGATCGGCGTGCCGATGTACAACTTTGGCATACCGGCAAGCTTCAAGGCCTATGTCGACCAGATCGTTCGCGTCGGTCGTACGTTTCTGTTCGAGCCGGAGGATCCCGAGCGGCCTTACAAACCGCTGCTGAAGGACAAGCCTGCCTTCGTGATCGTCGCGACCGGCGACGCGGGATACGAGGCGGGTGGTCCGCTCGCAGAACTGAACCATGTCGATCCGTACCTGCGCACGATTTTTGGATTCATCGGTATCACGGATTTGCGATTCGTGCACGTGGGCAACGACGAGTTCGGAGGCGCGAAACTCGAAGCCTCGTTGCGGCGTGCCCGTGAGGAGCTGGCACGCTTCGCTCGCTGCGAGCAGGCACTGGAGGCTGAGAACTCACCCGCGTGATTGTGCGAGTGATCGTGCAAGGTCTTTCACGCGATCGACCCGGCAAGATTCATGGCCGGGTTGATGAGAATCAGGACCAGCGATGAACTCCGCAAAGACAACTCCCTCCATACTGCGCAGGGCGGAATCAGAATACATGGCTGCGGCACCACAAATGGCGCATCTGTGTTTGGGGACGTACATCACCTAATAAATGCCACTCTGGCCACCGGATGCGGAATCTAGGGTACCGGCATTGACATCATCGAACGGCTTCCAGCCTTCCTATCTGTTGAGCTTGATGGCCAATAAGGCTGACTAACGTTTGAGACCCGCACCCAAGCAATTTTTCATCAAGGCAAGGGCAATGCCCACCAACAAGCCGTATGTAGAGCCGCAGTCTTACACCGAATCAACGTCCGCAGTCGCTGTGGAAGCTCAGTTGCCGTCGGAGCAGGCGAAGCTTGCGTAGGTAATCTTGTCCGCGCCAGCGGGTAAGGGGGCATCTGCATAGCCGTGGATCGTGTCTCCATATATGCCGACGGTCATCTGGACCGACCAACATGCCGCACGATGTAATTTGAGCCCGATCTACAGTCGGTGTGCATGTCCCTGAACAGCCGAGGGGTCATGCCGAACCGTCGCTCGAATGCCTCCGAGAACCGCGCGGCCGGCGAGAGGCCGACCCGAGCGGCGACCAACTTCAGCGAGAGCCCGCGCGACAGCAGCATCCGCGCGGCGTCGAGCCGCGCCGTCTCGACGAAGCGAGCGGGAGTCATGCCCGTCGCCGCACGGAATTTGCGGTGGAATGTGCGCTCGGTCAGGCCGGCGCGATCCGACAGCGACGGCACGTCGAGGGGCGAATCAAGGTTCGCGTGGATCCAGCCGATCAGTTCGGAGAAGGGACTATCGGCTCGCGCCTGCGCGCTGAGGACCGGACTGAACTGCGACTGATAGCCGGGCCTTCGGGCATAGAGGATGAGACGTTTGGCCACTTCTCCAGCAATTGCTTGATCAAGATCGCGGGCGACCATTGCCAGGGCCATGTCGATACCCGTCGTCACGCCAGCGGAGGTCCAGACGCGGCCGTCGACGACGTAGAGGGCTTGGGGGTCGACATCGACCTGCGGAAACGCCTTGGCCAAGGGATCACGGGAATCCCAGTGGGTGGCGACGCGGCGGCCGTCGAGGAGTCCCAAGGCCGCAAGGACAAATCCGCCGCTGCAGACCGAGCCAAAGCGCTCGGCTGCGCCGGTCAATGCGGGCAGTGTCGTCCGCAGGACGGGATCGGCAATGGCCGGCAATAGATGCTCCTTCTCCGCGCCTGCGATCAGCACGGTCCGGGCATCACCCGGCGCCACCTCGTCGATGGGTCGTGTTTCGACTGCGACTCCGCAGCTGCTCTCGACCGCGCCGCCTCCGGCAGAGACAAGACTGACTGCGTAGAACCTGGGCCTGCCCGATTGGCCGAGGGCGCGATTGGCGCTGTTGAAGACCGACGCCGGCCCCGATGCGTCGAGCAGCTCGAATCCCGGATAGACGATGAATACCACCTGGTGCATTGGCAGAAAATACCATTTCTTTGTCATTCCAGTCATGCCCGGCCCGGCTATTCTTCGATCCGAGCGTCGGCGAACTCCCGCCCGACGCCCTCAGCGAAGAGACACCTCATGCGCATGTCCATCCTCATCCGGGGCAGTCTTGTCCTCGCTATGCTCGGTCTGGCGGGCTTTGCCGGCTGGGTCTTCAGCCTGCCCTCGGACACTGCTGTGGCCGACCCACCACCGGTGCCACGGGACGAAATCGATGCCACGCTGGTCGCGCTGCGCCACGATGGCGATCGTCGCCCGCTCATCGCGATCGTCGGGATCAACGACGCAACGGAGGCCACCGACTATCTGCTGCCGCCGAGTCTCCTCAGGCGCGCGGACATTGCCGATGTGGTCATGCTCGCGACGGAGCCAGGGCCGGTGCGGCTCTATCCGGCCCTGCGCGTCGAGCCTGACGCCACGATCGCCGATTTCGACGCCGACCATCCCGAAGGCGCCGACTACGTCATCGTGCCGGCGATGGCCCGCGACGACGATCCCATGGTGCTGGCCTGGCTGCAGGAGCAGTCGCGGAGGGGAGCGGTGATCATCGCTGTCTGTGCCGGTGCCAAGGTGGTCGGCGCCGCCGGCCTGCTCGACGGACGGCGAGCCACCACCCACTGGTACTACGTGGAGGACTTGCTCGCGCGCAGCCCGGGTGTCGACTACGTTGCGGATCGGCGCATGGTGGCCGACGGGACTATCGTCACCACCACCGGGATCACCGCCTCGATGCCCATGATGCTGACCCTCATCGAGGCGATCGGCGGCCGTCAGGCCGCCGCAGCGGTCGCGCGCGACATCGGACTGGAGCGGTGGGATGCGCGCCACGCGAGCGCGGCGTTCACGCTGACGCGCCCCTTCGCGACAACGGTCCTGGCGAACAGGGCGGCATTCTGGAGGCACGAGGACCTCGGCATTCGCCTTGATCCGGGCATGGACGAGGTGTCGCTGGCGTTGATGGCCGATGCCTGGTCCCGAACCTACCGCTCAAGCGCCTTGACGTTCGCGGCATCGGCAGAGACCGTCGCGATGGCCAACGGCATCCGCGTGATACCGGATCGGATTGCGACGGACTGGCCTGCGGACCTTACGCTCTCGACCCTGGCGGGCGAGCCGCCGTCGGTGACGCTGGAACGCACACTTCGGGCGATTGCAGAACGGTACGGCGAGCGCACGAGGCAAATCGTGGCCATGCAGCTCGAGTACCCGCAGTAATCGTTAAACAAGGGCGGTAATCAGCAAGGGAGCCACGGCATCACATAACAGAAGAAGCCCATTGGTCATCTGGATGAAGTAACACAAAGATGGAGACAAGCATGCGAACCATCAGGATCATCGAGCACATCTCGCTGGACGGTGTGATCCAAGGCCCCGGCGGACCGGAGGAGGACGCGCAGAACGGGTTCGATCATGGCGGTTGGGCCGTGCCGCACCACGAGGAAGCGATCGGTAAGGCCATCGACGCGGCGCAGGGAATCGGCTTCGACCTGCTGCTGGGCCGGAACACCTACGACATTTTCGCGAACTACTGGCCGCACCAGCGCGGCGCAATGGCAGACAGCCTGAACGCCGCGCGCAAGTATGTCGCGACGCAGCGGCCGGACAGTCTGGCCTGGGGGCCGGCGGAAAGCCTCGGCGCCGACGTGGCGGAGGGGATCCGACGCGTCAAGTCGGGCGACGGTCCAGACCTGATCGTCTGGGGCAGCTCCACCCTGACGCCGTTGCTGCTACAGCTTGGCCTCGCGGATGAGGTGCTGCTCCTAGTCTTTCCGGTGCTGATCGGGCGGGGCAAGCGGTTCTTCTCCGATGCCTCCGATCCCCGGGAGCTCGAGCTCGTCAAGACCGAGGCGGCGGCTTCGGGCGTGCTCATGAACACCTACCGTCCTGTCGGGCCAATGAGAACCGGGACATTTGAATCGGAGAGCAATTGAACCGGCTCCCAGTCGAACTTGTGACTGGCGAGCCACAACGGGCCTATTCAACCGACATATCGCAAAGGGCGCGAGCCCACAACAGAGGAGCCGAAGCATGACAGACCTCGTGACTTGCCTGTGGTTCGATCACGGCGAAGCCAGCAAGGCGGCGGAATTCTATGCCGCGACCTTTCCCGACAGCCATGTCGACAGGGTTAACATCTCACCG
>DASSPI010000095.1:0-90820 GCA_035699705.1 Xanthobacteraceae bacterium
GCTTTACCGGCGGGCCACTGCCATGGTTTTGTGGCTCTGCCCGTTCATAGCTCAACCGTATGCAGGCGCGCTCAACAAGATGGATCGCGACGATCTCCTCGAGGCAGTAAAATTCGGGAGAATGAGTCCAGAGGAAGCCGAAGCGGAGGCTGCCCGACGATGACGTAGGACTTCGCCCCGGAAGGGCGCACGCGAACGCCGAATCCGGATACCGTGAAGTCTCAAACCGTGAACTCACGGCTATTGGGCTTCAGCGCATCGACCGTTCGCTTCGTAATTTTCTGAGTGGACATATGTCAGTCTCATTCTGCTATTAGCTCGGGGCAACACCGGGGAAACACCAAAACGGAACCCACCGGAAATCCCCGATAGCACCGTAAGAGCGAAAGTGCCCGCCACAAGCGGGCTTTTATCGCTCAGGGAATGCCGAGGAATGTCAGGGGATTGGTCAGAATGAGACTACGAATCTGGGGGTCAGGAGTTCGAATCTCTTCGGGCGCGCCAATTAACGCTACGGCCGGCCAGCGCAGCGACGCGCCGGCGATCCTCGCCCCAACACCCCACATCTGATAATTCAAAGCCGATGACCGAGTCAGTCAAACCCGCCCCGGCGGACAAGGTGCCGAGCATGCTGGCTGCGTGCTCGCGGTTCTGCCGGGAGAAGATCGGGTGGCACCGGGTCGGCTTCGTGGTGAGCCTGACCATCATCGGGGTCGCCTTCTGGGTGCTCTACGACATCCTGCACGACCTCGATGTCGAAGAGGTTCTCGGCGCGATCCAGGCGACGCCGTTGCACAACATCATGCTCGCCGCTCTGTTCGTCGCGGCCGGCTATTTCACGCTGACCTTTTACGATCTCTTCGCGCTGCGTACGATCGGGCGGCACGACGTTCCTTATCGCGGAGCCGCGCTTGCGGGCTTCACCAGTTATTCCATCGGCCACAATGTCGGCGCCAGCGTCTTCACCGGCGGCGCGGTGCGCTATCGCATCTATTCAACCTGGGGACTCGATGCCGGCGAGGTAGCCAAGATCTGCTTCGTTGCCGGCCTTACCTTCTGGCTTGGCAATGCCACCGTGCTCGGGTTGGGCATCGCTTATGTGCCGGAGGCGGCGAGCGCCATCGACCAGCTGCCGCCCTGGGCCAACCGCGGCATCGCATTGTTCGCCCTCGCGGTGCTTGCTTCCTACGTCGTTTGGGTGTGGCGCCGCCCGCGCGCGATCGGCCGAGGCCAGTGGCAGGTCACGCTGCCGGGCGGGCCGCTGACACTGCTGCAGATCGCGATCGGCATCGTCGACCTCGCTTGTTGCGCGCTCGCCATGTACATGCTGGTGCCGAGCGAACCGCATGTGAGTTTTGTTACGCTGGCGGTGATCTTTGTTTCGGCGACGCTGCTGGGATTCGCCAGCCACTCTCCCGGCGGATTGGGCGTTTTCGACGCCGCCATGCTGGTGGCGCTGTGGCAGTTCGACAAGGAGGAGTTGCTGGCAGGCCTGCTGCTGTTCCGCCTGCTGTATTACATCGTGCCTTTCATCCTTTCTCTCGCCGTCCTCGGCGGCCGCGAATTGCATCTGAGCCTGTTCCGGCGGCAACCGGCTCCTGTCGCCGCCGATCCGCCGCCCGCTGTGGCTGATGACACGGGGCACAAGAAAGACGGGATTTGAAAAAGCGGCTGCGGGCGGCCGAGGATGCCGCTATCAAAGAGCTTGAATCGCGAGAGACCGGCGCGCAGGAGCAAGGAATGCAGCTTGTCCGTAGTCTTGGCGTTGCCGCGGCCGTGGCTGCAACATCGGCTGCCACCGCATCGCCCGCGGAAAGCAAGGCCGGCAAGGACGAACTGCTCACTCCTTGTCTCTTGTCTGTCGCCGCCGATCGCTGCGGCTTTCCGATGAGCGGCAGGCAGGCCGACGTGATCGACCGCGAGGCCGACGTTGCATTCGAGCGGCAGGGACCCGCGGCCTGTGACCGCAATGGCGGTTTCGCCCAAGGCTTCCGGCCGACGCTGCAAAGATGGTTTGGCCCGTGACATGGCGGAATTCCTCCGGCAATGGAAATTCGCTTCCAGCGGCTTTCGCGCCGGAATTGTGATCGCCGCGGCAGCCGCTGTCTCCGCCACTTTCGTTCTGACGTCTACGCTGACATTCATCCAGGCGCTGGCTGCTTTCGGGATACTGTCACTGGCAGCTGTCGTGGCGGGAGCTGCCGCCAAAAAGACTCCGCCGGCGAATGCCGGCGAGGAGATTCCAGAATTCTCCGGCAATTCCATTCTTGAATCGGTGATTTCCGGCCTGCCGGACGCAGTGCTCGCGCTCAGCCGGCAGGGCCGGATACTCGCCTTTAACGCACAGGCGGCAGAACTCGCCCCCGGCCTGCGTCGCGGCGGGTTGGGCCTGGTCGCGATCCGCATTCCCGCCCTGGCGGATGCCATCCGGCAAGCCGGCGAAACCGGTCAGCCACAGCGGGTGGAGTTCTCCGAACGCGTACCGGAACGATGGCTCGAAGCCTTTGTGATCCCGATCACCAGCCGCGGGTCTTCCGCCACGGGCGTGCCCGATATCCTGCTGGTGACGTTCCACGACCTGACGCCGATGCGGCGGATGGAGGAAATGCGCGCCGACTTCGTGGCCAATGCAAGCCATGAACTCCGCACGCCGCTGGCGGCGTTATCCGGTTTCATCGACACCCTGCAAGGCCCGGCGCGAGACGACACCGCCGCGCGCGAGCGTTTCCTTCAGATCATGCAGGCACAGGCCACCCGCATGGGGCGGCTGATCGATGATCTGCTGTCGCTCTCGCGGATCGAACTCAGGGCGCATATGCGTCCTGACACGCCGATCGATCTCGTTCCGATCGTGCGGCAGGTGGCGGATGGCCTGCAGACTCTCGCGCGCGACCGCGAGGTTGAAATCCAGATCCACGCCCCGCTCACGCCGCTGACCGTCCTCGGCGACCGCGACGAACTGATCCGCGTATTCGAAAACCTGATCGAGAATGCACTAAAATACGGCGCGTCAGGCAAGCGGGTGGAAATTGATTTCAGCCGGGAGGAAAAGGACGATGGCCAGAACGAAGCTCAGGTCGCGGTGCGCGATCATGGGCCCGGCATCGCGCCCGAGCATCTGCCGCGTCTGACCGAACGCTTCTACCGGGTCGATGTCGCCGATAGCCGCGCGCAAGGCGGCACCGGCCTCGGTCTGGCGCTTGCCAAGCACATCCTCAATCGGCACCGCGGACGGCTCTCCATCGCCAGCAGTCCCGGCCAGGGCGCCGCCTTCACCGTGCACTTGCCTATCGCCAGCGCGCAAAACGTCCGGGGATGAAGAGACCGTAATATCAGGGCCTTAGGCTGTCATCTGACTGTCACAAGCCAGTCATAGAAGGGTTATGCGCAACCGGTAGGGACACAGGGGCAGGACACGTCCGGCACACGGGGGCGTAGAAAAGCGCCCCGGCAACAAGGAGAGAGCATGTCCCTAAAATTCCTGATTTCCGCCGGCGCCGCTTTGACGCTCACGCTCAATGCAGCCTTGGCTCAGAACACGATCATCACGATCGATGGTTCTTCGACCGTGTTCCCGATCACCGAAGCCATGGCCGAGGAATTCCAGAAGGCCAACAAGGGCGTCAGGGTGACGGTTGGAATTGCCGGCACCGGCGGCGGCTTCAAGAAATTCTGCCGCGGCGAAACCGACATTTCGAATGCCTCGCGGCCGATTACCGAAAAGGAGCGTGCCGACTGCAAGGCCGCCAACGTCGAATATATCGAGCTGCCGGTCGCGCTCGACGCCCTCACGGTCATCGTCAATCCGAAGAATGACTGGGCCAAGGAGATCACCGTCGCGGAATTGAAGAAAATCTGGGAGCCCGAAGCTCAGGGCAAGATCACCAACTGGAAGCAAGTCCGTGACAGTTTCCCCGACCGGCCGCTCAAGCTTTATGGCGCGGGCACCGACTCCGGCACTTATGACTATTTCACCGCCGCTGTTGTCGGCAAGGAGCATTCGTCTCGCGGCGACTTCACCGCCTCCGAAGACGACAACGTGCTGGTGCAGGGCGTTGCCGGCGACGTGAACGCTTTGGGCTTCTTCGGGCTCGCCTATTTCCTGGAGAATGCCAACAAGCTCAAAGCGGTGGCGATCAAGCCGAAAGACGACGCCAAGGCAGTCATGCCATCGGTCGAAGCCGCGAGAGATGGCAGCTATCAGCCGCTGTCGCGTCCCATTTTCATCTATGTCAGCAAGAAATCCGTCGAGAGCAAACCCGAGGTCGCGAAATTCGTCGAGTTCTATCTCGATAAGAAGAACGCGTTGAACCTCGTCAAGGAAGTCGGCTACGTGCCGCTCCCGGACAAGGCCTACGACGTGTTCATGCAGCGCTTCAAGGATCGCGCCCTCGGTACTGCCTTCCATGGCTCGAAAGTTGGCGTTTCGGTCGACGAGCTGCTGAAGGCGCCGCTGGTCAACTGATTGCGTGGCTACGCGTTGAATAGATAAGGAGTTGGGCGGCTTGGCGCCGCCCAGCTTCCGTTTTGGCCGCAAGGGTGCAGTGATATGGCGACCGTGGAACTAGGCTACTCCTCCAACCAAGCGAGGCCCTACGGTCGAATTTCCGCCAGCGAAGCATTTTTGCGGCGAAGAATGATCGCTGGATGGATCGTGCGCGGCATCCTGTTTCTGGCCGCGGCTTTGTCGGTCTTGATCACCGCCAGCATCGTTTACATTCTGGTCTACGAGTCGATTCTGTTTTTCAGGCAGGTTTCGATTGTCGACTTCCTGACTGATACCGAATGGACGCCGGTTTTCGACAATCCGCGCTTCGGCATCATGACGCTCGTGTCCGGTACACTGATGACAACGTTCATCGGCCTCCTGGTAGCGGTGCCTGCCGGAACAATTCTCGCGATCTATCTAAGCGAGTTTGCCAGACAGCGCGTGCGCGAGGCGATCAAGCCGATCTTGGAACTTCTCGCCGGCGTGCCCACCGTCGCCTTCGGCTACTTCGCGCTCTTTTTCCTGACGCCGATTTTTCAGATTTTCATTCCCGGCCTATCCGGCTTCAATCTGCTGGTCCCCGGCATCGTCATCGGGATTATGATCCTTCCCTATATTGTATCGGTCGCGGAAGACGCGATGCGAGCCGTGCCCGATCCGTTGAGAGAGGGCGCATACGCGCTTGGCTTCACCCGCCTGCAAACGGCACTGGGCGTGGTTATTCCGGGCGCATTTTCCGGGGTAACGGCTGCCTATCTGCTTGGAATGTCGCGCGCCGTCGGCGAGACCATGGTCGTCGCGATCGCAGCCGGCCAGCAAGCGCGGCTTGCCTACGACCCGCTCGAAGGCGCCGCTACGATCACCGCTTACATCGTGCAAATCAGCCTTGGCGACGTGCCGCACAATTCCTTGGCGTATCAGACAATCTTCGCGGCCGGCCTGACGCTCTTCCTGATTACCCTTGTGTTCAATCTGATCGCGTTCTGGCTGCGAAAGAAGTACCGCGAAATCTATTAAGCGAAAACAAATGAGCACCGAAGTTCAAAAACCGGCTCTCGCGAAGATCGACGAACAACGTCTCGTCAAGAAAGCCAATCGGCAGGATCTGCGATTCGGCGTCATGGGCCTGGCGGTGCTGATCTTGGCAATGGGTGCGCTGCTCGCTCTGATCGCCGATTTCGTGATCGATGGCGTGCCGCGCATCAACCTTGAATTTTTATCAAATTACCCTTCGCGCAGACCTGGCGAGGCCGGCATTCTCTCGGCTTGGGTAGGAACCGTCGCGGTCATGATAACCACCACCGTGCTGGCGGTCCCCATTGGCGTTGCTGCCGGGGTTTATTTGGAGGAATACGCGTCGAAGAACTGGATGACAGATCTGATCGAGATCAACGTGACCAATCTCGCCGGCGTGCCATCGATCATCTACGGTCTGCTGGCCTTGGGCCTGTTCGTGCAGACCTTGCAGCTTGGGCAGACGATCCTGGTCGCCGGCATGACGCTGGGGTTGCTCATTCTGCCGATCATCATCGTCGCGACACGCGAAGCCTTGCGCAGCATTGGGACGGAAATGCGTGAAGCGGCCTTCGCGCTTGGCGCCGATAAATGGCAAGCTATCCACATGTATCTGTTGCCGGCGGCGCGGCCCGGAATCCTTACCGGAGCAATCGTCGGTATGTCGCGCGCGATCGGAGAGACGGCTCCGATCATAACCATCGGTGCGCTGACCTTTATCGCCTTTCTGCCGCCATCGCCGGTGCAGGGGGAATTCCCCTTTGTGAATTTTGAATGGCTCAACTCGCCCTTCACCGTCATGCCGATTCAAATGTTCAATTGGATTTCCAGGCCGCAGGCAGGTTTTCATGTCGCGGCTGCCGCAACCGGCGTCGTCCTCTTGGCCATGACACTACTGATGAATGGTTTCGCCATCTATATTCGTTATCGTATCCGCAGGGGTTCAAAGTGAGCGCTCTTTCGAGGTCTGTGATGGACGCGAAGTTCCAAAGCCACGCCGGCGAACCCATTGCGGCATCGCCGCCCGTGCGTGCGCGCGTCGAGGATTTCAGTTTTTACTACGGCGACAAACAGGCGCTGAACAAGCTGAACTTTCCCATTCACGACCGCAAGGTCACAGCGTTGATCGGGCCCTCCGGCTGCGGCAAGAGCACCCTGTTGCGTGCGCTCAACCGAATGCATGACCTTTATTCGGGAAATCGCTACGAGGGCCGAGTCATTCTCTTCCCCGAGCAAACCAACATCGTTTCGCCCAAGGTCGATCCGATGCTGGTCCGCCTGAAAATCGGAATGGTCTTTCAAAAGCCGAACCCGTTTCCAAAATCCATCTATGACAATGTTGCTGCCGGGCTCTGGGTCCGCGGTATCCGCAAAAAGTCAGTCGTCGATCAGCGCGTGGAAGAGGCTCTCAGACAGTCGGCCCTGTGGGACGAAGTGAAGGATCGGCTGCACACGTCCGCCTACGGGCTTTCCGGCGGCCAGCAGCAACGTCTTTGTATTGCCCGGGCGCTGGCGCCCGAACCCGAGATGCTCCTGCTCGACGAACCAACGTCCGCCCTTGACCCGATCGCCACCGCCCGCATTGAGGGATTGGTGACGGAACTGGCGCCGCTGGTCACCATCGTCATTGTGACTCACAACATGCAGCAGGCGGCGCGCGTGTCGGCCTACACGGCATTTATGTATCTTGGCGAGATCGTTGAATTCGGTCCGACGGAAACCTTGTTCACGACCCCGACCAATCCGCGCACGCAGGATTACATTACCGGTCGTTTCGGGTGACATAGGGCAGGGTGCCCGCGAGGAAGAATAGATGATGATGTCCGAACATACCGCCAAGGCCTTTGACGCCGACCTGCAGGAACTCAACAAATTCGTCGCGCAGATGGGCGGCCTCGCCGAAAAAGCGATTGCGGATTCGGTTGATGCGCTGGTGCGGCTCGATACCACCTTGGCCGAGCATGTGGTGCTGGTCGATCGCTCGATCGACGCGCTGCAGCGCGAGATCGAGGAGAAGGCGATCCTTACCATTGCCCGGCGTCAGCCGATGGCGATCGATCTGCGTGAAATCATGAGCGCGCTCCGCGTTTCCAACGATCTCGAGCGGATCGGCGACCTCGCCAAGAACATCGCCAAGCGCGTGGCCGAGCTGAATGGCGAGTTTCGCCCGCAAAAGCTGATCCGCGGCCTCGAGCACATGGCGGCCTTGGCGCTCGCCCAGCTCAAGCAGGTGCTGGACGCCTACGCCGGCCGCGAGCTTGCCAAGGCGCTCGATGTCTGGCGGCGGGACAAGGAGGTCGACGCGATGTGCACCTCGCTGTTCCGCGAGCTGCTGACCTACATGATGGAAGATCCGCGCAACATCACCTTCTGCATCCACCTCATGTTCAGCGCCAAGAATATCGAGCGGATGGGCGACCACACCACCAATATCGCCGAGACCGTGCATTACATGATCGAAGGCCGCACGATCACGGACGAGCGGCCGAAAGGCGACACCACCCGGTTCGCCGCCGGAACGGCCGGCTGAAGGAAGAGCAGACGCGAATGGCTGCGCGCATCCTGATCGTTGAAGACGAAGAACCGCTCGCCTTGCTGCTGCGCTACAACCTCGAGGCGGAAGGCTATGAGGTCGACACCGCTTCGCGCGGCGACGAAGGCGACGTCAAGGTCAGGGAAAGCGCGCCCGATCTTGTCGTGTTGGACTGGATGCTGCCGGGACTATCCGGCATCGAGCTCTGCCGCCGCTTGCGCGCCCGCCCCGAAACCCGGCAACTGCCGATCATCATGCTCACCGCGCGCGGTGAGGAAAGCGAGCGCGTCCGCGGGCTTGCCACCGGCGCGGATGATTACATCGTCAAGCCGTTCTCGGTGCCGGAACTGGTCGCCCGCGTGCGCGCGCTTTTGCGCCGCGCCAATCCCGAGCGGGTGGCAAATGTGCTCGCCTTCGGCGACATCGAGCTCGACCGGGAAAAGAAGCGGGTTTCGCGTTCCGGCCGGCCGGTCGATCTCGGGCCGACCGAATACCGGCTATTGGAATTCCTGATGCAGCGGCCCGGGCGGGTATTTTCCCGCGCCCAGCTGCTCGATGGCGTCTGGGGCAACGAAATCTATATCGACGAGCGCACGGTGGATGTGCATGTCGGGCGGCTGCGCAAGGCGCTCAACCGCGGCCATGGCGCCGATCCCATCCGCACGGTGCGCGGCGCAGGCTATGCCCTCAACGACCTGTTCGGTCGGACGGCTTAGTTCCCGTCTTCCTTCGCTTGCCATGGCCGCACTTGGCCTGTCGAAGACGGGCGTAAACGCCCTGATGTTCCGGCCATCCCGATTATGGAGGCGATGCTCGCCTAAACGAGATGGCCGGGACGAGCCCGGCCATGACGTAAAAAGTATTGAGATGAACCCTTACCCCCGGAACGACCGGCGGTCCCTGCGCCGGTCGCTCACCGGCTGGTAAGCGACGCGCGAGTGATGCGAGCAATAAGGCAGACTGTTCACCGTATTGCCGCCGCAGAAGAAGAAATCAGGGCTGCCAGGCTCGCCGATGGGCCAGCGGCAGGTATCCTCGGTCAGCTCGAGGATCGTGCGGCGTTGCCCCATCGGGATGATGTTGTCGATCAGCTCCGGCTCGGCATCGAGGTCGTGCTCATAAGCATGCGCCAGCGCGGTATTGCCCCGCATGGAGGGACGCGACACCCGCATCATGCCCGGGGCGCGCGGCTTGCGCGGCCGTGCCGCGCCGGAGGAGGAGCTTTTGGCCCGCCCGGAAAGCCCGAGGCGGTGGACCTTGCCGATCACCGCGTTACGGGTGATGCCGCCGAGCTCGCCGGCAATCTGGCTTGCCGAAAGCCCGTCCGCCCAAAGCTTTTTCAGAAGTTCTACCCGCTCGTCGGTCCAACTCATGTCCATTCCCCCTCGACCAGCACCGCGCAGAATCCAACCTCGTTGTCCGGCAGCCCTATGGCCCGCCCGACCCGCACGCAGTCGAAACTCAAGGAAGCCTATTTGCCCCGTCGCGCACGAGATGTCGTATGCGACAATCTGGAAGCTACAATATGGGGCGACTCCCGCGCAAGAGTCGGGGCGGCGAGCGTCCACACATTCCTCGAAAAACCTGCTGTCGGTGGATAAGCGCAGGCCAGGGATGGCTGAAGCGGTATCCCGCTGACGCCATGGGGCGGTCTGGCGACGTGTTGACCGGTTCCGGGCGGCCAAATAGAATGTTTGTCTCGTGCCGCCCCGAGGGCGGCACAAATTATTTTGGGAATTGTTTCTTGAAAGAACCTGGCCGTGGCGTCGCATATCCTGCCGACTTACGCGCGCGTCGATCTCGCTTTTGAGCGGGGCGAAGGCGCCTGGCTGATCGCGACCAACGGTGACCGTTACCTGGATTTCGCCTCCGGCATCGCGGTCAATGCGCTCGGGCACGCGCATCCGCGGCTGGTCGCCGCGCTGACCGAACAGGCCAACAAGCTCTGGCACGTCTCCAATCTCTATCGCATTCCCGAAGCCGAAAGGCTGGCGGAGCGGCTATGCGAGGTGAGCTTCGCGGACAACGTGTTCTTCACCAATTCCGGCGCGGAAGCGATGGAATGCGCCATCAAGATGGCGCGGAAATATCAGTCGGCCAGCGGCCGGCCCGAGCGCTTCCGCCTCATTACCTTCGAAGGCGCTTTCCACGGCCGCACCATGGCGACGATTGCCGCGGGTGGGCAGAAAAAGCATCTCGAAGGTTTCGGTCCGCCGGTCGAAGGCTTCGACCAGGTGCCTTTCGGCGATCTTGAGGCAGTCAAACGCGCCATCGGTCCGCAGACCGCCGGCATCCTGATCGAGCCGATCCAGGGCGAAGGCGGCGTGCGGGTCGCATCGCCGGCTTTTCTGCGCGCCTTGCGCCAGCTCTGCGACGAGCACGGGCTGTTGCTGATCTTCGACGAGGTGCAGACCGGCGTCGGCCGCACCGGAAACTTCTTCGCCTATGAGCGCACGGGCGTAACCCCGGACATCATGGCGATCGCAAAGGGCATCGGCGGCGGCTTTCCGCTCGGCGCCTGCCTCGGCTCCGCCGAGGCGGCCAAAGGCATGACCGTGGGCACGCACGGATCCACCTATGGCGGCAATCCGCTCGCCACTGCGCTTGGCAATGCCATGTTGGACGTGACACTGGCGCCCGGGTTTCTGGATCATGTGCGGCGGATCGGGCTGCTGTTCAAGCAGCGGCTGGCCGAACTGAAGGACCGGCATCCGGCGGTGATCGCGGAGGTGCGCGGCGAGGGCCTGCTGATCGGGCTGCGCACCATCGTGCCGAATGCGAAGCTGGTCGACGCCCTGCGCGCGGAAAAGATGCTGGCGCCGGCGGCGGGGGATAATGTCGTACGGCTGCTGCCGCCGCTGATCGCGGGCGAAGCGGAGATCAGCGAAGCGATCACGCGCATCGACCGCGCTTGCAGCGCCATTGAGCGCGAGCTCGAGCAGCCGCTGAAACAGGGAGCGGTCCGGTGAGCGGCAACGGCGTCAGACATTTCCTCGACCTGATCGAGCTGCCGTCGGCGGAGCTGCGCGCAATGATCGATTCCGCGCGCGCGATGAAGGCACGGTGGAAGGCTTCCGGCGGGCCGGAACGGCGCCCGCTCGCCGGCAAGATGCTCGCCATGATTTTCGACAAGCCATCCACGCGCACGCGCGTCTCCTTCGACGTGGCCATGCGGCAATTGGGCGGCGACACCATGCTGCTCACGGGGCAGGAAATGCAGCTCGGCCGGGGTGAGACCCTCGCCGATACCGCGCGGGTGCTCTCGCGTTATGTCGATGCCATCATGATCCGCACGCTGGATCCCGACACGCCGGTGGAGTTGGCCCGCCATGCCACGGTGCCGGTGATCAACGGCCTGACCAAGGCTTCGCATCCCTGTCAGGTGATGGCGGACGTAATGACCTTCGAGGAGCACCGCGGTCCGATCCGCGGCCGCACCGTGGCCTGGACCGGCGATGCCAATAATGTGCTGACGTCCTGGATGCACGCGGCGCAGCGCTTCGACTTCAGCTTGCGGGTCGCGACGCCGCCGGAGCTGGCCCCGAAAAAGCCGCTGCTCGATTGGATCAAGAGCTCAGGGGCTCCGATCAAGCTAATGAACGATCCGGACGAAGCGGTGAAGGGCGCCGACTGCGTCGTCACCGACACCTGGGTCTCGATGGGCGACCGCGACGTCGACGGCCGACGTCACAATCTGCTCACGCGCTATCAGGTGAATGCCGCTCTGATGGCGCGCGCCAAGCCCGACGCGCTGTTCATGCATTGCCTGCCGGCGCATCGGGGCGAGGAAGTCACCGACGAGGTGATGGACGGGCCGCACTCCGTCGTGTTCGACGAAGCGGAGAACCGGCTGCACGCGCAGAAGGGCATCCTGGCCTGGTGTTTTCACACCGCCGCCTAGCGCGCGAACGCATTAAACCAAGCGGTTGTGTCCACGAATCCGCTTGAGGTCCGGGGGTCGCATTCGGGGTGATGCGGCCTACATATAGATCGATGACAAATCCAGATTTTGAAATTCCCGTGCGCGCGCCGGCCTCGACGTCCGAGGACGACACGATTTTGCCATTCGAAGTGCCCGCGCTCGATCTGCGCGGTCGCGTGGTCCGTCTCGGCCCCGCGGTGGACGAAATCCTGGCGCGGCACGATTATCCTGAGCCCGTCGCCAAGCTCCTCGGCGAGGCCATCGCCCTGACTTCGCTGCTCGGCTCGTCGCTTAAATTCGAGGGCCGCTTCATCCTGCAGACGCAGACCGACGGCCCGGTGCGCATGCTGATCGTCGATTTTGTCACGCCTGACCGCGTGCGCGCCTGCGCGCGCTTTGACAACGCCCGCGTGGAAGCCGCCGTTGCCGAAGGACAGTCCAACCCGGGAGCCTTGCTCGGCCATGGTCACCTCGCCATGACGATCGACCGGGGGCCTGACATGAACCGTTACCAGGGCCTGGTTGCACTGGAAGGCGGCAGCCTGGAAGACGCGGCGCATGAGTATTTTCTGCGCTCGGAGCAGATTCCGACGCGCGTGCGGCTCGCGGTCGCCGAGGAACTGTGGCGCGACGTGGATGGCGCCGGCCATCGCTGGCGTGCGGGCGGCATCCTGCTGCAATTCCTGCCCAAGGCCACCGAGCGCATGCGTCAGGCAGATCTCCATCCCGGCGACGCGCCTGAAGGCGCCGAGAAGCATGCGGTGACCGAGGACGATGCCTGGGTCGAAGGCCGCGCATTGGTCGAGACGGTGGAGGCGATCGAACTGATCGATCCCGCGCTATCGAGCGAGGCGCTGCTCTATCGGCTATTTCACGAGCGTGGCGTGAAGGTCTTCAATGACGCACCGCTGCGCGCGCAATGCTCTTGCTCGCGCGACAATGTGGCGGCGATGCTGCGCAGTTTTTCGCAGGACGACCGGGACCATATGGTGCAGGATGGCCTGATTCAGGTGACCTGCGAATTCTGCAACACGAGCTATGACTTCAACCCGAAAGACGTTGCGGCGCCGCCGCCCGGTAGCGAGCAATCGGAATAGCTCTGCGTCGGCGTACCTGCTGGTTTTATCCGCCGCGCTTCTCGCAACGTCTGCCGCCTTTGCTCAAAGCTGTCCCGAGCCGCTGACCAGCGCGCGGCGGCTCGTGCTCGTCACCAGCAAGAGCATGGCGGCGGCCAGAGGCATCGCGCGCCTGTTCGAGCGTGGGTCACCGGCAGAACCCTGGCGGCTCGCAGCCCGGCCGGAACCGGTCGTGCTCGGCCGCGCCGGTATGGCGTGGGGATTGGGATTTCACCATTTTGCGGCGGCCGGCGAGCCGAAGAAAGCCGAAGGCGACGGCCGCACGCCCGCCGGCCTCTATCGCATCGGCGTCAGCTTCGGCTTCGGCGCCTCGCCGCGCCCGGGCCACATCCAACTCGCCGAAGACAGCGTCTGTGTCGATGACCCGGCGTCACCGGCCTACAACACCATCACCTCACGCAGCATTGTCGGACGCGAGGTGCACGGCGAAAACATGCGGACCATCCAGCGCTATCGCCGCGGGCTGGTGGTCGATTATCCAACCGATGCAAAGATGCGCGGCGGATCCTGCATTTTCATCCACATCAAGCGCGCCAGCATGGCTCCTACCGCCGGCTGCGTCGCTTTGCCGGAGGCGCGGGTCGCGGCCTGGCAGCAATTCAGCGAACCGGGTGCCGTGCTCGCCACCGTGCCGGAGACCGCGCTCGGCAGGTTGTCCGGTTGCCTGCCGCCGATCCCGCAGGAGCGGTGAAGGATCAGTTGATCGTCTGCTCGCCGTAGGAGCAATCCAGCGAAAAGGTCGGGATTTCTACGTCGAACGGCTCGCCGGTCTCGGTCTGCATGCCGTAACTGCCGGTCATGAAGCCGGATGGCGTCGGCAGCGGGACGCCGCTGGTATATTCAAATGATTGTCCGGGCTTCAGCACCGGCTCTTCGCCGACCACGCCCGCGCCTTTCACCTCTTGCAGACGCCCCAATGCGTCGGTGATGCGCCAATGCCGCGTCCGCAGCTGCACCGTCTCCGGGCCGGCATTGGTGATCGCGATGGTATAAGCCCAGAAAAAATAGCCGTTCTCCGGCGACGAGCGCTCAGCGAGGAAGCGCGGTGTTACCGTGACTTCGATGTTGCGCGTGGCGGCGCGGTACATGGTATATCCTTCGGCAGCGCTTGAGATTAACCGAAGCGAGCCGGCACAGTGAATAGGGTCCGCCAGCAGCTGGCAACGGCCGAACCGGCAGCTTTCACAGAATCCGGTCCGCCGAGCTTGGCCGAGTCCCCGCCGGCGGGCAAAGTGGCATCGATCCCGCCCGCTCCGCCAAGCAAGCGGGACCTGCGGCTCGATCTGTTTCGCGGCCTCGCCTTGTGGCTCATCTTTCTCGATCACATTCCGACCAACATCGTGAGTTGGATCACGATCCGCAATTACGGTTTCAGCGACGCGACGGAAATTTTCATCTTCATCTCGGGTTTTACCGCCGCCTTCGTTTACGGCAACGCGATGAACGAGCGCGGCTTTCTGGTAGCCGGCGCCCGCATCCTGCGGCGCGCATGGCAAATCTACGTCGCCCATGTCTTTCTCTTCGCGATCTATATGGCGGAGATCGCCTATGTGGCGTCGAGCTTCGAGAATCCGCTCTATGCGGAGGAAATGGGCGCGCTGGATTTTCTCAAGCAGCCGGACGTGACGATCATCCAGGCGCTGTTGTTGAAATTCAAGCCGGTGAATATGGACGTATTGCCGCTCTATATCGTCCTGTTGCTGTTGTTTCCGCCCATCCTCTGGCTGTTGCTGCGCAGGCCGACGCTCGCCCTGAGCGCCTCGGTGGTGCTTTATGCCGCGAGCTGGGAATTCGGCTGGAATCTGCAGGCTTATCCGAGCGGAACCTGGCTCTTCAATCCGTTCGCCTGGCAATTGCTCTTCGTGTTCGGCGCCTGGTGCGCCATGGGCGGCGCCGAACGCCTGTCCGGCGTTTTGCGTTCCCGGATCACGCTGGCAGTCGCTGTCGCCTATCTGGTGTTTGCTTTCCTGATCACGATGACCTGGCACGTCCCTGTGCTGGGGCAGTTCGTGCCGGAGCGGCTCGCTTCGCTGATTTATCCTATCGACAAGACCAATCTCGACGTTCTGCGCTTTGCGCATTTCCTCGCGCTCGGTGTGTTGATCGTCTGGTTCATTCCGCGCCACTGGTCGGGCCTGCAATGGCCGATCTTCCGTCCGGCGATCTGGTGCGGACAGCATTCGCTGGAAATTTTTTGTCTCGGCGTGTTCCTGGCCTTTGCCGCCCATTTCATCATGGGCGAAATCTCGGCCGGCGTGCTAATGCAGGTCGCGGTCAGTATCGCCGGCGTGGCAATAATGATTGCCGCTGCGGGCCTGCTGGTGTGGTATAAGAGTATTGAGGGGCGCAATCCTGGTTCGCGGACCAAATCTACCGACGCGGATCTGGCGGGAGGCGAAGCATGAGGGCGCCGGCAATTGCGCTCTTCATTACTTGTCTGCTGGCGGGCGGCGCCGCGGCGCAACGCCCGGATACCTGCGATGTGCCCGGTTATCTTCTGTTTGATGACAACGAGCTCAGTCGCGTGGCCACCGCGGTGAAGGAAAAGCAGCAGCTCGACATCGCGATCATCGGCACCGGTTCCTCGACGCTCGCGGGACCAGAAGGCAAAGCCTATCCGGCCCGGCTGGAAGCGGCGCTCAACGCGCAGCTTCCGAATGTCGCGGTGCATGTGACGGTCCATGCTGCACCGCGGCAGACAGCGGCCAAGATGTGGGAAGACCTGCAGAAAATCGTGAGCGAACAAAAGCCGGCGTTGCTTGTGTGGCAAACCGGGACCGTTGATGCTATGCGAGGCATAGAACCGGATGAATTTGGATCCATCCTGAATACTGCCGTTGAAAAGATACAAGCCGCCGGGACTGACGTCGTCTTGATGAATATGCAGTACAGCCCAAGAACTGAAACCATGATCGCCGTCGGCCCCTATGCCGAAAATATGCGGTGGGTTTCACAACAGCGGAAAATTCCGTTGTTCGACCGGCTCGGCATCATGCGGCACTGGAGCGACACCGGCGTATTCGACTTCTACACCCCGACCAAAGCTTTTGGCGTCGCGCAGAAGGTGCATGAATGCATCGGCCGCGCTCTTGCAACCCAAATCATTGATGCTGCGCAGCTTGGGCCGATGACGGCGAAAGTCGCTCAATGACACGAGAAGCCGCCGCCCGCATGACCCGCAGTCTTCGCTTTTCCTTCTGGCCGGTGATGCTCGCCGCGCTCCTGTCGGCAGCACCCGCGCAAGCGCAAGGCGATAAATACGTGCCGGGAGCGATCGAGGCCTCGGCACAAAAAGCTGTGGTATCGGCGCAGACCGGCGCCTCGCCGCAATGCTTGGCGCCGAAGGAACTGGCGCGGCTGGAGCGTCCGCTCACCCACACCGCCCGCCTGTTGGCGGCCGGCCTGCCGATCAGGATCGTCGCCATTGGTTCATCCTCCACGGCGGGCGCGGGTGCCAGCTCGCCCGAGGCGTCCTATCCGAGCCGTCTCGCCGCCGAACTGGCCGACAGATTTCCCGACCATGAGATCACGGTGCTGAACCGCGGCGCCAACGGTGAAGAAGCGCGCGACATGCTCGCCCGCTTCGAGACCACCGTCATCGCCGAGCGGCCGGATCTGGTGCTCTGGCAGGTCGGCACCAATACCGTGCTGCGCGATCATCCGGTGGCGCCGACCTCCTCGCTGATCGAGAAGGGGATCATGCAATTGAAGGCGGCGGGCGCCGACGTCATTCTGATCGATCCGCAATTTGCGCCGAAGGTGATCGTCAAGAGCGCGCTGTCGCGCATGATCGGCCTGCTGCACGCGAAGGCCAAGCAATACAATGTCAACGTATTCCAGCGCTTCGCGGTGATGCGGCATTGGCGCGAGCGCCAGGGCATCGCCTTCGAAACCTTTGTCTCCTCCGATCAGCTCCACATGAATGACTGGAGCTATGCCTGCGTCGCGAAAGTGCTGAGCATCGCGATCGCGGAAGCCGCCACCCGGCCGGTTTCGTCCGCGGCGGCGCGCTGATCAGCGCGCGGCCAGAGCGGTCAGCAGGTCCTCGATCAGATCGTCCGGATGCTCCAGGCCGGCTGAGAAGCGCACCAGTCCGTCATTGATCCCAAGCTCCGCGCGCTGTTCCGGCGTGAGCCGCTGATGCGTAGTCGTGGCCGGATGCGTGATGAGGCTTTTGGCGTCGCCCAGATTGTTGGTGATCTTGATCAGCTTCAGCGCATTGAGGAAACGGAAGGCGCCTGCCTTGCCGCCCGCGACTTCAAAGGCAATGAGATTGGAGCCCGCCCGCATCTGCTTGCGTACGATCGCCGCCTGCGGATGGTCGGGGCGGCCGGGATAGATCAGGCGTTTGATCCTTGCATGGCCGGCGAGCGCCTCGGCGATTTTGCCCGCGCTCTCGGTCTGTCGTCGCACGCGCACGGACAGCGTCTCGAGTCCCTTCAGCAAGACCCAGGCATTGAACGGCGACATGGCAGGCCCGGTTTGCCGCAGCAGCATATGGATGTGCTTCTGGATGAAATCCTCCGAGGCAAGAATGACGCCGCCGAGGCAGCGTCCCTGGCCGTCGATATGTTTGGTGGCGGAATAGACCACGCAATCGGCGCCGAGCTGAAGCGGGCTTTGCCACAGCGGCGTGGCGAAGACATTGTCGACCACCAGCGTGGCGCCCGCGCCATGCGCGATCTTCGCCACTTCCTGCAGGTCAACCACCTCGAGCGTCGGATTGGTCGGCGATTCCAGGAAGAAGGTTTTGGTATTGGGCCGCACCGCCTTGCGCCATTGCTCGAGATCGGTCCCGTCCACCAGCGTGGAAGCGACGCCGAAGCGCGGCAGCAGATCCTCCACGACATAGCGGCAGGAGCCGAACAGCGCCTTGGCGGCGACGATGTGATCGCCGGCTCGCAACTGTCCCATCAGCGAGGCGGTGACCGCGGCCATGCCGCTGGCGGTCGCGCGGGCGGCTTGCGCGCCCTCGAAGGCGGCCATGCGCGCCTCGAACATCGCCACGGTGGGGTTGGAGAAGCGGGAATAGAGATAGCCCGGTTCGTCGCCCTTGAAGCGCGCTTCGCAGGCTTCGGCGGTGTCGTAAACAAAGCCCTGGGTGAGGAACAAGGCTTCCGACGTTTCTCCGAACTGGGAGCGCAGTGTGCCTGCGTGCAGCAGGCGGGTCTCGGGACGATATTCGCGATCGCTCGACGCGGGCATGCGAGCCTCCTCTAGGCTGGCCGCATGATCATTTCAAAAGCGGACCATGCGCGCAGCCAACAAAAAACCGGCCGAGGACAAAATCCTGGCCGGGCACACGCGTCCCCGACCTTTTAGCTCGTTGTTTAACGTGGCGGCAAGCCGGCCGGCTCAAATGACCACGGGATAAGCTTGGGTGATACGCCCGGGCTATCTTCCCGTCAAGACACCCATCGGGTTAGATCGCAGCCATCTCCGTCACCCTGAGGCGTCCGCGCGCCAGTGCGGGCCTCGAAGGGCGGCGGCCGATCATCCACCGATGGCGGGTATACCCGACATCGGACCAAAAGGTGCCGAAGTCGGCGATAGCCGACTTGGCGGGCTCGTTCGCTCACGCTCACTCGCACCTCTGGATGACGGATTACCGCGTGGAGCCGACGTGCCGCTTTCTTTCTCGGTTGAAGACAAAGGCATCCTGCCGGACCGCATGATCGCGGCGCTGGCGGAGGACGGCGGCATTCTTCCCGCCTATGATTTCGTTCCCGATCAGATCCAGCCTGCGAGCCTCGACCTGCGGCTCGGCGAAGTGGCTTACCGGGTGCGCGCAAGCTTTCTGCCTGGGCCGCGCACTACCGTCGCCAAGCGCATCGACGAATTGAAGCTGCACGAAATCTCGCTTGCCGACGGCGCCGTGCTGGAGACGGGCTGTGTCTATATCGTGCCGCTGATCGAAAGCCTGGCGCTGCCCGACGGCATCGCCGCCGCCGCCAATCCGAAAAGCTCCACCGGCCGGCTCGACGTCTTCACCCGCGTGATCGCGGACGAGACGCGCGGCTTCGACCGGGTTGAGGCGGGGTATCATGGGCCGCTCTATGCCGAGATCAGTCCGCGGACTTTTCCGGTGCTGGTGCGCGAGGGCTCGCGCCTGTCGCAGATCCGCTTCCGCCGCGGTCATGCACTGCTCAATGCCGAGGCCCTGCGCGCGCTGCATCAGCGCGAGCGGCTGGTGAATGCCGACAACGCCGACGTCAGCGAAGGCATTGCAGTCGGCGTCGATCTCTCCGGCCTTGGGCCCGGCGGCCTCGTCGGCTATCGCGCCAAACGCCATACCGGACTGATCGACGTGGAACGGCGCGCCGGCTATGCCATTGCCGATTTCTGGGAGCCGATGTCGGCGCGCCCGGACCGCAGCCTGATCCTCGATCCCAACGAGTTCTACATCCTGGCCTCCAAGGAGGCGGTGCAGGTGCCGCCCGATTTCGCCGCCGAGATGGTGCCGTTCGATCCGCTGGTGGGCGAATTCCGCGTGCACTATGCCGGCTTCTTCGATCCGGGTTTCGGCTACGAGGGCGCCGGCGGCAGCGGCGCGCGCGCGGTGCTGGAGGTGCGCTCGCGCGAAGTGCCGTTCATCCTGGAGCACGGGCAGATCGTCGGCCGCCTGGTCTACGAGAAGATGCTGGCGCGCCCGAGCAAGCTTTACGGCGAAGGCATCGGCTCGAATTACCAGGCCCAGAGCCTGAAACTCTCCAAACATTTCAAAAGCTGACGGCCTGCCAAGTGCGACGTTCGGCTGCTTGGCGGATGCGTTCTCCTGCGTGAGGATGGCCGCGAAACGTTGGGATTCCGACACTGGAACCCGAGCGCAAGCTGGGAATTGTCGCCAGCTATCTGACCAGACAAGGAGACGCGATCATGGCCGCCATGAATACAGTGCTCGCGCCTGGCTCCATCGAGAAGCCCACCTGCATGTGCGGCGAAGAGATGCAGCTGAGCAAGATCGAGCCGCACCCCGCCGCCGAGGACGCCGAGCTGCGCCGCTATGACTGCGGGGCCTGCGACCACGAAATGCGGGTGATGGTCTGGAAGGGATACTGATCTCCGACCGTTTCAAACTCTTCGCTCAAGCGTAAGTCCGGCGATCTGCGGATCGCAGACCGCCGGCGGCTAGGCTTGCCTCGCCATTGCCCGCTCGCTTCCGCTCGCCTAGGATCGGCCGCGGTAAGGGGGTAGCAGTGTCTGTTGTACAACTCTTTCAGGAAGCGGCTTTCGGCCCGGAGCTGACCCGCATCATGGGCGAGGCCTTCGAGCGCGCGACGCAGTCGCTGCATGACACCGGCCAGCCCGACCTGATCAAGGAGGTCATGGCCAAGCGCATCATCGACGCGGTGCGCCGCGGCATCCGCGATCCGAGCGAGCTTTGCATCGAGGCGACCAGGAGCCTGGGCGTGAAAAGCGACTGCGACTAGCGGCAAGGCGCGGCGAGATTTCCGCGGACGGCTTCGGCTTGACCAAAGACGCCCTGGAACCGGATAGTAGGGACGGCGCGCGGGCGTAGTTCAATGGTAGAACGGCAGCTTCCCAAGCTGCATACGAGGGTTCGATTCCCTTCGCCCGCTCCAAGTCTCCGTGTTTTCCGCAAGTTGGCATGCATCGCACGCCGAAAGCGTCGGCCCCAACGAAGATTTCAGCGGCAATTGATCCACGTCAATGGCGCAACTTCCTCGCCGTTTATTCTACAAAATACCGGCCGTGCTTGGCGCGGAGAATAAACCAGTGGGGAAAGTCGATGAAAGCGACTAACACGGCATTGGATCACGAGATCTGGCTGATCGGCGGTCTCGCGGGGGCGGCCGGCGGCATCGCCGAAATTCTGTGGATCGGCTTTTATGGCGCCCTCACCGGCACCGATACGACCGTCCTCGCGCAGGGTGTCGCCGCCGTGATCGGCGCCGGCTTGCCGCCATCTTTCGTGACAGATGCGCCGGTGGCATCAGGCCTCGCGATTCATATGATCATCGCCATTGCGTTGGGCATCGCTCTCGCCCTTGCATGGCGCACGCTGTCGCGTCGCACGCCGAACGGCAGCGTATACCAAGTGCTGCCCGCCATATTGGCGATCATCTGGGTATTCAACTTCTTCGTGCTTCTTCCCATACTCAGTCCGCACATTGATGGTGTTCAACAGAGCTTCACGGAACTCGTCCCATATCCGGTAAGCCTCGTCTCAAAGCTCCTCTTCGGTTTCGCGGCTGCCGCCGTTCTCAAACGCCGAGCTCTCGTTCCGTCAAGGCTCGTTGAAGCTTAAGGAGCGTTTTCAAGTCGCGTCGGGCGATCCCGGGGTGAAGGTTCCGAACTTCCTGCTCGGGTCCAGCAAGATCAGCGCAGGCGACAAAATTACGTTCGATCCAAATCCAAAACCACGGCCATATTGAGGAATTTTACTGCGGTGCGGGTGCAGGTCCCGGGCATCGCGGGCGCGACTCTGAGAACCACAAGTGCTAAGGTCCGCTTGGGCTGCCGGCAAGTGGGAGACTGAACGTGGATGAGCTTGTCGCTCGGAGGGGACCTTATCCTGGCCCCACCACGCCATTCGGCATTCTCCGCCTTATTCGAGTGCTGTTAATTGGTTCGGTCGCCGGACCCCTCCTGGCTTTTGGGCTTTACGCCGTCGTTACCTACAGACACGCATACAGCGCGGCCGAACTGGCCGCGCGGCATCAGAATCGCATTCTGCAAGAACATGCTCTCAAGGCGTTCGAAACGGTTGAACTGGCGCTTCGCTATACTGACGAAAAGATCAAAGGACTGGATTGGCAGGAAATCGAGACTTCCCGCCGTCTTTGGCAAGAATTACGCACGCTGCAGGAGTCCAAAGAACAACTCGGTTCACTTTTCGTGATGCGCCCCGACGGGTCCATCCCGCTGACCACGCGGGTATTTCCCGCGCCGGCGATCGATTTCTCCGACCGCGATTACTTCCTCGCGCAGAAAGAGCGCGATGTCGGCTTTTATATTGGACAGGCCTATGTAGGCAAAATCAGCAAAGCGCCGATTTTTAATTTTAGCCTCCGCCGGAGTTCTTCCGATGGAACCTTCAATGGGGTCATCGGGAGCTCAGCGTTCGTCGAATATTTTCAGAAGTTTTACGAGGAAATCAACTCACGCGACCGCGACTTCGCTATCGGTTTGCTTGGTAAAAAGGGCGACTTCTTAGTGCGCTACCCGGCTGCGGAGGTCGGGATCAAGTTTGGTCTTGATAGTGAATTTTTGAAGCGCATTGCGCTGGCTAACGAAGGGGTTTTCTACGCTGCTTCTCCCGTAGACAAAATAGACCGACTATATGCGTACTCACAGGTGGGCCAATTCCCTGTATATGTTTTTTACAGCAAAGCTGAGCATTCCATCCGGCAAACCTGGTACGGGCAACTTGCATGGGCAGCCGCTATCGCGGCGCTGTTTGGCGGAGCGATGTTTTGGGCCGGCTCAATCGCTCTCCAACGCGCAAGGACCGAGGCGGCTGCCAGTGAATCTCTCCGGCGCACCGCTGTGTCTCTGCGCGAGGAGATGGGGCGCCGGAAGCGGGCAGAGGCATCGTTGCTTCAGGCACAACGGCTGGACGCTGTCGGGCGCCTCAGTAGCGGCATTGCGCACGACTTCAACAATCTTCTTCAGATAATAATTAGCAGTTTGCGTCTGTTGCAGCGCCGCCGCGATCCAAGCGCTATGAAGCAGCTTCTTGCCGCGGCAGAAGATGCCGCCCATCGCGGAGCCGACCTTACTCGACGGTTGCTCGCCTTTTCACGCCAGCAGCCGTTGAATCCTGAAGTCGTAGATCTCGACAAGGTGCTAAAAAAACTTCGTACCTGGATGGACCGTATGCTGCCCGAGTCTATCAAGGTGGAGACGCGATTTGGCGCGCAGCTTTGGCCCGTAGCCGTCGATGTCTCCCAATTTGACCCAGCCGTCCTCAATCTCGTGGTAAATGCACGGGATGCCATGCCAGCCGGTGGCACGCTTATATTGGAGACGCGGAACGTAACCCTCGATGAGGAGGAGATAAAGGCTCACAACCTCGCGGTCCCAGCCGGACCTTACGTTTGTGTCGCCGTAATCGACGACGGGATGGGGATGCCCCCGGAAACGTTGGCTCGCATTTATGAACCCTTCTTTACAACGAAAGAGATCGGTAAGGGCTCAGGTTTGGGTTTGAGCCAAGTGTTCGGCTTCGTCAAACAGTCGAACGGCAGCATATATGTGGAGAGCGAAGTAGGAAATGGCACTGCTGTCCGGATGTACTTGCCCCGCGCGGAGGGGGAGCCAAAGAAAGCTCAAGGGGAAGCTTCCGTCCTGGAGCCAGTGCCAGCGACAAAGGAAGTGGTGCTTGTTGTAGAGGACAAAGAGGAGGTGCGGAAGGCGATAAGCAATATGCTGGAGGAGCTCGGATATATCACAGTTTCTGTGCGGAACGGCATCGAGGCGCTTGCTCTTCTATCGGCGGGAGGGCCTGTCGACATATTGCTTTCGGATGTTGAACTGCCGCTCGGCCTCAATGGCATAGCACTTGGCGAGCAGGCGTTGCAGATCCGTCCAAGTCTCACGGTGCTCCTTGCATCGGCCTCACTGGAGGTGGAGACGACACTCTCACTGTTGCGCAAGCCATTCTCGGAAGTAGAGCTCCTAGAAAAATTACGGGAATTGAGAGGAACTCCCGCGCAACCCGTTCTCAGTTAGAGGCCAACTTAACCACAGCATCCAATTTTCTTTGTATAGGTTCGGATCGTCCGGATCATATCAGCATCGGTTAGTGAGGAAACAGTGAATCCGTTGCAGTACCCCAACTAGGCGCTCCGTAAAAAGCTGCTTGTAGCTGGTATTCCAAAATCGGAGCCCGGTGCAGCTCAACAGAAGGCTGGCCTTCCCGCCGATCTCTGGTCATGCTGGGCATGCTGGCTAGACGAGCAAAAAAGCGACAGGAGGAGGCCCCCGATGAAACATTCGACATGGTCCCGCCGTCAGGTGCTCAAAGGCACCGGCGCGCTCGGCACGGGCGTATTGCTCGCGGGCGCCGGATTCTCGGCCCGCGTGCTGGCCGCCGCGCCGCCGCCCGAGCCGGTGACGCCGGCGCTGCTCGAGGCGGCGAAGAAGGAAGGCAAGGTCGTCTGGTACTCGGCGATGGACCTGCCGGTCTGCACGCGGCTGGCGAAGGCGTTCGAAGCGAAATATCCCGGCATCGCCGTGCGGCTCGAGCGCTCGGGCTCGGAGCGCAACTTCCAGCGCATCGCGCAGGAGCGTGCCAGCCGCATTTTCGTGGTCGACCTGGTCGACAGCGCGGATGCCGCCCATTTCGTCGTCTGGAAGCGTGAGGGATTGCTCGCGCCCTATGTGCCGGAGGAGATCGCGCAGCATTTCCCGGCCGAGCACCGCGATCCGGACGGACTGTTTGCGACAACGCGCATCTGGCTGTGCTCGATCGGCTACAACACCAATCTGGTGAAAGCGGAGGAGGCGCCCAAAAGCTACGCCGATCTGCTCGATCCGAAATGGGCCGGCAAGATGGTGAAGGCCCACCCAGGCTTCAGCGGTACGATCATGACCGCGACCTTCCAGATCGCGCGGGATCTCGGCTGGGAATATTTCGAGAAGCTCGCCAAGCAGCGCGTGATGCAGGTGCAGTCGTCCACCGATCCGCCGAAGAAGCTCGAACTTGGCGAGCGCGCGGTGATGGCGGACGGCAACGACTACAATCTCGTCCAGCTCAAGGAGGCGGGCCGGCCCGTCGAGGTGGTGTATCCGACCGAAGGCACGCCCCTGATCGTGGGCCCGAACGGCGTGTTCACGTCCGCGCCCAATCCGAATGCCGGGCGCCTGTTGCGCAGCTTCCTCTACGCGGCCGAAACCCAGCAACTGCTGGTCGATTTCACCGGGCAGCATTCCGTGCACGCGCTGGTGAAGCAAAAGCCAGGCCGCACGGCGCTCAAGGACATCAAGCTGATGAAGGATGATCCGGCCGGCGTGGAAGCGCAGAGCGAACAGATCAAGGCGCGCTACACCAAGATCTTCGGGGTATAGCCGATCTGAGCGGGCGCGGACTGGACCTTCGCCCCGGCGGTCTTTGGGAGGCCCGGTATCACCGGTGTGCCTTCTTGCCGATCCGCCGGGGTCTTCTATCTAGCCCAGGTATCAGACAGTAACCGACGCGGCGCCGTCGCGGGCCTGCGAGGCCGGCGGCACGGGCGCTTATCCGAGAGGTCCCGTCATGTCTATTCGACCGGTCAAAAGCATCAGCCAATCCAAGCCCGCCATTGAAGGCGCTGGCGTGAAGTTGCGCCGCGCCTTCGGATTTGGCGAGACCAGCGCTTTCGATCCTTTCCTGCTGTTCGACGATTTCCGCAACGATCGGCCGGACGATTACGCCGCCGGATTCCCCTGGCATCCGCATCGCGGGATCGAGACCATCACTTATGTGCTCGCGGGTTCGGTGAACCATGGCGACAGCCTCGGCAATCGCGGCGCGCTCGGCGCCGGCGATGTGCAGTGGATGACCGCCGGCAGTGGAATCATGCATCAGGAAATGCCGGAGGGCGACAGCCAGGGGCGCATGCACGGCTTTCAGCTTTGGGCCAACCTGCCGTCCTCGCTGAAGATGACGGCACCGCGTTACCAGGACATTCCCGCCGCCACCATTCCGGAGATCGTGGACGACGACGGCACGCGGGTGCGGGTGGTTTGCGGCGACTTCTGGGGCAAGCGCGGGCCGGTCGAGGGCGTTGCCGCCGATCCGCGATACCTCGATGTCTTCGTCCCCGCCGGCAGGCACAAGACCCTGCCGGTGGAGGTGGAGCGTCACGGGTTCGCCTACGTATTCGAAGGGTCCGGCATTTTCGGCGCGGCATCGCAGCCTTTCGGCGTGCTGACGGAAAAGAGCAGCGACGGCGGCGATATCCTGGTCCGTGAGCGGACCGGCAACCGCTCGCTCATTCTGTTCGACAGCGGAGACGAGGTGACGGTGCAGGCGGGCGAGGAAGGCATTCGCTTTCTGCTGATCTCCGGCAAGCCGATCGAGGAGCCGGTGGCCTGGTATGGGCCGATTGTGATGAACACCCAGGCGGAGCTGCAGCAGGCGGTAGCGGAACTGCGCAATGGCACCTTCATCAAGTGAAATAGAAAACCGGCGCGCCACAATTGCGCGCCGGCCTGTTCGTGAAAACAATCAAGTAACGGCCATTCCCGTGCCACAAAGCCCGGCTTTAACCCTGATAAGAAACCACAATTAAGGTTCACGGCGAAAAGTTCCGCGGACACGAATTAAATCTGGGAATGTGCCCGGGCAGCCATAGGCCGCGAGGGCCGAAGCGGCTAAAAAGAAATCAAGCGGCCCATAAGGGCCCACAACAGGGGGAGTGGGGGCAATGCGGGGGATTTCTGCGGCTTTAATTCTGGCTGTTGCCACGCTGGGCGGGGTGTCTTCTGCATCCGCCCAATTCCGCATCGCCGAGGACCGCGGCGGCCAGATCGGCCCCTATCTCCAGCAATTTGCCATGGTCCGCGACTCCGGATCGCGCGTCATTATCGACGGGACCTGTCTCTCCGCCTGCACGCTGGTACTCGGCACCGTGCCGAAGGACCGCATCTGCGTAACCTCGCGCGCCAATCTCGGCTTCCATGCGGCCTGGAATCTGGCTCCGGGCGGCCGCACGGTCTACAGCGCGGAAGGCACCCGCCTGCTTTGGGAAATCTACCCCACGCAGATCCGCAACTGGATCAACCGCCACGGCGGCCTGAAGCGGCAGATGATCTACCTCCGCGGCAAGGAGCTCGCGTCGATGTACGCGACCTGCGATTCCCCCACGCAAGTTGCCGGCAGCGGCAGCAATGTGGGCCGGACCCGCAGCGCGGACGGGACATTGTTCGCCCGCGCGCGAAAGCCTATGTAAGGGCGAGCCCCGCCTCGAATTCCCCCTTCCGAGCGGAAACCACAGGCGAGGGTTCAGCGCGGCTTGCTGTCGCGCTGAATGCAGGAGCCGCAGGAGGGCGCCTTGCCGAATACCGCGCTCGCTTCTTCCGGGCGGTTGTCGCCTGTCCTTGCCGTCTCGGCTGCCTTGGCCGTTCTGCTTGGCAGCGCCGCCACGCTGTGGGCCTATTACGGCACCGCGGTGTTCTATGAGATGATCGCGGCCGGCCTGGCCTACTGCTTCTAGCTATCCGGACAACGGGACCTGAACGATGACGGCGCAGGCATCGCGTCTCATTCTCATCATCGCGGCCTTCGTGGCCGGCCTGGTGCTCTGCCTGGGCGTGGTGCTGCTCGTGGCGCAACGCGGCAGCGTGCCGGCGCCGCAGGCGTCCGCGGTTGGCGGGCCGTTCAAGCTCATCGACCAGAACGGCCGCCCGGTGACCGAACAGGACGTGAAGGGAAAGCCCTTCCTCGTCTTCTTCGGCTTCACGCATTGTCCGGACGTCTGCCCCACCACGCTGTTCGATATTTCCGAAGTCTTCCGCAACCTAGGACCGGATGCCGATCGCGCCGCGGCGCTGTTCGTCACGGTGGATCCGGAGCGCGATACGCCCGAGGCGATAAAGAATTACCTGTCCAGCTTCGATCCGCACTTGCGTGGACTGACCGGCGACGAGGCGGCGGTGGATGGCGTGATCAGGGCTTATCGCGCCTATGCCCGAAAGGTGCAGAACCCGGACGGCAGCTACACCATGGACCACACCGCGCTGGTTTATCTGATGGACAAGGAAGGCCGCTTCGTCGCGCCGTTCAATCTCAAGCGGCGGCCGGAAGATTCGGCGGCGGATTTGCGGCGCTATTTCTAGCCGCGCCGCCGGCCACGCGGGGTAGCGCCAAACCCACTGGAACCCCTCGGCAATTCGTCTATAAGCGGGCGGCGATCGCGCGCGATCAGCAAAAGTGCTACGGGTTTTGCGGAAGCAATCAAGCTTGCGCAGATTGCGTAGACTTATCTGCGGCTCGCGCGCTAACTTATTAAAGCGGCGCATGATCTTATCGGCGAACCGGTTCCCACTTCGCCGGATCATGCGCTAGCCGGGCCGAGCCGAATGCATTTTTCCCTGACCGCCGCCGCAAGCCCTCGCGCGACCCCACGCGGACGCCGCCATGGCGCGCTGATGGCGGGCCTGTTGGCCGGCGGCCTGTTGCTGGCGGATGCGCAAGCCAGCCGTGCCGCCGCCCAGGCCAATCCCGGCATCGGCGTTGCGATCCCCGGCTTCTGGGACGCGAAGCGGCGGCCCGAGCGGCCCGACCTGTCGCGGCTGACCGGCATCCGCTTCCTGACCGAAGTCGACTACCCGCCCTTCAATTACGCCGGGCCGGACGGCAACCCGGCCGGCTTCAACGTCGATCTTGCGCGCATGATCTGCGAGGAGATCAAGGTCCAATGCACGATCCAGATGCGCCGCTTCGACACGCTGCTGGATGCGCTCGCGGTCAATCAGGGCGACGCGGTAATCGCGTCCATCGCGGCCACGCCGGAAACGCGCAAGCGCGTCGATTTCAGCGACCCTTACTACCGCACGCCCGCACGCTTCGTGGCGAAGCGGGAGACGCCGATCGAGGAAGTCTGGCCGGAAAAGCTCGAGGGCCGCAGGGTCGCAGTGGTCGCCGGGACCGCGCATGAAGCCTATCTGCGCGCGCTGTTCACCGAAGTCGAGGTGAAGCCCTATCACACGGCCGAGGCCGCGCGCGACGCCCTGCGGCGGGGCGAAGCCGAGCTGCTGTTCGGCGACGGCATCTCGCTTGCCTTCTGGCTGAACGGCACCGACTCCGCCAACTGCTGCGTCTTTCGCGGCGGCCCCTTCATGGAGAGCCGTTATTTCGGCGAAGGCATCGGCGTCGCCGTGCGCCGCGGCAACGACCTCTTGCGCCAGGCGCTGAACTGGGCCCTTTTCCGGCTGTGGGAGCAGGGCAAGTTCACCGACCTCTGGCTGCGTTATTTCCCGATCAGCCCTTATTGATGAGCATGAGTGAAACGGTAGCCACGCCGAGCCTGCGCGAGATCGCCGAAACCTCCACGGCTTGGCCGTTCGAGGAAGCCAGGAAGATCATTGCGCGGCTCAAGCGCAAGCCGAAGGATGAGGTGATCTTCGAGACCGGCTATGGCCCTTCGGGCCTGCCGCATATCGGCACCTTCGGCGAGGTCGCGCGCACCACCATGGTGCGCCACGCCTTCCGCGTCCTCACCGACGACAAGATCAAGACGCGGCTGGTCGCCTTTTCCGACGATATGGATGGACTGCGCAAGGTGCCGGACAATGTGCCGAACCAGCAGTTGCTGGCGAAGCATCTCGGCAAGCCGCTGACGCAGGTGCCCGATCCGTTCGGCACGCATCCGAGCTTCGGCGAGCACAACAACGCGCGGCTGCGCGCCTTCCTCGATCACTTCGGCTTCGAATACGAATTCATGTCGTCGACGCAATGCTACACCTCGGGGCGCTTCGACGAGGCCCTGCTGAAGGTGCTGGAGCGCTTCGACAAGGTGATGGCGATCATGCTGCCGTCGTTGCGCGAGGAGCGGGCGCAGACCTATTCGCCCTTCCTGCCGATCGACGCCAAGACCGGGGTGGTGCTGCAGGTGCCGGTCACCGCGCATGACGCCAGGGCGGGCACCATTACCTACGAAGATACCGATACCAAGCAATCCGTGACCACGCCGGTCACCGGCGGGCGCTGCAAGCTGCAATGGAAGCCGGATTGGGCCATGCGCTGGATCGCGCTCGGCGTCGATTACGAGATGGCGGGCAAGGACCTGATCGACTCGGTGAAACTTTCGGGCGAAATCTGCAAGGCGCTCGGCGGCATGCCGCCGGAGGGATTCAATTACGAGCTGTTCCTGGACGAGAAGGGGCAGAAGATCTCCAAATCCAAGGGCAATGGGCTCACCATCGACGAATGGCTGCGCTATGCCTCGCCGGAGTCGCTCTCGCTGTTCATGTATCGCGAGCCGAAGGCGGCGAAGCGGCTTTACTTCGACGTGATCCCGCGCACGGTGGACGAATATCAACAGCATCTCGACGGCTACGCCCGGCAGGAGCCGAAGCAGCAGCTCTCCAATCCGGTCTGGCATATCCATGCCGGCAAGCCGCCGAAAGCGGATATGCCGATCACCTTCCAGATGCTGCTCACGCTGGTGTCGTCCTCCAACGCCGAGAATGCCGAAACCTTGTGGGGCTTCATCGGCCGCTATCGGCCCGGCGTCACGCCCAAGACGCATCCCAAGCTCGATGCGCTGGTCGGCTACGCGATCCATTATTTCCGCGACTTCGTGCTGCCCACCAAGAAATTCCGCGAGCCGACGGAAACCGAACGCGCAGCGCTGATCGATCTGCGCGACGCACTGGCGCAGCTGCCGGCGGAGGCGACCGCCGAGCAGATCCAGGACGTAGTTTATGAAATCGGCCGGCGGGAACCCTTCCTCGATCACAACAAAAAGGCCAAGGACGGCAAACCCGGCGTTTCGCTCGACTGGTTCAACATGCTCTATCAGGTGCTGCTCGGGCAGGAAAAAGGCCCGCGCTTCGGCTCTTTCGTTGCCGTCTATGGGCTGACGAACACGATCGACATGATCGACGGCGCGCTGGCGAGATCGGCGTGAGGGATGATCCGCACGATGTTTTCTTTTCCCTCTCCCGTGGGGAGAGGGTGGCGCACACGCAGACAAGTCTATGCAGTCTGCGCAAGCTTAACCGCGGTGTGCGCCGGGTGACTATCGATGGTCGGAACCCCCTCACACCGGCCCTCTCCCCACCGGGGAGAGGGAGAAGAGAGATCGGCGTGAGGCGCGGCCGCTAGATGTTTTCCCTCGGCGTCCTCGGCGCGGCCATCTTCCTTTCGTCTTTTATCTCCGGCGTCTTCAACATGGCCGGCGGCATGATCCTGCTGGGCGTGCTGCTGGTTTTCTTCGACGTCTCCACCGGGATGATCCTGTTCTCCATCCTGTCGGCGGCAAGTAACATCTGGCGCGTCGTGACGTGGTGGAAACACATCAACTGGCCGATCTGGTTTCAGTACACGCTCGGCGCATTAGTCGCCTTGCTCGCGCTGCGCTACATCGCTTTCCTGCCGAGCAAGGCGCTTGTCTATCTGCTGCTCGGCTTGATGCCCTGGATGGTGGAGCTGCTGCCGCGAAATTTTCATCCCAGCATCCAATGGCGCGGGGTGCCGATACTGACGGGCGTGACGACGACGTCGATCCAGCTCATGGCCGGCAACGGCGGCATGTTCATGGACATATTTTTTCAGAAGAGCGAGGTCGGCCGCCACGCCACGATCGCCACCAAGTCCTTCTGTCAGAGCGTGGGCAACCTGATGCGGATCTTCTATTTCGGCACGCTCGCCGGAATAGAAGACGCCATCCCCCTGTGGTTTTTCATTCCTGCCGCGGTGCTGGCCATCGCCGGCACCATGCTGGCGCCGCTGGTGGTCAACCGCATGACCGACCACAGCTTCCGCCAATGGACGCGCAAGCTGATCTTCCTGGTCAGCGCCGTTTATCTGGCGCGCGCGGCTTGGCTTTACTGGGCGCAGTGGGGCTCGGGCTTGTAGGATCGGGTCCGAAGCGCGGCTCGCCGAGAAGCTCGACCTTGCCGTCGAGGCCGATCAGCCCGGTCTCTACCTCCACGTCGGGAAGCCGTTCCGCCATCTGGCGGCGGAATTCCTGCAGCGCGTAACGATGCGTCTCGGTTTCGATCAGCTTGTCGCTGCTCTTGGTGAGGCCATAGGCGATCTTCATCGCCGCGCAGCCGCGGTGGTTGAGCGCGATGACCTTGCGGGTCTGCTGCCAGGTCGTGGCGGACATCAGCGTTTCCCAGAAAGCCTGGCGCGACGCCTGGTATTGTTCCGCGACCAGCCCGATGGCCGCGCCTTCCACTTCGACCGGCTGGTATTTGCCCGTCAGCTGGCGGCCTTTCATGTAGTTATTGGCGTGTTGCCAGACGTGCGGCTCGTTGCAGATCAAGAGCAGCGCCTTCATTTCCGCCGCCGGAATCGGCGCCGCGGCGGCCCAAAGAGGAAAAGCCCCGGCGAGACCGGCCCCGCCTGCCAATTGCAGGAAGCGGCGGCGATGCAGCTGGCAAGCGCAAGATTGAAATGGTGCGGACATGCTATTGGCTTGCCCAGACGATGCGGGCGATCCACTCCACGTCGGAGATGGCGAGCGTGCGGTCGGGATGCTCGGCATTGATCGATTGCAATTCGATGGTCTTTGATGTCCGCCGCTTCAACTCCTTCACCATCACCTCGTCCTTCTTCGTCTTGACCACGACGCGGTCGCCGCGGCGGATGGGCGCGCCGGGCGAGACGATGATCACGTCGCCGTCGCGGTAGACCGGAATCATGGAGTCGCCGGAAATTTCCAGCGCATAGGCGTGCTCGTCGTTGACGGCAGGGAAGGCGATCTCGTCCCAGCCCTTACCGACCGGAAAGCCGCCGTCGTCGAAATAGCCGCCCACGCCCGCTTCGGCAAAGCCGATCAAGGGCACCGCCTGAGTCGCGGCGCCGCCGTTTTCTGTGATCAGGCCCACGAAGCTATCGATCGTGGTGCCGGTGGCGGCGAGCGCCTTGGCGACCGACTCGGTCGATGGCCAGCGCGGGCGGCCATCCGGGGTGATGCGTTTGGAGCGGTTGAAGGTGGTGGGATCGAGGCCGGCGCGCTTGGCGAGCGCCGAAGCGGAGAGGCCCGAACGCGCGGCCAGCCGGTCGAGCGCGCTCCAGATCTGGGCGTGGGTCAGCATGGGCGCGGCCTCGATTTCGAGACTATTATCCGATAATAGGAATTATAGCCCGAAAGCGCGCGCGTCCAGCTTTTTCTCGGGCTTTATGCCGGTTCAGGCGGGCGGCGGCCGCTCCCGCGGCGCCCTGGCCAGACGCACGATCAGCCAGATCGGGATGACGATGGCCGCGCCAAGCAGGAAATAGCGCCAGAGCCAGACCACCAGGTCGAAACCCATGTCCCAGAGATGCAGGAACAGCCGGCGCACGCTCTGGATGATGTTCCACGGATCGAAGCCGATCGCGTGCATCACGACGCCGACCAGGATCGACAGCAGCACAAGACGGCCAAGCACCGCCAGCGGCGGACCGCCCAGAAAACGGCTGACATAGTCGTTCGTCATGACACTCTCCCTCTGCAATTTCGTATATCACGATTACGCGCGCGATCAGCCAGCGGTTTTGCGGAAAGCAATCAAGCTTGCGCAGATTGCGTACACTTATCTGCGGTTCGCGCGCTTACTTGTTAACTTGGCGCATGATCCTACCGGCGAACCGGTTCCCACTTCGCCGGATCATGCGCTGGCGCCGCGCTTCGGTTTCGGCAGCGCCAATCCGGTTTGCGCGCCTTCGATGCCTTCCAGCATCTTCTCCAAAATTTCCAGCCGGTCGGCTTCACCCGGCGGCTTGTCCCAACGCAATCGGCTGATGCGGGGAAACCGCATGGCGACGCCGGAGCGGTGGCGGCTCGATCGCTGCAAGCCCTCGAAGGCTATTTCCAGCACCAGACCCTTGTCGCGGTCATGCACCACTTCGCGCACCGGGCCGAAACGCTCGATGGTGTTGCGGCGGACGAAACGGTCGATCTGCAACAGTTCCTCGTCGGTGAAACCGAAATAGGCTTTGCCCACCGGCACCAGCACGTCCTCGCCGTCCTCGGTCGTCCAGGCGCCAAAGGTATAGTCGGAATAATACGACGAGCGCTTGCCATGGCCGCGCTGGGCATACATCAGCACCGCATCGATGGTGAAAGGATCGCGTTTCCATTTCCACCACTGGCCTTTCGGCCGTCCCGGCAGGTAGGGCGCGTCGCGGCGCTTGAGCATGATGCCCTCCACCGCGGCGGCATCGTCGCCCGCGCCGGCAGACTTGGGATCGGCGCGCGCGGCGGCCAATTGCTCCCAGGTGGTGAAATGCACCAGCGGAGAGAGATCGACACGCGGGTCGCCAAGCCGGGTGATGAATTTCTCCAGCCGCACCCGGCGCTCGGCGAATGGCTGCTCGCGCAAATCGTCGCTGCCGTCGACCAGCAGGTCATAGGCGCGCAGATGCGCGGGAAATTCCGCCATCAGCTTGGGCGTGACCGCCTTGCGGTTGAGCCGCTGCTGCAACTCATTGAAAGACTGCACGCGCCCGTCGCGCATGATCAAAAGTTCGCCGTCAATGGTGCCTGGAAGGCGCAGCGCGGAGACGAGATCCGGGAAGCTTTTTGAAACATCTTCGCCGGTGCGGGAATAAAGCCGCGTAACGGTCTCGCCGTGCTCGTTCCGCCCGGTCACGGCCTGCACGCGGGTGCCGTCCCATTTCCACTCCGCCAGGTAATGCGAGGGATCGAGCGTGGAAAAATCCGCCGCTTCGATCGCATGCGCCAGCATGGCGGGACGGAACGGTATGGGGTCGGTGTTGAGCGGCTTGTCGGCTCGCCCCTCCAGCCAGGCGAACAGCTCGGTGTAAGGCGGCCTCAGGCCCGGCCAGAGCAGTTCGATCTCGTGCGGGTCCTTGTCGCCGAGCGCTGCGGCGGCGGTCTTCACCAGCCGCGCGGAGACGCCGATGCGCAAGCCGCCGGTGATCAGCTTGAGCAGCGCCCAGCGGCCGGTTTCGTCCAGCGCGTCGAGCCAGCGCGCGAGCTGCGCGGGCAGCTGCGCTTTGCCGAGCGTGGACAGCGTTTCGACCACGTCGGAAAGCGAAGGCGTGGCGTTTGGCCGGTGATGGGGATCCGCCGGCCACATCAGCGCGATGGTCTCGGAGAGATCGCCGACATAATCGTGCGACAGCGCAAACAGCACCGGATCGGTGCGCTCGGCGATCAGCATGCGGATCATGCCGGGCTTGGCATATTGGAACGACAGAGCGCCCGCGAGCGCCGCCAGCGCGTAGCCGCGCTCCGGGTCGGGCGTGGTGCGGAAATATTCCGTCATCAGGCGCAGCTTGTTGTTGCGCCCATGCTCATAAGCGAGGCGGTCGAGCAATTCGGCGAAGCGGTTCATTTGCTGCCGTTGCTTTCTTCACCTCTCCCCGTGGGGGAGAGGTCGCGCCCAGGGCGCGGATGAGGGAGTTCGGGACTATCGAGAGTCTTGTCCCCCCTCACCTTGGCCCTCTCCCCGCCGGGGAGAGGGAGTCCCTCCGTGCCCGCTTCACCGTCCGTATTGCTCACCCCGTCGGTCTCGTCCTCATCGCCGTAGCCGACGATATCGAGCGGCCGCGCCTTCAACCCGCGCGTCGTCGCCCAATGCACCAGCGCATCTTCCTGCCCATGCGTGACCCAGACCTCGCCTGCGCCGGTGGCGGCAATGGTGTCGGTCAGGCCGTCCCAGTCGGCGTGGTCGGAAATCACCAGCGGCAATTCGATCTGCCCCTGCCGCGCACGCGCGCGCACGCGCATCCATCCCGAAGCAAAGCAGGCCACCGGATCCGGAAAGCGCCGCGTCCAGATATCCTTGATCGCCGATGGCGGCGCCAGCGTAACCGTTCCGGCAAGCTCGGGCTTTTTCGCGCCGCGCACCAGTTCGAGCGGACCGAGATCGATGCCGCGCGTCACGTAATAGTTGGTGATGTTCTCCATCGCGCCGTGCAGATAGACCGTCTTGTCGTAGCCGGCCCGCCGCAGCATGGCGATCACGCGCTGGGCCTTGCCGAGCGAATAGGCGCCGACCAGATGCGCGCGTTCGGGAAACAGCGCGACCGAGCGCAACAATTTTTCGATTTCACCTTCGGCATCGTGATGTCGGAACACGGGCAGGCCAAAGGTGGCCTCGGTGATGAAGACATCGCACGGTACCAGCTCGAACGGCGCGCAGGTCGGATCGGGCACGTCCTTGTAGTCGCCCGAGGCGACGATGCGCATGCCGCCGCATTCCACCGCGATCTGCGCCGAGCCGAGCACATGGCCCGCAGGATGGAACGTCGCCTTGATGCCGTTGAGGTCGATCGTCTCGCCGTATGTCACCGCCTGGGTGCGGCCGGCAAAATTGTCGCCGTAACGCAGCCGCATGATATCCAGCGTCTCCTGCGTGGCCAGCACCGCGCCATGGCCGGCGCGGGCGTGGTCGGAATGGCCATGGGTGATCAGCGCCTTGTCCACCGCCCGCGTCGGATCGATGTAAAAGCCGCCGCGTTTGCAGCAGACGCCGGACGGGGTGGGCAGAAGGATGTCTTCGGGACGCATAAACCCTAGATATGCTTTGCTTTCGCTTCTGCGAGCCTTGAGGTGACGCGTGCAATTGCTTTCCACCCTGTTCCTGTCCTCCGGCGACCTGATCGCCGACCGGCGCTATGCCTGGGCGCAGGACCTGGAATCCAAGGGTGATTTGGCGGGCGCGGCGGACCTTCTGGAACAGGCGCTGGAACTGACGCCGGGCTATGCCTCGGCCTGGTTCGCACTGGGAGAGCTGCGCGAAAAGCTCGGCGATGCGGACGCCGCCGCAGCAGCCTATCGCAAGGCGCGCGAGGCCGATCCGGACGATCGCCACGGCGCTCTCGTCAATCTCATGCGGCTGAAAGCAGCGGAGCCGAGCGGCATGCCCCCCGCCTATGTGCGCACGCTGTTCGATCATTATGCACCGGACTTCGACCGCTCGCTGACGGAAGGGCTCAATTATTCCGCGCCCATGCTGTTGCTGGCGGGGGTGGAAGCGGCGGCGCGCGATGCCGGGCGAGCGATGCATTTTGCGGCGATGCTGGATATCGGCTGCGGCACCGGTCTCGCAGGCGCGGCCTTTCGCGCGAAAGTGGACGCGCTGGTTGGCGTCGATCTGTCGCCGCGCATGATCGAGCAGGCGCGACAGAAGAACATCTATGACCGGCTCGAAGTCGGCGACCTGCTGGAATTTCTGGCCGCAGAAACGCACGTCGGAAACAGTTACGACCTGATCCTCGCGGCCGACGTCTTCGCCTATCTGCCCGACCTCGCACCGGTCGCGCGTGCGGTCTCCGCCGTGCTCGCTCGCGGCGGGCTGTTTGCTTTCAGCGTGGAGAGCAATGACGGCGAAGGCGTCGAGCTCGGTGAGGCTCTGCGTTTTTCCCACAGTGCCGGCCATGTCCGCGGCGCGCTGGAAGGCGCCGGGCTGAAGCTGCTCGGCCTCGATTCCGCCTCGACCCGCACGGAAAAGGGTTTCCCGGTGCCCGGGCTGATCGCGGTGGCCGTGGCGAAAAGCGAATGACCTTGCTGGAGCGCATCGAAACCAAGCCCTTGTTGCCGGAACCGTTCGAGAAATGGTTCGCGGCGCGCGGCTGGACTCCGCGTACGCACCAGCTCGACCTGCTGGCCAAGGCGGAGGCGGGGCGCTCGGCGCTGCTGATTGCGCCCACCGGCGCGGGCAAGACTTTGGCGGGATTTCTGCCCACGCTGGTGGAGTTGAGCGCGGAGCGCCCGACGGCGCGCAGCGGAGGAAAGAAGCTCGTCTCCACCGGCCGCGACATCCGCCGCGAAGGCGGGCTGCACACGCTCTACATCTCGCCGCTGAAGGCGCTGGCGGTCGACATCGCGCGCAACCTGGAAACGCCGGTGGCGGAAATGGGCCTGCCCATCCGGCTGGAGACGCGCACCGGCGACACGCCGGTGTCGAAGCGCCAGCGCCAGCGCCGCGATCCGCCCGACATCCTGCTCACCACCCCGGAACAGGTCGCTTTGCTGCTCGCTTCCGCCGATGCGCCTTTTCTGTTCGGCTCGCTCCGGCGCGTGGTGCTGGACGAATTGCATTCGCTGGTCACCTCCAAGCGCGGTGACCTGCTCTCGCTCGGGCTGGCGCGGCTGTTTCGCCTGGCGCCCCAGCTCACCAGCGTCGGGCTTTCCGCCACCGTCGCTGAGCCGGACGATCTCTGCCGCTTCCTGCTGCCGCAGCCGGTGGACGGTGAAGCGCGCGCCGATCTCGTCATCGCCGGAGGCGCCGCCCCGCCGGAAGTATCGATGCTCGATACCAAGGAGCATCTGCCTTGGGCCGGGCATGGCGCGCGCCATGCGCTGGGCGAAATCTACGATCTGATCAAGCGGCACAAAACCACGCTGATTTTCGTCAACACCCGAAGCCAGGCGGAAGGCCTGTTCCAGGACCTCTGGCGCATGAACGACGACAGCCTCGCGATTGCGCTGCATCACGGCTCGCTCGATGTCGGCCAGCGCCGCCGCGTGGAGGACGCCATGGCGGTGGGCAAGCTGCGCGCGGTGGTCTGCACGTCGTCGCTCGATCTCGGCGTGGATTGGGGCGATGTCGATCTCGTCATCAATGTGGGCGCGCCGAAAGGCTCCTCGCGCCTGATGCAGCGCATCGGCCGCGCCAATCACCGGCTCGACGAGCCATCCCGCGCGGTGCTGATCCCGGCCAACCGCTTCGAGGTGCTGGAGTGTCACGCCGCGCTCGGCGCGGTCGCGGACAATGCGCAGGACACGCCGCCCGCGCGCACCGGCGCGCTCGATGTATTGGCGCAGCATGTGCTCGGCTGTGCGGTGGGCGAGCCTTTCCGCAGCGATGATCTTTACGGCGAAATCCGCGCGGCCGCGCCTTATGCCGCGCTCACCCGCAAGGATTTCGACGACGTGGTCGATTTCGTCGCCACCGGCGGCTATGCGCTCAAAGCCTATGAGCGCTTCGCCAAAATCCGTCAGGGGCAGGACGGGCGCTGGCGCATCACCCACCCGCGCATCGCGCAGCGCTACCGCATGAATGTCGGCACCATCGTCGAAGCCGACATGCTGAAGGTGCGGCTGGTACGCTCGCGCGGGGCCAAGACCGCCATCCCGCGCGGCGGGCGGCTGCTCGGGCAGGTGGAGGAATATTTCATCGAGACGCTCGCGTTCGGCGACACCTTCGTCTTCGCCGGCGAAATCCTGCGCTACGAAGCGCTGGTGGAGGACGAAGTCTATGTCTCGCGCGCCGCGGACGAAGACCCGAAAGTCCCGGCTTACGAAGGCGGCAAGTTCCCGCTCTCGACTTATCTCGCCGCGCGCGTGCGCGATCTCATCGCCGATCACCACGCCTGGCGCGCGCTGCCGCAACAGGTGCGCGAATGGCTGGAGATCCAGGAATGGCGCTCACTGCTGCCGCCGGCGGGCGATCTGCTGGTGGAGACCTTTCCGCGCGCCAACAAGCATCACCTGGTCTGCTATCCGTTCGAAGGCCGGCTCGCGCACCAGACGCTGGGCATGCTGCTGACGCGCCGGCTGGAGCGCGCGCGGCTGCGCCCGCTCGGCTTTGTCGCCAACGAATATGCCTTGGCGGTGTGGACCCTGGGCGATGTCGGCCAGGCGATCGAGGACGGCCGATTGTCGCTGGCGGCGCTGTTCGACGAGGACATGCTGGGCGACGATCTGGAAGCCTGGCTCGCGGAATCGGCGCTGATGAAGCGCACCTTCCGCACCTGCGCCATCATCGCCGGACTGATCGAGCGCCGCTTTCCGGGCGAGGAAAAATCCCGCCGGCAGGTCACCATCTCGACCGATCTGGTCTATGACGTGCTGCGCAAGCACCAGCCCGACCACGTGCTTTTGCGCGCCGCGCGGGCGGATGCCGCCACGGGCTTGCTCGACATCCGCCGTCTTGGCACCATGCTGGCGCGCATCAAGGGTCGAATCATCCACAAACCGCTCGACCGCGTTTCTCCGCTCGCCGTGCCGGTGATGCTGGAGATCGGCCGCGAGTCGGTTTATGGCGAGGCCTCGGATGTGCTGCTGGCGGAAGCCGCCGACGAATTGGTGAAGGAGGCGATGGGGTGAGGATTTTGCGATCGCATGCGGCTCTTACCCTCCCCCCTTGTGGGGGAGGGTGGCGAGGGCAGCGAGCCGGGTGGGGGTGTTAACGGCAATGCAGTCGCACGTTGCCAAAAACCCCACCCCCAACCCCTCCCCACAAGGGGGAGGGGAGCTACGCATTGCCGGCGTCAGCGTCGTCGCCGATTGCGGCGGCGCGCTCTATTGGCCGGAGGAAGGCCTGCTCGTTGTCTCCGACCTGCATCTGGAAAAAGGCTCGAGCTTCGCCAAACGCGGCGTGTTGCTGCCGCCTTACGATAGCGCGGCGACGCTGGCGCGGCTGGGCCTGCTGATCGCGCGCTATGCGCCGCGTTGCGTGATCGCGCTGGGTGACAATTTCCACGATGGCGGCGGCGCGGATCGCCTGCACGACAGCGACCGCGGCAATTTGCGCGCGCTGCAGCGCGCCCGCGACTGGATCTGGATCACCGGCAATCACGATCCCGAACCCGCGAAACGCATCGGCGGGCGCTTCGCCGCGGCGCTGGCGGTGGGCGCGCTCACCTTCCGGCACGAACCGACGAGAAAGGCGCCGGAAGGCGAGATCGCCGGGCATCTGCATCCGGTGGCGCGGGTGACCCAGCGCGGCCGCACCGTCAGCCGCCGCTGCTTCGCCACCAACGGCAAGCAGGCCGTGATGCCGGCTTTCGGCGCCTTTACCGGCGGCCTCAACATACGCCACCACGCCTTCGCGGAAGTGTTCGGCACGCTTGCCTTCACCGCGCATATGCTGGGCGAGGGACGGCTTTACGCCTTCACCGCCAGGCGCTGTATGCCGGATTAATCCTTGCGAAACACCACGCTGGCGAACCAGCCGGTGAGCAGCGCCAGCATCGCGGTTGCCAGGCCATAGAGCAGGGAGTAGTCGCGCGCGGCGACGGCGACGAATTGCTCGAAGCCGACCTTGATCACTTCCAGCGCCGAGGTGGACTGCGCGACCATCGCGCCGTCCGCGAACAGCTTCACGTCAACTTCGTAAATGCCGAAGGGCACATTCGGCGGCATCGGAACGTCCGCACGAAACAGCGTGGGCGTCAGGAAGGTCACGGCACTCCCGCGTTCGACATAGAGCCCGTGCTCCTGCTTCAGCCGCACGAAGGCTTGCCGGAACGGATCCTCCTTCACCACGTCGGCGACATCGGGTCCGATGCGTTGCGGCAGCTGGAAATTGTCGAATCCGACCTGCAAGCGGCGCAGTGTATCGGCGTCGGCGATGGCCTCCGCCGGCTTGTTGGACAGTACGGCGAGATAGCTGGGCACATTCACGAAGGTGCGCGCGTCGACATTGACCCAGATGCCGAACACGCGGCCTTTGCGCCGCGTGCGCTCGGTGTCGCGCGGCCCGCTCACTGTCACCACCACGTCGTAGCCGCCGCGCCGCGCTACGGCCGCCTGCTCGTTCTCCACGCTGCCGAACAGCACAAGATCGACGCCGGTATAGCTCGATGTCACCATCACGCGATGGTTGGAAAGCGAGATGATCAGCCGTTCGGCGGCGGCGGGCGTCGCGGCGAGGGCCAGCACCCCGGCGAGACAAATAGCGGCGAGGCGGCGCCTGCTCATGGCATGCCCTCCGCCATCCGCAGCGAATAGAGGTCCTGCGGGTTGATCGTCAGCTGGTAAGCAAAGCGCAGGCCCACCAGCAATACCAGCAGGCCGAGCAACAGCCGCAGCCATTCGCCCGCCATCTTGTGGCCGGCGCGGGCGCCGAATTGCGCCCCGATCACGCCTCCCACCATCAGGATCAGCGCCAGCACCGCGTCCACCTGATGGTTGGTCACCGCGTGCATCACGGTGGCCGATGCCATGGTCACCAGCGTCAGCACCATGGAGGTGCCGATCACGGTCGCGGTGGGCACGCGCAGGAAATAGATCAGCATCGGCACCAGCAGGAAGCCGCCGCCGATGCCCATGATGGCCCCGATGAACCCGATGATGAAGCCGATCACCCAGATCGGGATGGCCGAGACGTAAATCCGCGAGCGCTTGAAACGGAACTTGATCGGCAGCCCGTGAAACCAGAGATGGCTTCCGGCGCGGCGCAGCACCACCGGCCTCCCTGAGCGCGCCCGCAGGATCGCCCTGATGCTCTCCCATGCCATCAGGCTGCCCACCACGCTGAGCAGCGTCAGGTAAGACAGGCCGATCATCAGGTCGAGCTGGTCGAGCGCGCGCATGACCGTGAACAGCCACACGCCGGTCGCGGTGCCGAGAATGCCGCCGCCCAGCAGCATCAGGGCCAGCGGCGGATCGACCGCGTTACGCCGCCAATAGGAGATCGCGCCCGAACAGGACGAGGCAGCGATATGGCTCGCCACGCTTGCCACCGCGACGCCGGGGTTGACGCCGACAAAGATCAACAGCGGCGTCATCAGGAAGCCGCCGCCGATGCCGAACATGCCGGAGATGAATCCGACCGCCAGGCCCATCCCGAGAATGAGGAAGACGTTGACCGGAAGGTCGGCGATCGGAAGATAGATCTGCACAGACGAAAATCCGCCGGTTCAGGGCCGATGTCCCGTGTTCTTGCGGGAGGCGGGGTCGGCGCGCGATTCGCCTAGCTTGTACGACAAGTCGTAAGAGACCGTAACCTGCCAGGGGGAAAGCCGCGCCGCGCCCAAAGAGCGCGGAACCGGCCTCACCGGCTGCCGACGCGGACGGGTCCACTGCGCTTGGGCTTGGCCGGCGCAGCCTCAATCGACGTGGAAGAGGCTGCATCCCAGCCGCCGGCCGGCAGCTTCACCGTGGTGGCGGCTTCGGGCTGCGGCTGCGGCACAAAGGTCTGGGCCGCCAGCTTGGCCGTCGCGAGCGATTGCGGGTCGAGCCGCTGGCCGACGTCGTCGCGTTTTTTTGCCGCTTCGTCGTCGCCCTGGGCGGCCGCAAGCGCGAACCACTTGTAGGATTCGACAAGGTTCCGATCGACGCCAATGCCGCGCGCATAGAGGATCGCCAGATTATACTGGCTGTCGGAGACTCCGTGGTCGGCCGCCAGGCGGAACCATTGCGCCGCCGTGCGATAGTCGGGCTTCACCGCCGCACCTTCGGCGTAGAGCACCGCGAGATTATGCATGGCCTTGGCGTTGCCCTGCTCGGCAGCGGTCCGATAGAGCCGGCGGGCGGTTTCGACGTCCTTCTTCACGCCGATACCCTTTTCGTAGAAGCCGGCCAGCCGGAACTGGGCCATCGCCAGTCCACGCTTGGCCGCCAGCTCAAGCCAGCGTGCGGCCTCGGATGGGTCAGCGGTAACGCCGCGGCCTTCCGCGTAGCGCAGGCCCACCTCGTATTCCGCCGCGGCATCGCCGGCTGCGGCTGCCGCCCGCAAAGCGGCGCCGCCGATCGCCGGCGGCAGCTTCTCGGCGCTCGGAGCAGGCCGGGTCGCGGGAAGCGTGGGTAGGCTCGGGGAGGACGGCGGTGTGTAGGACTGCGATGCCGGTGCAGAGCCGGGCAACGAGCCGGTCACGTCGGACCAGGAAGGAATATCCAGGCTTGGCGCGGATGGCGGCGCGGCTGTCACCGGCTGGGGCTCGCGCGCAGGCGGTTCGATTTCGGTCGGGCGCGGCGCCGCTGTGCCGGCGATCTCGGTCTTCGAAGAGGTGTCGCCGGAGTCGATCAGGTCGAGGGCGATGTGCAGCGCGCCGCCCGCGATCAGGATCACGCTGGCGCCGGCGAACAGCGAACGCATGCGCTGGGCAAAGCTCTTGCCGGTTTGATCTCCCGGCTCCTGCTGCTGCGCCACGGCGCGCAGGTCGGCAGTCGTCGGATCGGCCGCGGCCGCCTTGGCGGCGCGGCGGGCGGCGGCGATGAAATTGGATTTGTTGCCGGGTTCGGCGAAGGCCGGCTTGGCGGGGCCAAGTGCGGCTTCGGAGGCGGCGATACGGTCTGCGGGCGAGGCGGTGACACGTCCGCGCGGGTTGAGGCCTGGCTCGAGCGGATGGTCCGGCGGCAGATTGGGATCGATCGGCGCCCGCACCGCTCTGGGATTGGCGCGCGCCATCGCGGCACTGGCTTGCGCATGGGCCACCGCACGGCTCGGCGGCGGCGAAACTTCGGCAGCGGGAGGTTCGGGCGCGGAAACCGGCGGGGCGGCGGGCGGCTGCATGTCGAGTTGCGCCGCCGGCGGCATCGGATGGGGCTGAGCCTCGGTCGGTGACTGCGGCTGCGGCTGACCCCGCGTCTCGCGCATGTCGCTTTCCAGCATCGCCAGCCGGTCCACCACATGGCCGAGCGTGCCGTGCACGGCTTCAAGCGAGCTCTGCGTACGCACCAGATCGCGCTGCAGCCCGTCCACCTGCGGCGCTGCGGCTCCCGCATTCGCGCTGCGCTGGTTTTCGATGTGCAGCAGGAGGTCGGCGAGGCCGCGTTCGATGGCTTCAAGCTGGCTGAAGCGCGCGCCGGAGGCATCAAGCTTCTCCACCAGGTGGGCAATCCGCTCCTCCAGATTGCCGAATGCGGTGTCGTCGCCGCGCGAATGCTGCAGGCGCTCGATCTTGTCGGTCAAACCCTGGATCACCGCTTCCAGCTGCGGCGGTACGCTGCCGCCGTTCTGCACGCGCGATTCAAGCGCGTCGGCGATGTGCGCGACACGCTGATCGAGAATCTCCAGGGCATTGCTGTGGTCCACGCGCCCGGCGCCGGCGGCGGCGACCTGATCGACCTTCTGCGCCAGCGTACGGACCTGATCGGCCAGCTGCTGCAGCGCCTCGTTGGAGGCGACATGCGAGACAAGGCCGCGCATTGCCGAGACGGCGGCTTCAAGCTGCTGGAAAGCGTTCGGGTCGGGCGCCGAAGTACCGAGCATGTCGATCTTCTGCGCCAGGCTGTGCACCGCTTCACGGAAGCCGTCGAGATTTTCCGCCGGCCTGAGGTTGCGCAGGGTTTCGAGTATTTCCGCCAGTCCGCGCTCGACGGAAGCGAGCATGTTGCTGTCGATGCCGGCATGGCGGCTGCTGTCGAGGCGGGACGCGAGCGCGCGGACTTCGCCTTCCAGCGCTTCGATGGCGCGCTTGGGCATGGCATCCAGCAGCGTGCGCGCAACCTCGCTCAGAGCCTCGCGGAGGGCGGCGATGCCTTCCTGCAGTTGCGGCTGCTGCCGCAGCGCCTCGATCTGGCTGGTGATGTGGCGCAGATGCTGTTCCAGTCCGGAGAGATTCTGTGCCGGCACCGGTGCGGCCTGTGCCGGCGCCTGCGGCTGCGCCGCTGCGGCAGGCCGGCTGTCTGCGCGGCGCGGCGGGGCCACGGGCGCATCCGGATCGGCGTCGAGCGCCTGCATCCGCGCGGTGATTTCCGCCATGGCCTGATCCATGTCGGGCATCCAGGCATCGGCGGGCTCGGCGGCAGACGGCTCGGGCCTATAGGCCGGCGGAGGCGGCACATAAAAAGATGCCGGCGGCGGCGCATAAACCGGCGCGGCGTAGATCGGCGCGGCCGGGATCGCACGGCTGGCATTGACCAGTTCGTCCATTCGCCGGTCGAGGCGAGCGATCGCCTCCGCCAGTTGATGGTCGCGGTTCTGCAGCTGGTCGTCGCGCTTCTGATAAGCCGGCGGCGCGTAGGCCTCCGGTCCTTGCGCGGACGGCGCATAGGGCGCGCGCGGCACGGGCGGGCGGTGCAACCGTTCGAGCTGCCGGGTCAGCTCGTCGAGCCGCTCATGCACCGCGAACAGCTGGTCGCTGTCGTCCTCGTCGTCGTCATAGCCGCGGCGCGACAGCCGGATGCCTTCTTCATCGGCCGAATCGAGAATGACCGTGTTGAGCCATTCGCCCACCGACATGCCGGCGCGGCGCGCGGCTTCCCGCGCGGTCTCGCGCGCATCCGGACGGATGCCTTTCACTCTCCACGGAACGCCAAGTTTCATGCCCACGCCCATGTTGCCCAGGGGAGGAGCGGGGAGCCGGATGGCCCAGCTGAACCAGCGCTTTAGGAGGCGAAACGAATGGAGGCGCGGTCCTTTTCCTCAGACCGGAGTCTTCCGTTTTTATGGTAAATAACCGGTTAAGGATCCGCCTTGGGCGGCCAGATTGTTAAGGAACTGCCGATATTTCACGGGCGCCGCCCGTGCGCCGGTCGCGTTTTTCCCTCCGCGGCGCTGCCGGGCTTGGTCGGTAGCTGCGGGGAATGGGGACAGGGCGCAATGGCGCGCAAAGACTCTTCGGGTGCCACTTGGTGAAAGCGCGGAACATAAGCAGACGCAGGTACTTAGTAGCAAAGGAGAGCCCGGCACCCCGCTGGGCCTTAACGTTAACGTAATCTGAATACGTGATCCTGATACCGGTTCGCCGGCGGGCTTTCGCGCCTGCGATGGACGCGTTGCTGCAAACCGCCCTGGGCGCGGAGACGACCATGCCGACCTACAAGGCCCCCGTGGACGACGTGCTGTTTCTGTTGAATGACGTCTTCCACATCGAACGTCACAACAACCTGCCGGGCTTCGCCGATGCCTCTCCTGATGTGGTGGAGGCGGTGCTGAGCGAAGCCGCCAGGCTTTGCGAAGAAGTGTTGCTGCCGCTCAACCGCAGCGGCGACATGGAAGGCTGCACCCGGCATGACGATGGCAGCGTGACCACGCCGCGTGGGTTTAAGGAAGCCTACAAGCAGGTGGTCGACGGCGGCTGGGTCGGCATCTCGGCGCCGGCGGAATATGGCGGACAGGGACTGCCCTTCACGCTGACGATGATTGTCAATGAATTCATGTGCGCGGCCAACATGGCCTTCGCCATGTATTCCGGCCTTACGCAGGGCGCGATTGCCGCACTGCTCGCGCACGCTCCCTCCGAGCAAAAAGACAAATATCTGCCGAAGATGATCGCCGGCACCTGGACCGGCACGATGAACCTCACCGAGCCGCATTGCGGCACCGATCTCGGAATGCTGCGCAGCAAGGCGGTGAAGCAGGCGGACGGCAGCTATAAAATCACCGGCACCAAAATCTTCATTTCCGCCGGCGAGCATGACCTCGCCGAGAATGTGGTGCATCTGGTGCTCGCGCGCATCGAAGGCGCGCCCGCCGGCACCAAGGGCATCTCGCTCTTTGTCTGCCCGAAATTCCTGGTCAATGACGACGGCTCGCTCGGGGCGCGCAACACCCTTTCCTGCGGCTCGCTCGAGCACAAGATGGGCATCCACGGCAATTCAACCTGTGTGATGAACTACGACGGCGCCACCGCGTGGCTGATCGGCGAGGAGAACCGCGGCTTGCCCGCGATGTTCGTCATGATGAACGAGGCGCGGCTCGGCGTGGGGTTGCAAGGCCTCGCCATGTCGGAGGTCGCCTACCAGAATGCTGCCGCTTACAGCAAGGAGCGCCTGCAAGGCCGCGCGCTCACCGGTCCGAAATTTCCCGACAAGCCGGCGGATCCGATCATCGTGCATCCCGACGTGCGCCGCACGCTGCTGACCATCCGCGCCTTCAACGAGGCGGCGCGCGCGCTGCTGATCTGGACCGGGCTGAAATCCGACATCGCGCACCGCTCCGCCGACGAAAAGGAACGCCAGTCGGCCGAGGATCATATGGGCCTGCTCACGCCGGTGATCAAAGGCGTGCTGACCGACACCGGCTTTGCCAATACGGTGCTGGCGCAGCAGATGTTCGGCGGCCACGGCTATATCGCCGAGCATGGCATGGAGCAATTCGTGCGCGATGCCCGCATTGCCATGCTCTACGAAGGCGCCAACGGGATCCAGGCGCTCGATCTCGTCGGGCGCAAACTGGGCAAGGACGGCGGCCGCGCCATGATGGCCTTTTTCAACGAAGTGCAGGGCTATCTGAAGGAGCGCGCCGATGATGACGCGTTGAATCCGTATCTGAAGCCGCTCGGACAGGCGCTCGCGCATCTGCAGCAGGCGACCATGTGGTTCATGCAGAATGCCGTGGCCAAGCCGGAGAATGGCGGGGCAGGCGCCACCGATTACATGCATCTCTTCGGCCTGGTGACGCTCGGTTATATGTGGTGCCGCATGGTCGAAGCGGCGCGCGGCAAACTGGCCGCGGGGGCCAACGGCGCCGAGCCGAGCATGAACGCCAAGCTGGTGGCGGGCCGTTTCTTCATGGAACGCATGCTGCCGGAAACCGCCTCGCATCTGGCGCGCATCCAGGCGGGCGCCGGCAGCATCATGGAATTGCCGGCCGAGGCGTTCTAGCGCCTGCCGTCGTTAGGCGAGCAGCATCAGCCCGGCCGTCACGGTGCCGAGGATGACGATCGTCGTCCCGGTCACGGTTGCGATGTGTCTCCACCCTCGCTCGGAAATGTCCGCGATTGACGTGCCGAGACCCAGCGCGGAAATAGCAACCAACAGGCCCCAGGTTGAGACTTCTACGAGCGGCGGCTTTATCGCCGCATAGATTGGCGCAATCTCCGGGACGGCCGGCGCAACACTGTTCAGCGTGCACAAGGCGAGGAAGCCGAGGGCAAAAACGGGTACTGGAATTCTGGTGACCGCGTGGGCAACGCTGGCGCGCGCGAACCACCAGCCCACCAGGCAGACCACGGGCAGCAAGAGAAAAACCCGAAAGAGCTTGACGATGACGGCGGTATTTCCTGTCGGCTCCGACACGGCGAAACCGGCGCCCACGACCTGCGCGACGTCGTGAATTGTCGCGCCCAGCATGATTCCGGTTTGCTGCTGATCGATGCTGAGCCAGACGGAGAGAATCGGATAAAGAACCATGGCCGCAGTGGAGAGAATGTTGACGGCCATCACCACAAAAGCAATGTCCGCATCCTTGCCCTTGTAGTCTGGCAATACGATCGAGGTCGCCAGTGTCGCGGAGGCGCCGCAAACCGCGGTTCCCACTCCGCACAGCGCTCCATAGGCGGGCGCGAGCCGGAATAATCCCGCGAAGACGAACCCGGCGAGGATCGTTGCCGCCATCGACAGGACGACGAGTGCTGCCGTGCCAAGGCCGAGGGCGGCAATGTCGGCGAAAGCGATCCGCAAGCCGAGCAGGGCCACAGCGACGGGCAAGATCTTCTTCAGGCAAAAGGCTATTCCCGCCCCGAACCATGGCCGCCGCGCGATCGGCTGGAGCGCTATTCCGATCAGGAGTGCGATGATGGGGATCGGAACAGCGTAAGGGAGCGAAGGTCCAGCCATCGCGGCGGCGACGGCTACCAACAAGGACAGGATCAACCCGGGAAGGATGCCCAAAGTTGTAGATCCGGTCTGCACTGCGGTCGCGGAAGGGGTGGACGGCGTCACGGGGTTACTGCTTGAAACGAGTTATGGGAGGGTTTCCCATAAATGCCCTGTTTACAAGAGAATCTTACCCAGATATCCCGTGATTTGTAGAAGAAATCACTCGCCAAGACGGACGCAAAGCGCCGGGTCCGGCGGCGGACGCGCCCACCCTCGTCGTGATCCAGACTGCGCAGCACCAATTGCATGAGACCGGCAGCCGTCGCATTGCAGGTCGTGTCGAGCGGAGTCGCTGAACCCGCGATGCGCCGCCCGCGTTTAGATCCGGCTATGTCGGGCTGCTTGAAGGACTCTCCACAATAACGCCTTTGTTGACGGCGCTTTAAAAGGTCCCGTCTGTCAGGCCTCTATCGCTCTCCCCAAGCGCCGGAGGTACCCTAGGCAGCGCGATTCGATACGCCGCGACTGCACTGGTTCGCAAACACCGCAGGAGACATCGTAATGGCCGACGCCTTTATCTACGACCACGTGCGCACGCCGCGCGGGCGGGGCAAGGCGGACGGTTCCCTGCATGAGGTGACGGCGCTCAACCTGGCGGCACAGACGCTGGAAGCGCTGCGAAACCGCAACGCGCTCGATCCCGCGCTGGTCGATGACGTGATCCTTGGCTGTGTCGATCCGGTCGGTGAGGCGGGCGGCGACATCGCGCGCGCCGCTGCGATCGTGGCGGGCTATGGCGACGGGGTGCCGGGCGTGCAGATCAACCGCTTTTGCGCCTCCGGGCTGGATGCGGTGAATTTTGCTGCCGCGCAGGTGATGTCCGGCCAGCACGATATGGCGATCGGCGGCGGCGTCGAATCCATGAGCCGCGTCGGCATCGGGGCATCCGGCGGTGCCTGGCCGGTGGATCCCTCGATCGCGCTGAAGTCCTATTTCATGCCGCAGGGAATTTCCGCCGATCTTATCGCCACGCGCTACGGTTTCTCCCGCGACGACGTCGATGCCTATGCGGTCGAGAGTCAGAAGCGCACCGCCGCGGCCTGGGACGATGGCCGCTTCAAGCGTTCGGTCATGCCGGTGAAAGACGTCAACGGCCTCACCATCCTGGCGCGCGACGAGCATATGCGGCCGACGACCACCATGCAGTCACTGGCTGCCTTGCAGCCTTCCTTCGTGCAGATGGGCGAGATGGGCGGCTTCGACGCGGTGGCGATTCAGGCGCATCCGGAAGTCGAGGTGGTCAATCACGTGCATCACGCCGGCAATTCGTCCGGCATCGTCGACGGCGCGGCTGCCGTGCTGGTCGGCGGCAAGGAAGCCGGCGAGAAGGCGGGGCTGAAGCCGCGCGCGCGCATCAAGGCCTTCGCCAATATCGGATCGGAGCCGGCGATGATGCTTACCGGGCCGATCGACGTGACGCGCAAGGTGCTTAAGCGCGCGGGAATGCAGCTCGGCGATATCGACCTGATCGAGGTCAACGAAGCCTTTGCCGCCGTGGTGCTGCGCTTCATGCAAGCGTTCGGGATCGATAGCAGCAAGGTCAATGTCAACGGCGGCGCGATCGCCATGGGCCATCCGCTCGGCGCTACCGGCGCGATGATCCTTGGCATCGCGCTCGACGAACTGGAGCGGCGCAATCTCAACAGCGCGCTGGTCACGCTTTGCATCGGCGCCGGCATGGGCACCGCCACCATCATCGAGCGGGTGTGACGTGCCGAAGATCGACATCGCCAAAGCCGCGGTGCGGACCACGTCGGCCTATCCTGCTCGGTTCCGGTCCGTGTGCGCAGGGCGTGAAAAAGCCGCGCTCGGCAACCTCGCGGGCTTGACCCAATTCGGGGTCAACCTCACCCGGCTGAAGCCGGGCGCGGCGTCAGCGCTGCGCCATTGGCACGAGAGCGAAGACGAGTTCGTCTATGTGCTGGAAGGCGATCTGACGCTGGTCGAGGATGGCGGCGAGACGAAGCTTGCACCGGGCGAAGCCGCGGGTTTCAAAGCCGGCGTCTCCAACGGCCACCAGCTCGTCAACAAAGCCGATCGCGATGCTGTCTATCTGGAGATAGGAACGCGCGCGGAGCGCGAGCGCGCGCATTATCCCGATCATGACCTGATCGCTACAAAAGACGGAAAAGATTTCAAGTACACCCGCAAGACCGGCGAGCCTTACGAAGGCTGAGTGGAGCGACAGATGACTTTCACCAATTTCAAGCTCGACATCGACGCGGACGGCATCGCGCTGGTGACCTGGGACATGCCCGGCCGCTCGATGAACGTGCTCGACGAGAAGGTGATCGAAGAGCTCGCCGCGGTTATCGAGCAGACGGCGGCGGATGCGACGGTCAAGGGCGTGGTCATTACCTCGGCGAAAGAAGCCTTCTCTGCCGGCGCCGACATCACGATGCTGGATGCGATCGCCCGCAGCTTCGCCGAGATGGCGCGCGCGCAAGGCGAGGAGGCCGCGGTCGCGCAGTTATTCGCCGAAAGCCGCAAGCTCTCGCAGCTCTTCCGCCGGCTGGAGACGAACGGCAAGCCCTGGGTCGCGGCGATCAACGGCACCGCGCTCGGCGGCGGATTTGAGCTCTGCCTTGCCTGCCACCATCGCGTGGCGTCAGACAACGCCAAGACGCGGCTCGGGTTGCCGGAAATCAAGATCGGCATCTTCCCCGGTGCGGGCGGAACGCAACGCATCGCGCGCATGATGCCGCCGGCGGATGCGCTGCAGATGCTGCTCAAAGGCGAACAATTAAAGCTGGACCGCGCCAAGGCGATGAAGCTGATCGACGCGGTGGTACCGTCGGCCGACCTGATCAGGACCGCGAAGGACTGGATCAAGGCTGGCGGCAAGGGCGTCGCGCCCTGGGATGTGCAGGGCTTCAAGCTGCCGGGCGGCCTCGTCTATTCCAAGGCGGGGATGATGACCTTCCCGGCAGCCAATGCGATCTACCGGCGCGAGACCTACGACAATTATCCCGGCGCCCGCGCCATTCTGCAGGTGGTCTATGAAGGCCTGCAGCTGCCGATGGATCTGGCGCTGCGGGTGGAGTCGCGCTGGTTTGCCAAAGTGCTGCGCACGCCGGAAGCGGCGGCGATGCTCCGCTCGCTGTTCGTCTCCATGCAGGAACTGAACAAGGGCGCGCGGCGGCCGGCGAATGTCCCGCCCTCGAAGCTCGGTACCGTCGGCATTATCGGCGCCGGCTTCATGGGCGCGGGCATCGCCTATGTCAGCGCCATGGCGGGGCTGCAGGTGATCCTGATCGACCGCGACCAGGAATCCGCCGACAAGGGCAAGGCGCATATCCACAAGATGATCACCGACCAGATCAACAAGGGCCGCGCCAAGGTGGCCGAGCGCGACGCGCTCTTGGCGCGCATCGCCGCCGCGGCGGATTACGCCGCGCTCGCGCCGTGCGATCTGGTGATCGAAGCGGTGTTCGAGGACCGCAAGGTGAAGGCCGAGGCCATCGCCAAGGCGCAGGCGGTGCTGAGCGACAAGGCAATCTTCGCTTCCAACACCTCGACCTTGCCGATCACCTCGCTGGCCGGGGAGTTCAGCGATCCCGCACGTTTCATCGGCATCCATTTCTTCTCGCCGGTGGAACGGATGATGCTGGTCGAGGTGATCATGGGCAAGAATACCGGCGAGCAGGCGCTGGCAACCGCGCTCGATTATGTCCGGCTCATCCGCAAGACGCCGATCGTGGTCAATGACTCGCGTGGCTTCTATGCCAATCGCTGCGTGCTCAATTACGTCCGCGAGGGCCACCTGATGCTGGTCGAGGGCGTGCCGGCGGCGATGGTCGAGAATGTCGGACGCATGGCCGGCATGCCGGTCGGCCCGCTGGCGCTCAACGACGAGGTGGCGCTTGATCTTGGCTGGAAGATCCTCAAGGCCACGGAAGCCGACCTCGGACCGGAAGCCGTGGATGCCAGGCAGAAGGCATTGCTGGCCGCACTGGTGGAAGAGAAGGGCCGCTTCGGGCGCAAGAACGGCAAAGGCTTTTACGATTATCCCGCCACCGGGCCAAAGCGGCTGTGGCCGGGGCTCAAGGAACTGCAGCCCACGCAGCAAAATCCCGACACGATCGACATCGCCGAGTTGAAGCACCGCTTCCTCGCGGTGCAGGCGCTGGAAGCGGCGCGCTGCATCGAGGAAGGCGTGATCACCGACGTGCGCGAAGCCGATGTCGGCTCGATCCTCGGCTGGGGGTTTGCGCCTTTCACCGGCGGGACGATTTCCTACATCGACATGATGGGCGCCAAGCGCTTCGTCGCGCTCTGCCAGGAGCTGGAGCAAAAGCACGGCGCGCGTTTTGCAGTTCCCAAGCTGCTGCTCGAGATGGCGGCCGCGGACGAAACCTTCTATCGCCGTTTCGCGCCGCCGCGGAAGCAGGCGGCTTGAGATGGAGCTTCCCAATCTCAAGATCGGACTGACAGGCTCGGCCGAGATCACGGTGCAGGACGCCGACACCGCTCCGCGCATCGGCAGCGGCCGCGTGTCCGTGCTCGCCACCCCGGTGATGATCAACCTGATGGAAGCAGCCGCGCTCAATGCGGTCGAACGCTTGCTGCCGCACGGTCATCAGAGCCTCGGCACCCGGCTCGAGGTCGGGCATTACGCCGCGACGCCGGTGGGCATGCGCCTGCGCGCTACGGCCGAGCTGACCAAAGTGCAAGGCCGCAATCTGGAATTCCGCGTCGAGGCCTTCGACGAAAAGGAGCGCGTCGGCGACGGCACACATACCCGCGTCGTGGTCAATGTCGCGCGCTTCGACGAGCGGGTGCAGCGCAAGCTCACGGGCGACGGTCTGAAAAAATAATCCCATGTCAGCACAGGAAGAAGTTAAGCGCTCCTTCCTGCGCTGGCGGGAAATCCCCGGCGGGGTCTGGGCGCTCGGCACCGTTTCGCTGCTGATGGACGTCTCCTCCGAGATGATCCATGCCTTGCTGCCGCTCTACCTCGTCACCGTGCTCGGCACCTCGATGCTCACCGTCGGGGTGATCGAAGGCGTGGCGGAAGCCACCGCTTCCATCGTCAAGATCTTTTCCGGCGCGCTGAGCGACAAGCTCGGCAAGCGCAAGCTGCTCGCCGCGATCGGCTATGGCCTCGCCGCCTTCACCAAGCCGATATTCCCGCTGGCGTCGGGCATCGGCTGGCTGATGGCCGCGCGTTTCATCGATCGCATCGGCAAGGGCATCCGCGGAGCGCCGCGCGACGCGCTGGTGGCCGACTTGAGCCCGCCGGAATTGCGCGGGGCGAGCTTCGGCTTGCGTCAATCCATGGATACCGTCGGCGCCTTTCTCGGGCCGCTGCTGGCCATCGGGCTGATGTATCTCGCTGCCAACAACTTCACCTTCGTGTTCTGGATCGCCGTGATCCCGGCATTTCTGTCCTTCGCTGTCATCGTCTTCGCCGTGCGCGATCCGGAACGTTCGCCGGCCGTCAGGGCGGTAAAATCGCCGCTCAGCCTTCCGGAGATCCAGCGGCTCGGCGCCGCCTATTGGCTCGTCGTCATGGTAGCCACGATGTTCACGCTGGCGCGTTTCAGCGAAGCCTTCCTGCTGCTGCGCGCCCAGTCGGTCGGACTTTCGCTCGCGCTGGTGCCGGCGGTCATGGTGGTGATGAATCTCGCCTATGCTTTTTCCGCATGGCCGGCTGGCGCCTTGTCGGACCGCATCGGGCGCTTCGGCGTGCTGTCGGTGGGCTTCGCGCTGTTGCTGATCGCCGATCTGTTGCTCGCCTTGGGCGGGAACATAGGCGTCGTCGCGTTGGGCGCCGTGCTGTGGGGACTGCACATGGGACTGACGCAGGGACTGTTGGCCGCGCTGGTCGCGGATACCGCGCCGCCCGAGCTGCGCGGCACCGCTTTCGGCATGTTCAACCTCGTCACCGGACTTGCCATGCTGGCGGCGAGCGTGATCGCAGGCAGCCTGTGGGACATGGTTGGCGCGGGCGGTACTTTTCTGGCCGGCGCGGTATTCACCGCGGCGGCGCTGGCGGCGCTGCCTTTGTTGCGCCGGCGGCTGGGCGCGGACCGCGCCTGATCCAGCGTTGTCGGGCCCTCATTGCCCTTTCATAAAGGCCGTGTTTAGGTCGCCGCCCTTTCTGCCCGGAACCCGGCATGGCTCGCGATCAAATCGATATGAGGCCGATCGAGACGCGCGACGAACTCGTCGCCTGGCTCGCCGAGGGCTGCAAGCCGAAGTCGCAATTTCGCATCGGCACCGAGCACGAAAAATTCGCCTTCACCACCGGCCGGCATAATCCGGTTCCCTATGATCAGCCGCGCGGCATCCGCGCGCTGCTGGAGGGCATGAAGCTCCTGCTCGGGTGGGAGCCGATCATGGAGGAGGGCAACATCATCGGCCTCTACGACGTCACCGGCGGCGGGGCGATTTCGCTGGAGCCGGGCGGGCAGTTCGAATTGTCCGGCGCGCCGGTGGAGACGGTGCATCAGATGTGCCGCGAATTGCGCGCGCACCTGGCGCAGGTGCATCAGGTGGCGCAGCCGCTCGGCATCGGCTTCCTCGGCGTCGGCATGGCGCCGAAATGGTCGCGCGCCGACATGCCGATGATGCCCAAGGGCCGCTACCGCATCATGACCGCCTATATGCCGAAGGTCGGCAAGCTCGGCCTCGATATGATGTACCGGACCTGCACGGTGCAGACCAATCTCGACTTTGCCTCCGAACCCGACATGGTCAAGAAGCTGCGCGTGTCGCTGGCGCTGCAGCCGGTCGGCACCGCGCTGTTCGCCAATTCGCCCTTCACCGAGGGCAAGCCCAACGGTTTTCTCTCCTTCCGTTCCGAGATCTGGCGCGACACCGATCCGGCGCGCTCCGGCATGCTGCCCTGGGCGTTCGAGCCCGGCATGGGGTTCGAGCGCTGGGTCGATTACGCGCTCGACGTGCCGATGTATTTCGTCAAGCGCGGCGAACGTTACATCGACGTCGCGGGGCAGTCCTTTCGCGATCTGATGGCCGGCAAACTGTCAGCGCTGCCGGGCGAGCACGCGACCATTTCCGATTGGGCCAATCACCTGACGACGATTTTTCCGGAGGTGCGGCTCAAGCGTTATCTGGAGATGCGCGGCTCCGACTCCGGCCCCCAGCGGCGGCTGCCGGCGCTGCCTGCTTACTGGGCCGGCATTCTCTACGACGATGCTTGTCTCGATGCCGCCTGGGATCTGGTAAGGCACTGGACGGCGGAGGAGCGGCAGAAGCTGCGCGACGACGTGCCGATGCTCGGCTTCAAAGCCGAGATCCGCGGCGTCACGGTGCGGGAGCTCGCTCGACAAACGCTGGCATTGGCGCGCGCGGGCCTGACGCGGCGCGGCCGCAAGGACCGCGAAGGCCTCGACGAGACGCAGTATCTCGCCCCGCTCGAGGAATCCGTCGAACGCGGCATCACGCCGGCGGAAGAACTGCTGCAGAAATTCCACGGCTCCTGGAACGGCTCGGTCGAACCGATCTTCAGCGAATATGCTTATTGAGGCCTGCGGGACAGCCACGGCCGCGTGATGCCGCGCCGGTCCTTGACCACGCCGATCGGAACGCCGAAGCGCTCGATGGTCGCGATGGTTTCGCCCAGCAGCGAGTGGTCACAATTCATCTGCGTCGGCGCGATGAAGAAATCCGCTTCATCCCAGTCTTCGGCCCAGAGCAGGCGTGGATTGTCCCTGGTTTCGTTCTCGAACGACTCGCGGTCGCCGCAAACCGCCACCGAGTAGCGCGAGCGCGCCATGGGGGTGTTGCGTTCGCGCTGGTTGAGGAATGTCTCCAGGTTGGCCACCGCCTCCGGCATCACGTTCACCCAATAATCCATGTCGAAGCGGCGCGAGGCGCCTTCCAGTCCGGACACCAGCGGATTGAAGAAGACGTATTCGTAAGGATGCAGGCGCACGAGCGTGACCGCGTTGAACACGAAGGCGGCGGTGACCCCCGCCAGCGCCGCGGCGGCAACGATCCGGCTGCGCGTTTCAAGCTTCGTCAGCATGGCGTCAAAGCCGATGCCGGCAAGCGCGGCGAGCGGCGGGACGACGAAAATGAAATGCCGCATGCCGGTGAAGGCCGGACCCTTGCCGATCACCTGGCACAGCACCGGAAACACCGCGATGAAAGCCAGCATCGCTATCTCGCGCTGGCGCGCGCTGCGAAGGAAGCCGGCGCCTCTGGCCGCCCAGGCGGTTGCGATCAGCGCGATGAAAGCGCCGCCAAGAATGGTCAGCGGCAGCTTGATGGCGAGATAGGCCGGAACGTACCAGCGCGGCACCGCAGCCATCTCGTAGATTTCGCCGAAGGCAAGCGTGCGGATCGTGTAGTGGAAATGCGCAAAGGCAAAGATCGCGCGGATGGGATTGAGGGGCGCAAGCGAAGCCCAGGGCCAGGCCGCGATCATGATCGCATAGGCAAGCACGAAGGCCGGCAAGGCGCGCAGCAGCGAGCTGCCGACAAAGCGCGCCCGGTCGTTCCAGTTCGCCAGGTCCGGCAACCGCAGCAGCACCAGAAGTCCCGCATAGCCTACCATCAAGAGCCCGGTGGCCCGCAGGCCAAGGGCGCAGCCGAGCAGCAGACCGAACATCAAGAGGTCGAACGGCCGGGGCCGCGGCAGGTCGCGCGCTCCGCGCAGCAGAAAGTAGGTCGCGCCCATCATCGCGGCGGCGAAGGGAATGTCCTTGGTGTGATTGAACATGGTCCCATACCAGGGACCGCACACCGCCAGCGCCAGCAGCGCCAGCAGGCCCGCGCGCGGGCCGGCCACGAGCCGCGCCACCGCCCAGGTCGCGAGAATGCCGCCGATGCCGGTGAGGGCGCAGAGAAAGTGACGAATGCTGAAAATATCGAACGGCAAGACGCGATCGAGCAGGATCGCGATCACGTCGAACAGTCCGCCGTAGAGATAGAGATTGTCGTAATCGAACACCGCCAGATCGGTGAAGCCGCTGGCGTAATAAGCGAGGATGAACTCGCCGTAGCGGTGCTGCACCGCTTCGTCATTGGAGACTGCGTAGTCGCCGAAGGTCAGGACGACCAGGATGCCGAGCGCCGCAAAAGCAGCGAGCGCCAGCAGATCGTGAATGTCGGTTCCCGCAACTCGCGATGAGATACGTTGCTGGAGATGCGCGACGCGGGACATGGGGTGCTCGAGGTTGCCCGCTATGCTGCGCCAAAGCGGCGCGTGGCGCTACGCCGCGCCGCGCCGGCAAGGACGCCTGGTTGTATGGCTGGGGCCCGGTCCATCAATTCCTCCACACTAGCTTACCGGCGAACCGCGCCGTTTTGCGAGAGGACTTTTTGACCCGGGCAGGGAATGCGACCGTCGCGGAAAGCGACGGTCGAAAAAGAGGGCATTTTCTGCGGAAAACGGGGTTTTTGCGGTTTTGGAGCCGGAGTAGCCGGATTTAGGCAGTTCCGCCGACGGTGATGCGGTCCATGCGCAAGGTCGGCTGGCCGACACCCACCGGCACGCCCTGGCCGTTCTTGCCGCAGGTGCCGATGCCGGTATCGAGCTTCATGTCATTGCCGACCATGCTGATGCGGTTGAGGTCGGTCGGTCCATTGCCGATCAGCATGGCGCCTTTCAGCGGCGCGCCGATCTTGCCGTTCTCGATCCGGTAAGCCTCGGTGCATTGGAAAACGTATTTGCCCGAGGTGATGTCGACCTGACCGCCGCCGAAATTGACGGCATAGATGCCATTCTTCACCGAAGCGATGATCTCGCCCGGCTCATGCGTGCCGGCCAGCATGTAAGTGTTGGTCATGCGCGGCATCGGCACATGGCCATAGCTCTCGCGCCGGCCGTTGCCGGTCGGCTTCATCTTCATCAGCCGCGCGTTCTGCCGGTCCTGCATATAGCCGACGAGGATGCCGTCCTCGATCAGTACGGTGCGATGGGTCGGCGTGCCTTCGTCGTCGATCGAAAGCGACCCTCGCCGTCCCGCGATGGTGCCGTCGTCGACGACGGTGACGCCCGGCGCGGCGACGCGCTGGCCCATCAGGCCGGCGAAGGCGGAAGTCTTCTTGCGGTTGAAGTCGCCTTCCAGACCATGGCCGATCGCTTCGTGCAGCATCACGCCCGGCCAGCCGGGACCGAGCACCACATCCATTTCACCCGCGGGGGCGGGAACGGAAGTGAGATTCACCAGCGCCTGGCGCACCGCTTCGTCCACCGCGGATTGCCACATCGAAGGCTCGATGAAGCGCGCATAGCCCTCGCGCCCGCCAAAACCGTAGCTGCCGGATTCCTGCCGGTCGCCCTCGCCTGCGACGACGGAGACATTGACCCGCACGAGCGGCCGCACGTCGCGATAGATCTGCCCGTCGGCGCGCAAAATCTCGACCATCTGCCAGGTCGCGCCGAGACTGGCGGAGACCTGCCGCACCCGCGGATCTTTCGCGCGTGCTGCGGCGTCGATGGCCTCCAGCAGTTTCACCTTGGCCTCGAAGCCGGGCGCGGCGAGGGGATTGTCGTCGGAATAGAGCTTTCTATTGCTGCGCCCCGGGGCTTGGGCGTAACTCCCGCTATAGCCGCCCTTCACCGCCCGGACGCTGTCCGCCGCCCGTGCGATCGCCTGTTCGGACATGTCGGAGGCATGGGCATAGCCGACCGCCTCGTCCTTCACCGTGCGCAGCCCGAAACCCTGCGCCGTGTCGTAGGTCGCCTGCTTCAGGCGCCCATTGTCGAACATCAGCATCTCGGACTGCTTGTATTCGAGGAACAGCTCGCCGTCGTCGGCGCCTTCCAGGGCGCGCTTGAGATGCCGGCCGATCTGCGCGGAATCGAGGCCTGCGCGGTCGATGAGGGATGTGGGCGAGGAATCGGCCATGGCTGGGTTCCGGATTGAAGTTTCAAACCGGAAGATAAGCGTTCCACGGCGGAGTCGCGAGGGGCGGCGGGCGGGGTTTACGCGCTGCTTTATGTCAGGGGAGCTTGTCGAAACCTTCTCCGAAGCCTTTGAGGCTCAACGGAAATCCAATTCCCTCTTCCGGCGTCTGGAAAATAATGAAGGTGGCGCTCTGCCCGGTGCGCAATTGCCGCATCAGATTGTCGTCCATCACCACTTCGGCGAAGCAGCCGCGCGGCAGGCAGCGCACGAAACCGGCCCGGCCGACGTCCTGCTTGTCGATGGTCAGGCCCAGGCCGGCCGGCAGCAGCACCCCGAGCGGGGCGATCACCCGCAATACCCGGCTTTTGTTATCGGCAGTCTTCAGCACGATGACCGTGAGCCCGACATTGGCTCGGTCTTCCGCCACCACGCTCTGCATCAGGGCGCATTGTTCGCTTTGTGCGCCCGGCGGCGTGTCGCAGCGGATCTGCCAGTCCTGATGTACGGAACGGACGACGCCTTGTGCCCCGGCATTTCCCGGGAAACCGCTCAGGCCGGCCAGCGTTGCTAAAGCAATGGCGGTTTTCACTGCGCCCGCGAGCGGGTTTTTATGCGGATCTTGGCGGAAAGTTCCCATCGTTCATCCCTGACCGGCTGCTGCCGGCCGCCGGCGAGCGAATCGCCCGATACGATCGACATCATAGCCTTATCTGCCGCCCGTAAGGCTCGTGGCCGCCTTTTCTAAAAAGCCACAGAAGGCGTGCTGCCGCATGGCAGAACTGGATTTGGTGCATTGCGACTGGGCCGGAATTGTGGTTTGAGAGGCCGGGATTTCTCCCTGTCCCGCCGCTCCTGCCTAGCGTCGCGCTTTTGTGGCGCACGCCGTGAATCCAAGCTGCGGTGCACGGTTCGGCAGGACACTCACGGCCGATTATTTCTCGTCGAAGGAGCGAATACGACGATGCAGGTGTTCAAGCGGTTCATTGCCTTGGCGGTTGTTTTCGCAGGCCTGGCGGCCGGCGCCGGAACGGCGCTCGCGGCCCAGCCGCAGCCGTGGGAGCTCGGGCTACAGCCGGCCGCGACCCCGGTGATGGAACAGATCGCCGGTTTCCACGATTTCCTGCTCTACATCATCACCGCCATTACCGTTTTCGTGCTCGCGCTTCTGCTGGTCATCATCGTCAAATTCAATGCCAAGGCCAATCCGGTACCGTCGCGGACCACCCACAACACCATGCTGGAAGTGCTCTGGACGGTGGTGCCGGTCCTGATCCTCACCATCATCGCGGTTCCGTCCTTCCGGCTGCTCTTCACCCAGCTCGATATTCCGCCTGCCGACGTCACCGTGAAGGCGACCGGCAAGCAGTGGTTCTGGAGCTATAGCTATCCGGACGCCGGCGGCTTCGAATTCGATTCGCTGATGCTCTCCGACAAGGATCGCAAGCCCGACCAGCCGCGCCTGCTCTCGGTGGACAATGAGATGGTGGTGCCGGTGAACAAGAACATCCGCATCATCACCACCGGCGCGGACGTGATCCACGCCTTCGCGGTGCCGGCATTCGGAATCAAGATCGACTCGATCCCCGGCCGCATCAACGAGACCTGGTTCAAGGCGATGCGCGAGGGCGTCTATTACGGCCAATGCTCCGAACTGTGCGGCAAGGACCACGCCTTCATGCCGATTGCCGTGCGGGTGGTGAGTGACGCCGCCTATGCCGCCTGGCTCGAGGAGGCGAAGAAGAAATACGCAAGCGCCGATGGCGATCGTCCGACCGCCGTCGCCGCGGCCGGCGAAACCGCGCAGCGGTAAGCCGGCAGGAACACCGCCAAGAGGGCGGCAAGAGACAACGTCGAGGAAGTGACTATGGCAACGACGCATGTACACGGCACCCACGAGGGTCTTGGCGCACACGGGCACGAAGCCCACGCGCACGCGGATCCGACCGGATGGCGCCGCTTCGTCTATTCGACCAACCACAAGGACATCGGCACGATGTACCTGGTGTTCGCGCTCATCGCGGGCGTGATCGGCGCGGCCCTGTCGATCGCCATGCGCATGGAGCTGCAGAACCCGGGCATCCAGTTCTTCCACGACTCGCATGCCTTCAACGTGTTCGTCACCGCGCATGGCCTGATCATGATCTTCTTCATGGTGATGCCGGCGATGATCGGCGGCTTCGGCAACTGGATCGTGCCGCTGATGATCGGCGCGCCGGACATGGCCTTCCCGCGCATGAACAACATTTCCTTCTGGCTGCTGCCGGCGTCCTTCAGCCTGCTGGTGATCTCGCTGTTTGTGGAAGGCGAGCCGGGCGGCAACGGCGTCGGTGCCGGCTGGACGATCTACGCGCCGCTATCCACCACCGGCCACCCCGGTCCGGCGGTGGACTTCGCCATCCTCTCGCTGCATCTGGCGGGCGCTTCGTCGATCCTCGGCGCCATCAACTTCATCACCACAATCTTCAACATGCGCGCGCCGGGCATGACCCTGCACAAGATGCCGCTGTTCGTGTGGTCGATCCTGGTGACGGTATTCCTCTTGCTGCTGGCGATGCCGGTTCTGGCCGGCGCCATCACCATGCTGCTCACCGACCGCAACTTCGGCACCACCTTCTTCACCGCGCAAGGCGGTGGCGATCCGGTGCTGTTCCAGCATCTGTTCTGGTTCTTCGGCCATCCGGAGGTCTACATCCTGATCCTGCCGGGCTTCGGCATGATCAGCCAGATCGTGGCGACCTTCTCGCGCAAGCCGGTGTTCGGCTATCTCGGCATGGCTTACGCCATGGTTGCGATCGGCGGTATCGGCTTCGTGGTCTGGGCGCATCACATGTACACCGTCGGCATGTCGTCCGGCGCGCAGGCCTATTTCATCGCGGCGACCATGGTGATCGCGGTGCCCACCGGGGTGAAGATCTTCTCCTGGATCGCCACCATGTGGGGCGGCTCGATTGAATTCCGCACCCCGATGATCTGGGCGATCGGCTTCATCTTCCTGTTCACCGTGGGCGGGGTGACCGGCGTGGTGCTGGCCAATGCCGGCGTCGACCGCGTCCTGCAGGACACGTATTACGTGGTGGCGCACTTCCATTATGTGCTGTCGCTTGGCGCCGTCTTCGCGATCTTCGCCGGCTGGTACTACTGGTTCCCGAAGATCACCGGCTACATGTACAACGAGACCATCGGCAAGCTGCACTTCTGGGTCACCTTCGTCGGCGTCAATCTGGTGTTCTTCCCGCAGCACTTCCTCGGCCTGTCGGGCATGCCGCGCCGCTACATCGACTATCCGGACGCTTTCGCCGGCTGGAATCTGGTGTCCTCGATCGGTTCCTATATTTCCGGTTTCGGCATCATCATCTTCTTCTACGGCGTGGCGCTGGCCTTCATGCGCAAGGAGAGGGCCGCGAATAATCCGTGGGGCGCGGGCGCGACCACGCTGGAATGGACCCTGTCGTCGCCGCCGCCGTTCCACCAGTTCGGCACGCTGCCGCTGATCAAGTAACAGGCGAGGGCGTAAGGAAAAGCGATGTCGCTCGCGAGCCAAAGCGAAAAACTCACCGCGCAATTCAGCACCGCCGAGGTGGGCGACTATCTCGCGCTGCTGAAGCCGCGGGTGATGTCGCTCGTGGTCTTCACCGCTTTCGTCGGCCTGGTGCTGGCGCCGGTGCCGATGCATCCGGTGATGGCCTTCACCGCGCTGCTTTGCATCGCTGTGGGCGCGGGCGCGGCCGGCGCGCTGAACATGTGGTACGACGCCGACATCGATGCACGCATGCAGCGCACCCGCGCGCGGCCGATTCCGGCCGGGCGCATCCTGCCGGGCGAGGCGCTCGGCTTCGGCCTGCTGCTCGCAGGCTTCTCGGTCGTGATCCTCTCGCTGTTGGTGAATCTAACCGCCGGTGCGCTGCTCGCCTTCACCATTTTCTTCTATGTCGTCGTCTATACGATGTGGCTGAAGCGCTGGACGCCGCAGAACATCGTGATCGGCGGCGCCGCCGGCGCTTTCCCGCCGATGATCGGCTGGGCCGCGGCCACCGGCGGCATCAGCCTGGAATCGGTGCTGCTCTTTCTCATCATCTTCTTCTGGACGCCGCCGCATTTCTGGGCGCTGTCGCTCTACCGCGCCGATGACTATGCGCGCGCCGGCATTCCGATGCTCCCGGTGGTCTCCGGCGAACGCGAGACGCGCCGGCAGATCCTGATCTACACGCTGATCCTGGCCCCGCTCGGGGTCGCGCCCTGGCTGCTCGGCTTCGCCGGCCCGGTTTATGGCGTGATCGCGGTTGTCACCGGCGCGGCGATGCTGGCGCTTGCGATCCGGCTTTTGACCGAGCGCACCGATCGCGCCGCCAAGCAGCTGTTCGCCTTCTCGATCCTTTATCTCTTCCTGCTCTTTGCCTTCCTCCTGATCGACCGCGCAGTGGGAGCCCATCTGGGTGTTGTGGGATGAGCGTCATGAGCGAGCCGCATGAGCAGCACGGGATCGTGCTTACGGAAGAGCAGAAGCGCCGCCGCCGCGCGCGCTCGGTCGCCATCGCGGTGTCGCTCGGAATTCTGGTCGTGCTGTTCTATCTGGTGACCCTGGTAAAGGGTCCGGGCGTGCTGCAACGGCCGCTGTGAGAAATGCCATGAGCGCAGACAACAATCATTCGGCCCGCCGCGCCTCGCGCCGCCGCGATATGGTGGTGGCGGCGGCCTGCGGTGCCTTCGTCGCGGTCATGGTCGGGGCGGCTTATGCGGCGGTGCCGCTGTATAATTGGTTCTGCCGCACCACCGGCTTCGGCGGCACCACGCAGGTCTCGACCGCGGCGCCGGCGCAAATGCTTGGCCGCAGCATTACCGTTCGCTTTGACGCCAACGTCGCCCCCGGGCTGCCATGGCGCTTCGTGCCCGAGAAGAACTCCGTCGACGTGCGCATCGGCGAGGTGCTCACGGTCAACTACGTGGTGACCAATCTCGCCGCGCGCGACACCGTCGGGCAGGCCAGCTACAACGTCACCCCGCCGACGACCGGCGCCTATTTCCAGAAAATCAACTGCTTCTGCTTCACCGAGCAATCGATGAAAGCGGGCGAGACGCGCGAGATGCCGGTGGTCTTCTATGTCGATCCGGCGCTGGCGCAGGACGCCGAGCAGAGCGGGCTGAACACGATCACGCTCTCTTATACGTACTTCCCGGTGCGCCAGCCGGAGCCGCTGGCGGCGAGCGCGCAGGGTAGCGGGCGAGTTTACTAGACGAAGCGACAACCGAGCGCGCGCAAGCGCCGCTCATGACGACAGACGGAGAAGATTACGATGGCCGACGCGCACGCCAAGCATCACGACTATCACCTGGTCGATCCGAGCCCGTGGCCCGCCATCGGCTCGGTCGCGGCCTTTCTCGCGGCGGTCGGCGCCATCAGCTGGATGCATCATATGTTCGCCGCGGCTCCGATCGTGTTCGGCGTGGGCGTGGCCGGCATTCTCTACACCATGATCGGCTGGTGGCGGGACGTGATCCGCGAAGCGGAATTCGAGGGCCATCACACCCGCGTGGTGCAGCTGCATCACCGCTACGGGATGCTGCTGTTCATCGCTTCCGAAGTGATGTTCTTCGTCGCCTGGTTCTGGGCCTATTTCAACGTCGCGCTGTTCCCCGCCGATCCGAATGATCTCGCGCGCCTGGCGGCCACCGGCGGCGTCTGGCCGCCGAAGGGCATCGAGACCTTCGATCCCTGGCACTTGCCGCTCTTGAACACGCTGATCCTGCTTACCTCCGGCACCACGGTGACCTGGGCGCATCACGCGCTGCTGCACAACGACCGCGATGGCCTGAAGCAGGGCCTGATCCTCACCATCCTGCTCGGCATCACCTTCACCGGCGTGCAGGCTTATGAATACAGCCACGCCGCCTTCGCCTTCAAAGGCAACATCTACGGCGCCACCTTCTTCATGGCGACCGGCTTCCACGGCGCGCATGTCATCATCGGCACCATTTTCCTTACCGTGTGCCTGATCCGCGCCTACAAGGGCCAGTTCACGCCGACCCAGCATCTCGGCTTCGAGTTCGCCGCCTGGTACTGGCACTTCGTCGACGTGGTCTGGCTGTTCCTGTTCGCCTGCATCTATGTCTGGGGCGCGGGCGGCGAACAGGCCGCGGCGGCCGCCGGCGGGCATTAGAGGAAAACGTCGTCATGCGCGGGCTTGACCCGCGCATCCATGCGGCGAAGCGCAGAACCTCGGTTTAGATGGATTGCCGGGTCAAGCCCGGCAATGACGACTATTGGAAACCGCATGTCGCATGACTCGCCATCGCCTCCATCGCCCTTTGTCGCGGGCCTGACCGGCCGCTGTCCCGCCTGCGGCAAGGGGCGGCTGTTTCAGAATTTCCTCAGCGTGCGGCCGCGCTGCGAGGCCTGCGGCCTCGACTTTGGCTTTGCCGATGCCGGCGACGGCCCGGCGATCTTCGTCATCCTGCTCGGAGGCTTCATCGTGGTGGGAGCCGCGCTGCTGGTGGAGGTGATGTATCGGCCGCCTTATTGGGTGCATGCCGCGCTCTGGGGGCCCTTGATCCTGTTGGTGACGCTGGCGCCGCTGCGCTCCATGAAAGGCCTGCTCATCGCCCTGCAGTTCCATCACAAGGCAGCGGAAGGGCGCCACGAGCGCCGGGACGGACCGTGAGCGCAGTCCGCCGCGGCTTGTTGGTGCCGAGCCTCGCGACGCTGATCGCCTTTGCGATTCTAGTCGCGCTTGGCACCTGGCAGCTTCAGCGCAAGGCCTGGAAGGAAGAGCTGATCGGCACGCTCACGCGCCGGCTCGCCGCCGCGCCCGTCGCTCTGCCGCCGCCGGCGCAATGGGCGTCGCTGCAGCAGGATCGCGACGAATTCACCCGGGTGAAATTTTCCGCCGAATATCTGCCCGGCAAGGAGGCTTTGGTCTGGGCGACCGGTTCCGCCTTGCGCGATGATGTGAAAGGGCCGGGGGTTTTCGTTTTCACCCCGGCACAGCTCGCCTCCGGCGAAACGGTGGCGGTCAACCGCGGCTTCGTCGCCGATCAGAAGCCTACCGGCGCCACCGCGCGTCCGGCGCCGGCGCAAGGCGTTGTCGAGATTACCGGCGTGTTGCGCTGGCCCGAGCCGAAGGCGTGGGAACTGACCGCGCCTTACGACAAGGGCGCGCAGCTCTGGTTCGTGCGTGACCACTTGGCGATGGCGCAGGAAAACGGTTGGAGCCAGGTCGCGCCTTTTTATATCGAGCGCGAAGCGCAAGAGCCTGCCGATGGGCTGCCGCCGCCCGGCCCGTTGAAGCCGAACCTGCCGAATAACCATCTGCAATATGCGGTGACCTGGTTCGGGCTGGCGCTGGTGCTGCTGGCGGTCTTCGGATTCTGGGTCCGCAGCCGCCGCAATTTGCGGGTGGAGGAAAAGAACTAAGGCTTTCGCTTGTCCGGCCGCAACGTTGGCATCCGGGCTGCGTCGGGGGGCGTTTATGGCTGTCTTCGGCGTGGCGCTGCTGGTGGTCGGCTTCCTCCTGCGGTCGCAGCCGGTGCGCTATTGCCCGCCGGCTTGGGCCTCGTCCTGGTCGGAATAGGCCTGCTTTATCAACGTCTTCTCTACCGGTCATCCGGTCTGCCGGCTGCGACGGCGGGAACAACCGCTTCCTTGTGAAAACCGCTGCTTCCGATTAGGCTCTGGCCTTCGGCTTCCAGCCGCTTGGCGGATGGAACGACAGTCTTTTCAAATAGTTATGGAAGGCCCGGACGGTATCATCGCTCCCGGCGCCTGCTGCAGGGACCTTTCGTGCGCTACATTTCCACCCGGGGCGAAGCCCCGCCGCTCGGCTTTGTCGAGGTCATGCTCGCCGGTCTCGCCCGCGACGGCGGGCTCTATGTGCCGGAATCCTGGCCGCGTCTGAGCGAGCGCACCATCGCCGGTTTCGCCGGCCGCCCTTATGCCGAGGTGGCGGTGGAGGTGATCCGGCCCTTCGTCGGCGACGCCATTCCGGAGGACAGTCTCGCCCGCATGACGCGCGAGGCCTACGACACCTTCCGTCACCCGGCGACCGTGCCGCTGGTGCAGACCGGCAGCAACCAATTCGTGCTTGAGCTGTTTCACGGGCCGACCCTGGCGTTCAAGGATCTCGCCATGCAGTTGCTCGCGCGCATGATGGATCATGCCTTGAAGGCGCGCGGCGAGCGCACCACCATCGTGGTGGCGACTTCCGGCGATACCGGCGGCGCCGCGGTCGAAGCCTTCCGCGGCTGCTCGCAGGCGGATGTGGTGGTGCTGTATCCGCACGACCGCATTTCCGACGTGCAGCGCCGCATGATGACCAGCGTCACCGACGCCAATGTGCATGTGTTGGCGATCGACGGCACCTTCGACGACTGTCAGGCGCTGGTGAAAGGCATGTTCAATCACCACGCCTTTAGCGATCAGGTGCGGCTCTCCGGAGTCAATTCGATCAACTGGGCGCGCATCGTCGCGCAGGCGGTCTATTACTTCACCGCCGCCGTGACGCTGGGCGCGCCCGCGCGCCAGGTCGCTTTCGCGGTGCCGACGGGTAATTTCGGCGACGTCTATGCCGGCTATGTCGCGCATCGCATGGGTCTTCCCGTGCAGCGGCTGGCGATCGCGACCAACGTCAACGATATCCTCGCCCGCACGCTGGCGAGCGGCAGCTATGAATTGCGCGACGTGCTGCCGACCACCTCGCCCTCGATGGACATCCAGGTGTCGTCGAATTTCGAACGGCTGCTGTTCGAGGCCTATGGGCGCGACGCGCACACCGTGCGCTCGCTGATGGGCTCGCTGGCGCAATCGCGGCGGTTTTCCCTGTCGGTCGGCGCGTTGTCGGAAATCCGCAGCCTGTTCACCGCCGACCGCGCCGACGAGGAGGAGACGGCCGCCACCATCCGGACGCTATTGAAGGAAACCGGATACTGCATAGATCCGCACACGGCCGTGGGCGTCGCGGTAGCGGAAAAGGAAACCCGCGATCCGGCGGTGCCCATGGTCGTGCTTTCCACTGCGCATCCGGCCAAATTCCCCGATGCCGTCGAGGCCGCTTGCGGCCAGCGTCCCGCGCTGCCCGATTGGCTCGCCGATCTTGCCGAGCGGCCCGAGCGCGTCACCCGGCTGCCCGCCGATCAGGCGGCGGTCGAACGTTTTATTGTCGCGGCCAGTCGAGCCGCGCGCGAAGGAGCAGCTGCATGAGTGTCGAAGTCACGCGTCTTCCGTCCGGTCTTGTAATCGTGACCGATGCCATGCCGCATCTGGAAACGGCCTCGCTCGGTGTCTGGGTCGGCTCCGGCAGCCGCGACGAACAGCCGGATGAGCACGGGATTTCCCACCTGCTTGAGCATATGGCGTTCAAGGGCACCTCGCGCCGCAGCGCGCGGGAGATCGCCGAGGAGATCGAGGCGGTCGGCGGCGACCTCAATGCCGCCACCAGCGCGGAAAATACCGCCTATTATGCAAGGGTGCTGAAGGCCGACGTGCCGCTGGCGCTGGACGTGCTCTCCGACATTCTGGCCGACCCGACTTTCGATCCGACCGAGCTCAAGCGCGAGCAGCATGTCATCGTGCAGGAGATCGGCGCGAGCGAGGACACGCCCGACGACATCGTGTTCGATTATCTGCAGGCCAAAGCTTTTCCGAAACAGCCGCTCGGCCGCTCGATTCTCGGCACGCCGGAAACGGTGCGCTCGTTCGAGCCTGCGCGCCTGCGCGCCTATCTCGCGCGCAACTATAAGGCTCCCGACATGGTGGTGGCGGCGGCCGGCGCCATCGATCACGCCGCGGTGGTACAGGAAGTCGCGCGCCGCTTCGCAAGCTTTAACGGGCCGGCCGCGCCGGTCCCCGAGCTGGCGCGATTCGGCGGCGGCACGCATATCGAGAAGCGCGAGCTGGAGCAGGTGCATCTGACCATGGCGCTGCGGGGGCTGCCGCAGCGCGACCCCGAGCTCTACAGCCTGCAGGTGTTCAACAGCGCGCTCGGTGGCGGCATGTCGTCGCGCCTGTTTCAGGAAGTGCGCGAGAACCGCGGCCTCTGCTACTCGATCTATTCCTTCCACGTTTCCTATCAGGACACCGGCATGTTCACGCTCTATAGCGGCACGGCGGAGGCTGATGCGCCGGAATTGATGCGCGTGGTGGTCGACCAGATCGCGCAGGCTTCGGAAAACCTTACTGAGGCGGAAGTCGCCCGCGCCAAGGCGCAGATGAAAGCAGGACTGCTGATGGCGCTGGAAAGCTCGCGTTCGCGGGCCGAGCAATTGGCGCGACAGATGCTTGCCTATGGCCGGCCGATCCCGCTGAGCGAGCTGGTCGGCAAGATCGAAGCCGTGACGGTGGAAAGCGCCCGCGCGGCCGGCCGCGCGCTGATCGCCGGCAGCCAGCCTGCGGTTGCCGCGCTTGGTCCCGGCGCCGGTCTGGAGACGGCGGCGAACATCGCCGCCAGCTTGCATCGTCAGGCGGCCTGACCGCCCATGCTTTCATGACGTTCTTTCGCGCCGTCAGCTTCACCGAACCAGCGCTCACTGTTACGGGCGACAAGGTAAGCTTGCGCTTTCCGCAGATGTCGGATTTCGAGGAATGGGCGGCGCTGCGCCAGGCGAGCCGCGCATTTCTGGTGCCGTGGGAGCCGACCTGGCCGGCGGATGATTTGAGCCGCGCCTCTTTCCGCCGCCGCTTGAAACGTTATGCCGAGGATCAGCGCAATGACCTCGCCTATCCCTATTTCATCTTCCGCAACGAGGATCAGAAGCTGGTCGGCGGCTTGACCATCACCAATATCCGCCGCGGGGTCGCGCAGGCGGGCAGTCTCGGTTACTGGATGGGCGCGGCCTATGCCCGCCAAGGCTATATGACCGCGGCGGTGCGGGTATTGGTGCCTTTCGCCTTCTCCACCTTGAAGCTGCACCGCCTCGAGGCGGCCTGCATTCCGGAGAATACCGCGTCGGTGCGGCTGCTGGAGAAGACCGGCTTCGTCCGCGAGGGTTACGCGCGGGAATACCTGTGCATCAACGGCATCTGGCAGGACCATCTGCTGTACGCTCAGGTGCGGCCTGAAGACCGGTCTCTGTTCCGCTTTTAACCATGGGGAAGCGGCCTTGGGCTCGCCATGGTTTGATTGATATAAACCTGCCTGACGGGGGTTGGGGCCTGAGACATGCGTATCGCTGAATTTGAATCGATCGTTCGCCGCCGTGCCGCAGGGCTTGCCGCATTGACGCTGGCCTTGCTGGCGGCTGGCTGCTCGAGTGACCGGATTTTCGGGCCCGAGCAAAGCTCCGCTTCGGCTTCGGCCGGTCAGAGCTCGCCTTCCACGATGTCGCAGCTGAAGGACATCATTCTGCGCAAACCGCCGGAACCGACGCCGGGTGAAAAACAGGCGGCGGTCAGCAATATCGCGGAAACGATTTGCCCGCCGGTGGATGTGCGTGCGGGGGCTTCCACCTTGACCGTGCCGCCCGGCAGCTCGGACGCTTTCGCGCTGCGTTATCAAGGGTCGATCGGCGAGCTGGCGCGCGAATGCAACGTCTCCGGCGGCATCATGCGCATGAAAGTCGGCATCGAGGGCCGCGTGCTGGTCGGCCCGGCGGGCGGGCCCGGCCAACTCGACGTGCCGCTGCGCTACGCGGTGGTCAGGGAAGGCCCGGAGCCCAAGACGGTGGTCTCGAAATTCTCCAAGATCCAGGTCGCGATCCCGGAAGGCCGATCCAACGTCCTATTCAGTCATGTCGATAACGACATCGCTTTTCCGATGCCGCCCGGCCTCGATATCGAGGCGTATGTGGTCTATGTCGGATTCGATCCGATCGGCGACAAGCAACAGCCGGCCAAGAAACCGCCGGCGAGATCCGCGCCGCGCCGCTGATTTCCGAAAAGTGAGATAGAGTCGCCTACCAGCCGCGCAACGCGACGACGGTGCTCTTCAACTGGCGCATGTCGGCAATCAGCGTGCGCGCGCCCGCCGCCATGAGATTGGCGCCGACGCTGGCGTCCGCAGCGCTGCCGACAAAGCCGATCGGCGTCATCCCGGCGGCATAAGCGGCGGCGACGCCGGCGGCGGAATCTTCCACCACGATGCAATCGCGCGGCTGCACGCCCATCCTCGCAGCGGCATGCAGCAGCAAGTCCGGCGCAGGCTTGCCATGCGGCACTTCGCTCGCAGAAAAGATGCCGCGTTCGAAGAAGCGCATCAGGCCGGTGGTCTCCAGGCTGACGAGAATGCGGTCGTGGGTGGAGGAGGAGGCTACGCATTTCGGTCCGCGCAGCCAGGTCAGGGCATAAGCGACGTGGGGCGTTGCGCGCAGCTCGACGCGGAAGCGGCGGAGCGTCGCCGCTGTGAGCAGGGTGCCAAAATTGACGGGCAGCTTGCGGCGTGTCGCCGCTTCCACCGCGGCCAGCATGTCGGCGCTGCGGCGCCCGGTGAAATACCGGGCGATGATTTCCGGCGTCAGCGGAAAACCGGCGCGGGTGAATTCCTCCGCTGCAACGGCGGCTGCGATCGGCTCGCTGTCTACGAGTACGCCATTACAATCGAAGATGACCATCGGTCCCCCCGATGCTCGGCTGGCTCACGCCGTCGCTGGTCGATTTCGACGAATCGCTTGCGAATCATAGAGGACGCGAATCGCTAGTCAAAGGTTCGTGTACGAAAGCGGGTTGTGCATAACTGCAGGGACGCAAGCCCGTCTGGGCATTTATCACCAACTGGCTGGTATCCAGGCGGCGGGACTCTGCCTTGGGGAGCGTCAAGGGCTTCGTGGAGCGCCAGCGCGCGTTTCCCCTCACCCCGCCAGAACGGGGGCGAGGAAAAACGGTCTTCAGGGTCAGGTTCGCCCGTTAATTCAGCTTGTTCTTGACGTCTTCGATGCCGCTGGCAAGCAGGTCTTCCGCCACCTTGCCCTTGGCGGCGTCCTTCAGGATCTGCTCGGCCGCGGTGACGGCCGCATCGGCGGCGGCGGCGCGCACGTCCGCCAGCGCCTGGCTCTCGGCCTGGGCGATCTTGGCTTCCGCCATCTTGGTGCGGCGGGCGACGAATTCATTCATTTTCGCCTCGGCCTCGAGCGTCATACGCTCGGCGTCCGCCTTGGCATTGGTCAGGATGGCCGCGGCTTCGCCTTCGGCCTCTTTCTGCTTCTGGTGATAATGCGCGAGCAGGCTCTGCGCTTCCTCGCGCAGCCGCCTTGCCTCATCCAGTTCGGCCTTGATGCGGTCGCGGCGATGGTCGAGCGCTTCCGCGATCTTCTTGTGCACGCCGACATAGACGAGGATGCCAATGAAGATGAAGAAGGAAGCGGCAACCCAGAATTCAGCGTCGAGCATGATACGTCCTCAGCGCTTGAGCGCGTCGCCAACGGCGGCGGCAACGGCCTGGCCGGATGGCTCGGTGCCGGTCAGCCGGGTCACGATGGCTGCGGCCGCGTCGGTGGCGATGCTGCGCACGTTGCCCATCGCCGCGACCTTGGTTGCGGCGATGGTTTTCTCGGCCTCGGCGAGTTTGGCGTCGAGCTGTTGCTCGAGCGCCTTGCGCTTGCCGCCGGCTTCCGCCTGCTGCTTCTCGCGGGTGGCATTGGCCAAGGCCTGGGCACGCGAGCGCGCATCCGCCAGCGCCTTTTCATAGGCGGCATTGGCGGCATCCGCCGCCGCCTTGAACTGCTGCGCTTCTTCGAGGTCGTCGGCGATCCGCTTGGCGCGTGCATCGATGATGCCGCCGACACGCGGCAGCAGCAGGCGGGACGCCAGCAGATAGAGCGCGGTGAAGGCAATCGCGAGCCAGAACAGCTGGGACACGAAGGTTTCCGACTGGAAAGGCGGAAACGGTGCCTTATGGCCGCCGGGCGCCCCGGTTTGCGCAGTCGTAGCCATCGATCAGAGCGCGAACAGGAGCAGGAGGGCGATCAGCAGCGAGAAGATGCCCAAGGCCTCGGTCACGGCGAATCCGAAGATCAGGTTGCCGAACTGGCCCTGCGCGGCCGACGGGTTGCGCACCGCGGCGGCGAGATACTGGCCGAAAATCATGCCGACGCCGACGCCGGCTCCGCCCATGCCGATGCAGGCAATGCCGGCACCAATCATCTTTGCAGCAACAGGATCCATGAAACACTCCTCAGGGTTTAGATAGGTCAGTGACCGGGATGGATGGCGTCATTCAGGTAGATGCAGGTCAGAATCGCGAAGACATAGGCCTGCAGGAAAGCAACGAGGAATTCGAGCGCGGTCAGCGCCACCACCAGCGACAGCGGCAGGATGGCGCCGACCACGCCGTGGATGCCAAGCGCGCTCAACATGACGACGAAGCCGGCGAACACCTTCAGCGTGATATGGCCGGCCAGCATGTTGGCGAACAGACGCACGCTGTGCGAGATCGGCCGCGACAGGAAGGACAGCACTTCGATGAAGACGATCAGCGGCAGGATGTAGATCGGGATGCCGCTCGGCACGAACAGCCTGAAGAAGCCCAGGCCGTTCTTCCAGAAGCCGTAGACCAGCACCGTGAAGAACACCAGCAGCGCCAGCGCGACGGTGACAACGATGTGGCTGGTCACGGTGAAGCCGTAGGGCAGCAGGCCCAGCAGATTCACCGTCAGCACGAAGATGAAAAGCGAGAACACCAGCGGGAAGAACTTCATGCCTTCCTTGCCGGCGGTGCTCTGGATGGTGTTGGCGACGAATTCGTAGGAAAGCTCGGCCACCGACTGCGCGCGGCTCGGCACCAGCGCGCGCTGCCGCGTCGGAATCAGCATCAGCGCCGCGGTCGCGAGCAGCGCGAGCAGCATGAAGAGCGCCGAATTGGTGAAGGCGATCTCGTAGGGGCCGATATAGCCCAGCGAGAAAAGGCGCTTCAGCTCGAATTGATGGATCGGATCGCCCATGGCCTTCTTAGCTGCCTAATCCGGGGGCCTGGAAGCTTTGGACCCCATGTTCACGCCCGCCGCCCGCATCACGTTGAGCACGCCCGCGGCAAAACCGAGCAACAGAAATACGATCAGCCCCCAGGGCGAGATGCCGAGCCAGCGGTCGAGCAGCCAACCCAATGCGGCACCGACAAGGACGCCTGCGACAAGCTCGGTGGAGAGCCGGAAACCGCGCGCCATCGCCGACGGGTCGGCGGTCGAAGAAGCACCGGGGCTTTTGTCGACAGGACGGCCGGTATGTTGACCGAGCCGGTCGCCGAGACGCTTGAGCCTCGCGGAGAGAGCAGCTTCGTCGGACGGGGAGGTACCGTGATCGCCGTTATCGCGCGTCATTTTTTCAATCCGCGCACATTGCGGCGCTCGAGGAAGTCCCACGCCCCTCAAAGCCGCGCGGACCATACTGACCGGGTCTGCATGAGTCAAGAATTGGGGCGGCAGTTACAAGGTATTGAATATCCACGCAAATTTAGCGTTTTCCCGCGCTCGCAATGCGGCTTTCAGGATCGTGTTGTGCGATACCGCCGCGCGGCAACCATGTCGCAGGAATCGGATCGTTTTTCCGCCGCGTGCCTGCGATAATCTCCTTGCCGGCCAGCAGATCCGCCGATCCGCGGACGGGGAGAAAACATGATGGTGCGCATCATCCTGGCATTCGCCATTTGCGGCACGGCTCTGGCGGCCACGCCGGCTTCCGCCCAGAACGCAAACACCGACGCCGCACCGACAATCCTGCTTGCGCCGTCGCCTGCTCCCTACGATTCCACGACCGGCTCAATTCAAACTCCCGCGGCGACGGAAGTGCCGGCGATCGAGGGTAAGGCGCCCGAGGCTTTGCCTGTCGAGAGCGCGCCGCCAAACGCCGCCGCGGCAGAAATCAAGCAATCCGCTCCTTCGAAGCCATCGCCGCTGGCCGAGGGCAAAGCGCCCGAGACCGTCCCTATCGAGAACGCGCCCCGAAATGGCGCCGCGGCGGAACGCAAGCAAACCGTTCCGCCGAAGCCAGCGCCGGTGGTCGAAGGCAAAGCGCCCGAGAGTCTGCCCGTCGAGAGCGTGCCGCAAAATGGCGCCGTCGCGGAAGGCAAACCGGCGGAAAATACCGAGGCCCGTTTCACCTTCAGCCGCATGAATGATGGTTATGTGCGGCTGGACAACCGCACCGGCCAGGTTTCTTTCTGCAGTAAACGTTCCGTGGGCTGGACCTGCCAACTCGCGCCGGAAGATCGCGGCGTGCTGGAAAACGAGATCGCTCGCCTGCAGGAAGAAAATGTTGCGCTGAAGAAAGAATTTTTGGCGCGCGGGCTGCCGCTGCCGGGCTCGATCAAGAGTGATCCGCCGTCGGTCGCTCAGAACGAGCGGCCCTCCACACTGCCAAGCGATCCGAATATCGAGCGCATGAAGGTGATGGTCGAAACGGCCTGGCGGCGGCTGGTGGACATGATCTCCGCGCTGCAAAAAGAAGTGCTGAAGAAAAGCTGACGGGCCTAATTGCTGCATAGGGGCGAGCCGTGACGCGCCTTTCGGCTACCAGGATCGCGCAAGCGCAATCGGTTGCCACCGCGACGCTCACGGTGGAGACGCCGGGTGAGAGCTTCACCGACATCACCGAGGACGTGCGGCGGTTTGTTTCGCAGGCGAATGCGGCGGACGGCGCGCTCTTTCTGTTCTTGCGCCATACCTCGGCGTCGCTCGCGATTCAGGAAAACGCAGATCCCGATGTGCAGAAGGACCTGATTACCGCGTTACGCCGGCTGGCTCCCGAGGATGCCGGGTGGATCCACGCCACCGAAGGCGCGGACGATATGCCCGGGCATGTGAAGGCCATGCTGACCGGCGTCGGACTGCATATTCCGGTGCTTCAGGGCACGCTGACGCTGGGCACTTGGCAAGGCATCTATTTGATTGAACACCGCTTTCGACCGCACCGGCGGGAGGTCGTGCTGCAATTCGTTGGCAGTCGAAACACCTAGTGGCCGCGTTTACTCGCTCTGGTATTTGGTATACCAGTGCTAGCCGACGGCAAAAAAACATGTAGACTATCGGCGAAGACGTAAGACTTTTGGTGAGTAGCTTCCGGGGTCACTGCGTTGAACGACTTAGCCTATCGTCTGATTATCGCCGACGACCATCCACTGTTCCGGGGCGCTTTGCGTGAGGCCGTAACCGGTCTCTTCGAGCGTATCGAGATTGCGGAAGCCGGCAGTTTCGAAGAAATCGGCAAGCTGCTGGGCCGCGACGGCGACGTCGATCTCATCCTGCTCGATCTTACAATGCCCGGCGTGCGCGGCTTTTCAGGTTTGATGTGCCTGCGCGCGCAGCATCCCGGCGTTCCTGTCGTCATTGTTTCCGCCAACGAAGATCCCGCCGTCATTCGCCGCTGCATGCATTTCGGCGCCGCCGGTTTCATCCCGAAGACGCTGGGTGTGGAAACGATGCGCGATGCGGTCGCGCGCGTGCTCGCGGGCGAGGAATGGACGCCGCCCGACGTTGACCTTGACCACAGCGCCGACGCGCAGACCAACGATCTGCTGACCCGGCTCGCCACGCTGACGCCGCAGCAGGTGCGGGTGCTGATGATGTTGTCGGAGGGTCTGCTCAACAAGCAGATCGCTTATGAGCTGACCGTGTCGGAAGCCACGGTGAAGGCGCATGTCTCGGCCATCCTGCAGAAGCTCGGGGTCGAGAGCCGTACCCAGGCCGTGATCGCGGCGGCGAAGATCGAGCTCGCGCCGCGGCAGAGCGCGTCACTGGCTAACTGACACTCCTGGCAGTGGGATGCTCCCGCTCGTGCCCGAGCAAGCAGGGACCCAGGGTTGTTTTTGAGAAGACTCTGGATTCCCCACTTACGCGGGAATGAGCCGAGATGGGCTACTCCGCCGCGGCAATGCGGCGGATGCGGTATTGCGCCAGCAGCGCCCGCAACGCCGCCGGCTTCAAAGGCTTGTTCAGGAATTGGATGTCTTCGGCCTGGGAGTCCTGGCGCAGCCGCAGGCTGCGGTCGGCCGTGATCAGGATGGCCGGTAAATCGGCCCCAAAGCGGCGGCGCAGTTGCATGATCGCATCAAGGCCGTTGCCGTCGTCGAGACGGTAATCGACCAGCAGACAGTCAAGCGGGATATTGCTTTCCATGGCGGCGGCGATGGCTTCCGGCAGATTCGGCGCCTGCAATACCTGACAGCCCCAGCCCTCCAGCAGCGTGCGCATGCCATCCAGGATCGGCAGATCGTTGTCGAGGCAAAGCACCACGGTGCCCGCCAGCTGCCGCGAATCCGGCTCCGCGGCGAGCAGTGGCGCAGCGCTCGCCGCCAAGGCAGGCGCCAATGGCACTTCAACCGAGAAACGCGAGCCGCCGCCGACTGTCGACGACAAGTCGATCTTGTGATCGAGCATGCGCGCGATGCGCTCCACGATCGACAGGCCGAGCCCGAGCCCGCGCGCGGCCTTGGCGCCTTCGTCCAGCCGATGGAATTCCTTGAAGATCTCGCGCTTCTTCGACGGCGGGATGCCGATGCCGGTATCCCAGACGTCGATCCGCAGCCGCCCACGCCGCCGGCGGCAGCCGATCAGCACGCGGCCGTCGAGGGTATATTTGATGGCGTTGGAGACGAGATTCTGCACCAGGCGGCGCAGCAGCCGGCGATCCGATCGCACCGTCAGCGAGCTTGGGACGAAAACAAGCTCGAGGCCCTTTTCGCGCGCGAGCGGAGCGAATTCCACCTCGATCTGGCTCAACAGCGCATCGATGCGGAACGAGCCTATTTCCGGCTTCAAGGCGCCGGTGTCCAGCCGCGAAATATCGAGCAGCGCGCCGAGAATTTCCTCCACCGCCTCCAGCGAGGCATCGATGTTGCTGACCAGGCGGGCGTCGGCGCGGCTTTCTTCCCGCTCTACCAGGCTGGTGACATAGAGCCGCGCTGCATTGAGCGGCTGCAAAATGTCGTGGCTGGCGGCGGCGAGGAAGCGAGTCTTGGAGATATTGGCTTCCTCGGCCTCGCCTTTCGCGCGGGCGAGTTCGGCGTTCAGCCGCGTCAGTTCCTCGGTGCGCTCGCGCACCCGGCGCTCCAGCGTCTCATTGACGCGCTCCAGCGCTTCCGCGGCCTCGACGCTTGGGGTCATGTCGCTGAAGGTGATGACCATGCCGCCATCCGGCATCCGGTTGGCGCGCACCTCGATGACCAGGCCGCGCTCGGCGAAGCGTTCGAGAAAGGGCTCGCCGGACAGATAGCGCAGGTAACGTTCGTGCAGCGCCTGCTCGTGCTCGGATGGGCTCAGCCCGTCGGGCTGCTGCTCGGCGCTGACGCGCAGGATTTCCTCGAGCGCGACTCCGGCCTGGGTCATATCCGCCGGCAGGTTGAGAATCTCGCCGAAATACCGGTTCCAGCAGGTAAGGCCGAGTTCCTTGTCGAAAACCGCGATTCCCTGGCGCACATGGTCAAGCGCGGTCTGCAAGATCTCGCGGTTGTAGTGGATCGCGGCGCTGGCATCGTCGAGCAGCTTCAGCGCGCGGCTGGTGGAGAGCGCGCGCTTGCGCAGCAGGATGGTCAGCACCAGGCGCGAGGAGGCGGCGCCGATGGCGGACGCCAGAAAATGCTCGGCGTAGCGCAGAAGCTGGAAATCCGCCTCCGCGTCGGGGGCGAGATCGATGCGCCGGCTACCGGCAAAGCTCTGGAAAGCGGTGCGCGTCCGCTCCTCGCCGAGATAGCGCGCGACGGCTTTGGTCAGTTCGTCGACCCGGACGGGCGAGCGCCAGCGCCGGAGCGTCGGCGCGGCCAGCTGGCTTTGCGACGGCACGAAGAGGTCGGCCTGCAGGCTTTCCACCGAGGCGGGCGCGCGGGTGAAGGAGAACGCCACATAGGCGAGGACATTGAGCGACAGGCTCCACAACACCCCATGCAGCAGCGGCGGCAGGTCGACGCCGAACAAGGCCTGCGGCCGCAGCAGCAGGAAGCCGCCGGGCCCCTCCATCAGCAGCCGCTGCCCGATGATGCCAAGATCGGCGAAGCTCGGCAGCAGCAGCGTATAGGCCCAGGTCAGCGTGCCGATGCTCAAACCCGCAACGGCGCCGCGGGCGGTGGCGCGCCGCCAGATCAGACCGCCGAAAAAGGCCGGGGCGAGCTGCGCGATGGCGGCGAAGGAGAGAAGGCCGATCGACGCGAGCTGCGCCTCGCCCGCCATCCGGTAATACATATAAGCGAGGAACAGGATGAAGAAGATGGCGGCGCGCCGCACCATCAGCAGCATCGCGCCCATATTCTCGCGGCCGGCGAACAGCGATTCCCTGCGCTTGAGGACCCACGGAATCACGATGTCGTTCGACACCATGATCGAGAGCGCGACGGATTCCACGATCACCATCGCGGTAGCGGCCGACAAACCCCCGACAAAGGCCACCAGCGTCATCAGATCGGAGCCGGCGGTGAGGGGCAAAGTGAGCACGAACATGTCGCTGTCCATGCGCCCGGGCGGGAAGGTCAACACGCCGGCGATCGCGATCGGCAGCACGAACAGATTGATCAGGATCAGGTAGATCGGGAACAGCCAGGCGGCGCGCCAGATTTCGGCCTCGCTATTGTTCTCCACCACCGTGACGTGGAACTGCCGCGGCAGCAGCACGATGGCGAAGATCGAGAGCAGCGTCATCGCCAGCAGCGTGCCGATGCTGGACTGTCCCTGCAGCAGCGTCGCGGTCGCGGGCATTTCCAGCGCCTGGGCAAACATCGAGATCGGCCCGTCGAACATCCAGAAGGTGACGAAGATGCCGACGGCCAGGAAGGCCACGAGCTTGACGATGGATTCGGCGGCGATGGCCAGCATCAGGCCGTGCTGATGCTCGGTGGTGTCGATATGACGCGTGCCGAACAGCACGGCGAATGCCGCCATCGACAGCGCCACGAACAGCGCAATGTCGCCGGGCGCGGCCTGCAGCACCGTGGAGTCGACGCTGGAATGGGTCAGGATCGTGCCGAGCGAGGACGACACCGCTTTCAGCTGCAAGGCGATATAGGGGATGGTGCCGACGATGGCGATCGTCGCCACCAGCGCGGCCACGCCCTGGTCCTTGCCGTAGCGCGCGGCGATGAAGTCGGCGATCGAGGTGATGTTCTGCGCCTTGGCGAGCCGCACGATGCGCAGGATCACCGGAGTGCAAAGCCCGATCACCAGCATCGGGCCGAGATAGATGGTGAGAAAGTCATAGCCGGTGCGCGAGGCAAGCCCGACCGAACCGAAAAACGTCCAGGAGGTGCAGTAGATCGCCAGCGACAGCGGATAGATCAGCAGCCGCGAGCGGCTCTTGCGTTCGAGTTGACGCGTCCGGTCGCCGTAGCTCGCGATGACGAATAGGAGCCCGATATAGCCGAGCGCGACGGCGATAACGGCCCAGCCTGGCAGCATGAAGGCTCACCCGGAACGCGAGGCGCAATCCGCCTCATCCCTTGCAAGGTCAGCACAATTAACAAGGCCTTGTCCATCCTGCCGATGATGGCCGAGCCGGACCGCTAGCTGCTCTGTCCGCCAGGCGTTTGACGCCACCGGCTATCCACGGCATTGATCGGCCATGCCCGCGTGGACAATCGACAAACACCGCGTCCGCAACGCGGTGGAAACTTTGCTGATCGCCACGGTTGGCGCGGTTTTCTTCGTCTGGATCAATTTTCCAGCAGGCTTGATCTGCGGCTCGATGCTGGCGGTGGCGTTAGCCGCGCTGGCCGGCCGCCCGATGATCGTTCCAGGAAATCTCGCGCGGCTGACCTTTTTCATCATCGGCATATCGCTCGGCGCCACCGTCACGCCGCAGACACTGCATGGCATCGTCGACTGGCCCTTGAGCATCGTGCTGATTTCCGTCTCCGCCATCTGCATGACCGCGGGCACCATGAGCTATCTGCGCTTTGTGCACGGCTGGGACATCAAGTCGGCGCTCTATGGAGGCAGCCCGGGCGGCATGGCGCAGGTGATCTCGCTCGCCGTTCAAAGCGGCGCTGACATCCGCGGCGTCGTCATCGTGCAGACGGTGCGGGTGGTATTCATCTCCGTCAGTATTCCCGTGGGCCTTGCGGCGTTCGGACACGCGGCGCCGCCCACCGCCACCCTTGGCGCGGCGACCTTCACCGGTTCGCCGACCGATCTCCTTATCCTGCTCCTGTTTTCCCTCGCCACGGCCATGCTGCTGCACTGGATCCGTTTTCCCGCCAGCATCGTGTTCGGCGCCATGCTGGGATCGGGGATTCTGCACGGCACCGGCTTCATGCATGCGGCGCTGCCATGGTGGTTCGTCAGCCCCTTCGTCGTGGTGATGGGTGCAATCGTTGGACAGCGCTTTGCCAATACGCCGGCGCGCATGCTGTTTGCCTATCTGGGGGCGGCGGTCGGTTCCTTTGCGGTCGCGGCTTCGGTCTGCGCCAGCTTCGCTGTGCTGGTTGCCGCGTTGACCCCGGCCCGAATCGCCGACCTGGTGATCGCCTTTGCGCCCGGGGCGCAGGACACCATGATGGTTCTGGCGCTATCGCTGAATGGCGATCCGGTGTTTGTCGGCGCGCATCAGCTCGCGCGCTTTCTGACGGTGTCGCTATCGCTGCCGGTCTTCGCGCATCTGTTCACGCGCGGGCGCAAGCCGCCGGACGAAGGCAAGGAAGAAACGAAAAATCCGGAAGACAAGGGCGAGCCGCCCGGCTGAGCTTATTCCGCCGCCAACGCGCGCTTGCGCAGCGGCAGGCCGAGCCGCTGCCAGACATCGACCAGCGCTTCCGCCAGCCGGTCGATCAGCGCGTCCTCATGGAAAGGCGAGGGTGTGATGCGCAGCCGCTCGGTGCCGCGCGGCACCGTCGGATAATTGATCGGCTGGATGTAGATGCCGTGCTCGTAGAGCAGCAGGTCGCAGGCGGCCTTGCACTTCTCGGCGTCGCCCACCATCAGCGGGACGATATGGGTCTCGCTCGGCATCACCGGCAGGCCGGCATGGGCGAGCACGCTTTTCACGCGCCCGGCGCGTTCCTGATGCCGATCGCGCTCCCACTGGGAGCTCTTCAGGTGCCGGATGGCGGCGGCGGCGGCGGCGCAGATCGCCGGCGGCAGCGCGGTGGTGAAGATGAATCCGGGCGCATAGGAACGCACGGCATCGATCAGCTGCGCTTTCGCGGCGATGTAACCGCCGAGGCAGCCGAAAGCCTTGGCCAAGGTGCCCTCGATCACGTCCACCTGATCCATGACACCGTCGCGCGCGGCGATGCCGCCGCCGTGCGGGCCATACATGCCGACAGCATGTACTTCGTCGAGATAAGTCAGCGCGCCGTGACGCTTGGCCGCCTCGCAAATGCGCGCGATCGGCGCCACGTCGCCGTCCATGGAATAGAGGCTCTCCATCACGACGAGCTTGGGCCGGTTCGGCCCGGCTTCGATCAGCAGCTGCTCGAGATGAGCGACGTCGTTATGCCGCCAGATCTTCTTCTCGCAGCCGGAGCGGCGCACGCCCTCGATCATCGAATTGTGGTTGAAGGCGTCGGACAGGATCACGCAGTTGGGGATCAACCGGGCGATGGTGGAGATGCCGGTCTCGTTGGAGACATAGCCGGAGGTGAAGACCAGCGCCGCTTCCTTGCGATGCAGCTCGGCGAGCTCGCGCTCCAGCTCGACCAGCGGATGATTGGTGCCGGCGATATTGCGGGTGCCGCCGGCGCCGGTGCCGACGCGGGTCGCGGTCTCGATCAGCGCGCCCAGTACCTTGGGATGCTGGCCCATGCCGAGATAGTCATTCGAGCACCAGATGACGACTTCCCGCGGACCGGTAGGGGAGTGCCACAGGGCATGCGGGAACCGGCCGGCCATGCGCTCGAGATCGGCGAAAACGCGGTATCGCCGCTCATTCCGAAGCTTCGCCAGCGCATCGGAGAAAAAGACGTCGTAATCCATCACGGCCTCGAAAAGGCGGGGTCCCGTTATTTTTATTTAGAAGGGTTCCAGCCAGCTTGTCGAGGCTTTATCGGTCGATTTAGCGGCATGGCTGGGTAGACCTAAGGCATAGGCCCCTGGGGGCCGCGTTCAGTCGCCCTTGGGCCTGCCGCCTTTTTTGCGTTCCTCGGCGGCGGCGTCCACCCGCTTCGGCAGGCCTTGGAACAGGCAGATTTCCTCAAGCATCGTATCGACCCCGCGCAGGATCACGCGCAGCATCTGCTCGTCGGTCACGCGGCCCTGAACGATTTTTTTCCGAGGCTCGATGGCCACGATCTCGCGGCCGGGCGTGATGCGGCAGACCGTGGAGAGGAAGGTGGCGTGCATCTGATTTTGTGCGCGCAATCCGCCACGGTTGCTCACCGAGATGGTCAGCACAACCTTGCCCTTCAGGATCGATTCGTAGCCCGGCCGAGATACCCAATCGATCGCGTTCTTCAGGATGCCCGACATGCCGTGGTTATATTCCGGCGTGACCGCGATAATTCCGTCGGCTTCGATGACGGCCTCTCGGAGCGCGCGCACGGGCGTCGGCCAATCGTTCTCGTTATCGAGATCCTGATTGTAGGGCGGGATCGGTTCCAGGTCGAAATTCCGCACCTCAACGTCGGCGGATACCTGCTCGCGGATCGTCTCCAGGATGGCCTTGCAGTAGGATTCGCGGCGGATGCTTCCGGACAAACCAAGCAGCTTGAACTTCTTGCCGGCCATTACATCCACCCCCCGTTGCCTGCGACTGGCGCGTCCTATAGGCGATCAGGCAAAACCCGTCCAGCGCAGGGGGACGGCGCGGATAACCAGTGATAGCCCGGCGCGCCAATGTTGTTTATCATCCATCCTTTCCCAAACATGAGGGTGCCCATCGCATGAAGATTTGCCGCTTTGACGATGACAGGCTGGGGGTTGTCATCGGAGACATGGTCCATGACGTGACCAAGGCCCAGGACGAGATCAGAGCCGCCGCCCGCTACGACATGAAGGGCGACGCGGTGATTGCCGCGCTGCCGCAATGGCGCAAGCGTCTCGAGGAAATGGCGGCCAAGGCGCCGGGCCAGCCGGTATCCGGCGTGAAGCTGCTTTCCCCGGTGGCGCGGCCGTCGAAGGTGATGGCGGCGCCGGTCAATTATGCCAAGCACGTCGCCGAGATGGCGGTGCGCACCGACATCCGACAGCCGGAACAACCCAAGCGTCCTTCCTCGAAGATCGGCGAGCAGGGCATTTTCCTCAAAGCCAATTCCGCGATTGTCGGCGCTTCCGAGGGCATTCCGATCCGTTTCCCCGACCGCATCAATGAGCACGAGCTCGAACTCGTGATCATCATCGGGAAGAAGGGCAGTGACATTCCGAAGGAAAGGGCTTTGGACTACGTCGCCGGCTACGCGCTCGGCTTCGACATGACCACGCGCGGCCCGGAAGACCGCAGCTTCCGCAAATCGATCGACGGCTACGCCCCGGTTGGCCCCTGGCTGGTGACGGCGGATGAATTCGGCAACCCGAGCGACGTCACCGCCACGCTGCATGTCAATGACGAGTTGCGGCAGACCGCCAACACCCGGGAGCTGATCTTCGACGTTCCGCGGTTGATTGAATTCGCCTCGTCATTCTACACCTTGCATCCAGGCGACATCTATTTCACCGGCTCGCCGGCAGGCGTCGGCCCGGTGAAGCCGGGCGACGTGCTGCGCGCGCGCTGCGACCGCATTGGTGAATTGGAAATCAAGGCACGGGCGCACGAAATCCGCGCTTAAGGCGCGCCGCGTCCCAAACAGAGAAGCAGGAGAGTGAGATGGTAAAAGTAAGAAGGCTTGGTCATGCGACCATTCAGACCGAGGATATCGAAGGCCAAACGCATTATTACAATCAGGTGCTTGGCTTGGGCGTGGTCGAGCGCAGTAAGGATCGTGTCTTCCTTGCCAGCAAGGTCGGGCTCGAGGCGATCGAGCTGATAAAGGGCAAGCCGGGCTGGCTGAGCGGGCTTTCCTTCCAGGTGGATCCCGGGATGGATCTCAATGACGTGGTCAAGGACCTGCAGAAGGAAGGCATCAAATGCGAGCGGCGCAAGGGAATCTCACCCGGCGTGCCGGAGGCGGTGACCTTCACCGATCCGAAGGGCACGCAGGTCGATCTCTATGCGGAATACAAATATCCGAAGCAGGATCTGACCCCGAGCGCCTTCAATATTCTCAAGCTCGGGCATGTCGCCTATCGCGTCCTCGACGTGCAGAAGGCGGTGAAGTTCTATAACGAGGTGCTCGGTTTCCGAACGTCGGACTCACGCGGCGACTATTTCTATTTCCTGCGCTGCAACACCGACCATCACACGCTCAATTTCATCGTCGACGAGAAGCCGCAGCTGCATCACATCGCCTTCGAGGTGCTGGAATGGGCGGAGATCCGCAAGGCCACCGACTTCCTGGCGCTCAACAAGATCCATCTGGTCTGGGGTCCGGGAAGGCATGTGATCGGGCACAATGTCGCAACCTATCACCGCAATAGTGACTTGGTTCGGGTCGAAATATTTACTGAAATGGATCAGATGAAGGACGAGGCTCTGGGCTATTGGGATCCACGTCCCTGGCATCAGGAACGGCCGCTGTATCCCAAGATGCACGGTCCGGAAACCTTGCGGAATTACTGGGGCTACGGCTCGGAGCGGGTGATCAAGGGCTACCAGACCAACGAGATCCCGGTTTACGGGGCGATCGAGTCTTAACGGGACAAAAACGCTGAAGGAGGAGAGATGTTGCGAGGGAAAATGGTGATGCTGGCGGCCGGTCTGGCCGTTGGCCTGGCGGTGCCGGCCTCGGCGCAGACCGAAATAAAACTGATCGGCTTCGGCGGCGGCACCAACGTGCCGAGCTGGGTGGCAATCGACAAGGGCTTCTTTCTGAAGGAAGGCCTGAAGGTGACGCAGGACGTCACGCACGGTTCGAAGGAGCAGATGCAGGACATCATGGCGGGCAAGTACCAGTTCGCCTCCACCGCCTTCGACAACATCGTGGCCTATACCGAAGGCCAGGGCACCGACAAGTTTGCCGACTACGACGTGGTCGCGATCGCCGGCGTGCATTCCGGGATGAACACCCTGGTGGCCCGCCCCGAGATCAAGAAATACTCCGACCTGAAGGGCAAGGTTGTTGCTGTGGACTCGCCGACCTCCGGTTATGCCACGGTGCTTTACCAGATCGTCAAGGACAAGGCCGGGCTGGAGAAGGACAAGGACTACACCACCCTCTCGGTCGGCGGCACCGGCGCGCGCGTCAAGTCGCTGAAGGACGGCACCGGGCATGTTGCCATGATCTCTTCTCCCAACGACATGCAGCTGAAGGATGAGGGCTTCACCATCCTGGGCGACGCCGCGACCGAGATCGGCGAGTTCCAGGGCAGCGCTTACGCGGTGCGCAAGAGCTACGCCAAGGATCATCCGAAGGAAGTCGAGGCCTTCCTCCGCGGCATCGTGGCGGCGACCGATTACGTCTTCTCGGACAAGGCGGGAACCGTCGAGGTGCTGAAGTCTCGCATCAAGGGTCTGTCGGATGCCGACGCCGGCAAGCTCTACGACCGGCTCACCGGCCCGGGCGGGCTGAACAAGCGCGCCACTCTCAACACCAAGGGGATCGAGACGGTACTGAAGCTGCGCACGCTCTATGGCGGCGCGGCGCCGACCAAGCCGGAGAAATACATCGACCTCAGCTTTTACGAGAAGGTCGCCGGGAAGAAGTAATTCACGCCGGCAAAATGCAGAGCGCCGGAACGCCGACCGCGTTCCGGCGCTTTTGTATTAGTGGTGGTGCCGGGCAGACTTGGCCGCGGTCATTTGCCTGTCGGCCGGTTCGGTTGACGCCGCGGCATTGACCTGCGGCGCATCGCTGGGGGCGCTGGCCTGCCGCAGCTTAAAGTCTTCGAACGAGACGGTGTATTCGTCTTTGTCTTTCACGTAGCGATAGCACCGTTTGGTCGGGTAATAGCCGGTGGTTGCGACCGCCGGCACAGCCTTGATCGGAGCGCAGGTGGCGGGCCGCGACTGCAAGAATTCGAGCGTGAGCATTGTCTCGTAGAACGTCACGCGACCCTCGTAGGCCCCGTAGATGAAGGTGTGATCGAACGCGTGCCCGTGGAACTCGGGTGACGTCAGGTCGATCAGATGATTGCCCATGGCGGGCGCGACCGCATCCACGTCCTTGAAGTCGGGATGCATGTAGTTCTTCGGCACCGGCAGCTTCGCCCGCTCGAACTGATCGCAGCGGACGAATTCAGGACCGCAAGCCCCGCGCTGGATGGCAAAGACCTTCTCGATCGGCTCCATGTAGAAGTGGATATCGAAATGCGGACTGTCGTAGATGCCGGGCGGAAGATGCCCGTGCGGGTTCCAGTTCAGCAGCACCCATTTGAACGGCATGTCCGCCCGCCGGCTGGCGTCGCTCGGCAGCGGCAGCACGCGTTCATGCCAATGCGCGCATTCCGTTGCATGATCGACTTCGCCGTCGCCATTGCCGTCGAGGCAGCGGTGACCATCCGACGGCGCGGTTGGAAGGTTGGCAAAAGCAGCGCCGGTAAAGACGACGCCGATCGCTTTGGGCGCACCGCCCGGTTCGAACTGGGCGTAGCTTGCGACCGTGCCGTTGCCGAGCGTCGACGCTGAGCCGGTGATGCGCGCGGGTGCCGGTTTCGGCGCCGCGTATACGAATAGAGCTGCAGACGAGACGAGACCGATGCCTGCCAGCATGGCCAAGACAGCGCGATTGAGATTCATGAGAGCCTCCCTGGTTCAAATGAGTTTCCGGTCCGAGTGGTAAGTGCCGCGTCAGTAGAGAGCCGACGGCCGGCGCTTCGCCTGCTTGCGAAGCGAGGCTTGGGGACGCGCGCAAGAGTCGACGCGCCACGAAGGTGACGTCCGTGCATGGCCTTGCTCTCTTCTGTGCTTGCCGCCGGGCTATCGCCCCACCGGCCTCTGCCGATCGCATTGGGACAGCCGTCCCGGGCACCTGGAGGAGCAGGCCGCTCCCCTGAATCGCTGCGATCGGAGGAAGGGATAAGGCGCGGCTTTCGGTAAATCCATCAGCGTTTCTGGCGTTCTTCCCGGCAAAAATGCATAATGGCGGCATGATCGACTGGAACGACGTCCGGTTTTTCCTGGCTGTGGCCCGCGGCGGCAGCACCGCCGCAGCGGCCCGTTCCCTCGGCGTCAATCAGTCCACCGTGGTTCGCCGGATCGCTGCGCTGGAAGAGGGGCTGGGGCTGCGGCTCTTCCACAAGCAGCGCGACGGCTATCGATTGACCTGCGAAGGCGAGGCGCTGCTGGAGGAAGCGGCAGCGATCGAGACGACGGTGCTGACCTTCACGCGCCGCGCCGCCTCCCTGGATAGCGCGCTCACCGGCTCGCTGCGCGTGACCACGGCAGAGGGGATGGCCTTAGGTCTGGTGCAGAAACTGCTCAACGAGTTTCACCGCCGGCATCCCGGCATCCAGGTGAATCTGCTGATCGAGGACCGCTACCATGACCTCTCCGACGGTCAGGCCGAGGTGGCGTTGCGGGCGGGGCCGCCGGGCGACGGAAAATTGGTCGGACGAAAACTCAGCGATCAGTCCTGGGCCGTTTACGGCAGCCGCAGCTACGTGGAGCGATATGGGAAACCGGCCACGCTTGAAGACCTCAATGCGCACCGCCTTGTCGGCTTCGAAGGCGCCTTGGAACGCATTACGCCGGCACGCTGGCTGCAGGCGGTCGCGCCGCGCGGCCAGGTGACCTACCGCAGCAACAGCGTCCTCGGGCTGCTGTTCGCGGCGCAGTCGAGTTTCGGGCTTACGCCCTTGCCGTGCCAGATTGGGGATCCCGAAAGCGATCTGATCCGGGTGATTGACCCGCAGCCGGAGCTGACCGCCGGCTTCTGGATTCTGACGCATCCGGACCTGCACAAGCAGCCAAAGATCCGGGCCTTCTTCGATTTCATGGCGGACGAAATCGTCAAATACCGGCCGCTTCTGCTTGGCCAGACACGGCCGGTCCGTTCCGGGTCGGAGGCCAGGCTTGTGGCAGAATCCAACCGGGAGAGTTCTGGTTCAGCCACCGAGTCCCGGGGCGCTCAATCTCAAGCCGCCCCGCCGGCCGCCGGCACGCGCCGGCGCGCTGGTCGAAAGAGTCGAGACGTATCTTCTATCGGCCCTTAATCGCGGCGGCGCGGTGGTGCCGTCTTCGTTTTCCAGCCCAGGTGCGGTCAACGCCGCATGAGCGGGCGGTTCAATGTCTTGGGCTTTTCGCTCTCCGCAACTGCGGGTTTGCTCCCGCGCCCCTCTGCCTGCCGCAAAGCCTTGACCTGCCGCTCCAAAGCTTCGATCCGATTGAGCGCGTCGATCGAAATCCCGCCGAGAACCGCGATCACGGATTCAAGATCCACGGTGTCGGAGGAAAAGGACGTGGGTGCAGGGAAATTTCGCCGCTCCAAGACTTCGGATGGCTGGAGCCCGGGAAACCATTGCTGACACATGCGTTCATTGGAGCTCTGAAACTTGAGCCGGATTTCTTGCACGATGTCCGGATCGATCATGAAATTGCAGTCATCGACGGAGCGCTTGCCGGTCGTTGCATAAAGGCGGCTGAGGACGTTCAGGTAGACATCGGACGTACGCAGGGTAGGCTCGAACACACCAAGAAGGGCGCGGATCTTCATCTCCTGCGGCCGCGGTGTGACATTGATATCCGGGACGTTGAAATCGAACCCTTCGTCATTGCTGATGTCGATGGCCCGCAAAAAATCGCGCATGAGATCATTCGTGCGTCTCGCGCGAACCGTCATGTTTTCGCGCCCGACCACGGACGCCCACATTTGCAGCAGAGCGTCGAAATCCAGGAAATGCTGGGCCGCACACCGCTCGACGAATTGCCGGAAACCGGCACCGTCTTTGTCGACGACGCCCGGCCTTCGCTTCAGATCCTGAAAATAAGCCGTGACGATATACTCGGATTGCTCCCGCAGGTAGACGATCACCTTCGTCTGGAACCCGGAGCGGGACGCAAGCTCATGAAGCTTGGCGACTCGATCCCGGCGCCATTCTGCAAAAAACTCCGAGGAAAGGAGAACGGAACGTCCTTCCGACAGCACGTCCTTCAGCTGCTGGAGCGCGACCTCGGCATCGTCCTCGGCCGTGAATGCCGTTTTCGCGAAAAGCACGGCATTGCCGCTCGTGATGCGCTGTTCACTGGCAACGACAGCCC
>DASSPI010000096.1:0-5141 GCA_035699705.1 Xanthobacteraceae bacterium
CTTCGCCAAGGCTTTGCCCGACACGCGCGTGTTCTACGCGGTGAAGGCGAATCCGGCGCCGGAGGTGCTGTCGCTGTTGGCCGGGCTCGGCTCCTGCTTCGACATCGCCTCGGTTCCCGAGATCGAGATGGTGCTCGCCGCCGGCGCCACCCCCGACCGCATCTCCTATGGCAACACCATCAAGAAGGAGCGCGACATCGCGCGCGCCTTCGCGCTCGGCATTCGCCTGTTCGCGGTCGACTGCCAGGCCGAGGTGGAGAAGATCGCGCGTGCCGCTCCCGGCAGCCGCGTGTTCTGCCGCATCCTGTGCGATGGCGCGGGCGCGGAATGGCCGCTGTCGCGCAAATTCGGCTGCGAGCCGGCGATGGCGGTGGAGGTGCTGGAGCATGCGCTCCGGCTCGGGCTGGAGCCTTATGGCGTGTCGTTCCATGTCGGCTCGCAGCAGCGCAACCAGCATGCCTGGGACAAGGCGCTGGCCTCGGCGGCGGCGGTGTTCCGGGAATGCGGCGAGCGCGGCATGAACCTGTCGATGGTCAATCTGGGCGGCGGCTTTCCGACCAAATACCTGAAGAACGTGCCGACGGTGAGGACCTACGGCTCGGCGATCTTCAAGGCGCTGCGCAAGCATTTCGGCAACCGCATCCCGGAGACCATCATCGAGCCGGGGCGCGGCATGGTCGGCAATGCCGGGGTGATCGAGACCGAAGTGGTGCTGGTGTCGAAGAAGGCCGAGGAGGACGACGTGCGCTGGGTCTATCTCGACATCGGCAAGTTCGGCGGCCTGGCCGAGACCATGGACGAGTCGATCCGCTACCCGATCAGGACGCCGCGGGACGGCGGCGAGCTGGCGCCCTGCGTGCTGGCCGGTCCGACCTGCGACTCGGCCGACGTGCTGTACGAGAAGCAGCCTTATCCGCTGCCGGTCTCGCTCGAGATCGGCGACAAGCTGCTGATCGAAGGCACCGGCGCCTATACCGCGACCTATGCCTCGGTCGCCTTCAACGGCTTCGCGCCGCTGAAGACCTTCCACATCTGAGGTCTGAATAACCGGAAGCCGGTTCGCCGGCTTCCATCCTGTCACAACGAGTTTGCTGACAACACTCCGCGGGCTATGGCCGCGCGAGTGGGGAGTGATGCGCCATGACCGCTCTGCGCAAAGCCACTGCTGCCCTCACCGGCGCCGCGCCGTTCGCGATCCGCGCGGAACGCGCCTCGGACCTTGCCGCGCGCGACGCGCTGCTCGATGCGAGCTTCGGCGGGAACCGCCATGCGCGCACCTGCCAGCGCCTGCGCGAGGGCCGCGCACCCGCCGAAGGTCTTGCCTTCACGGCGGTTCATCGCGGCCGTCTGGTCGGTACCGTACGTTTGTGGCACGTCCGCGCCGGCGGCATCCCGGCGCTGGTGCTCGGGCCTCTGGCTGTCGACAATTCCTGCCGCAATCTCGGGATCGGCGCGGCTTTGGTGACGCATGCCCTGGCGGCGGCAAAGGCGCGGGGCCACGGCGCGGTGATCCTGCTGGGCGATGCGCCCTATTACGCGCGCTTCGGCTTCTCGGCGCAGAAGACCGGCGAGCTTGCTTTGCCGGGCCCGTTCGAGCGCGAGCGGCTGCTCGGTCTCGAACTGCGCGAAGGCGCGCTCGACGGCGCCTGGGGCATGATCGTAGCGACCGGGATGACAGCGCGTCGCCCGCGGCCGGTTGCCGGAAAAATCCGGCAATTGGCGCGCCAATCGGCTCAATCAAGCGGCTTGATTTGAGCATCAGGACGCGGCATTGCGGGGCGCGACAGGCCCGCAATGCCTCTGTCATTGCCGATGCTATCCCTTTGGAGACACCGCATGAGCGCTTTCCCCGTCCACGCCAAAATCACCGGCCCGATCGTGATGATCGGCTTCGGCTCCATCGGCAAGGGCACGCTGCCGCTGATCGAACGGCATTTCGATTACGACCCGAAGCGTTTCGTCATCATCGATCCGCATGAAGAAGGCGAGCTGGCCAGGAAACACGGCGTGCGCTTCATCAAGCAGGCGGTCACCAAAGACAATTACCGTGAGCTGCTGACGCCGCTTCTCACCGCGGGCGGCGGCCAGGGCTTTTGCGTCAATCTCTCGGTTGATACTTCCTCCGTCGACCTGATGGAATTTTGCCGCGAGATCGGCGCGCTCTATATCGACACGGTAATCGAGCCGTGGGCCGGTTTTTACTTCGACAAGAAGATCGGTCCCGAGAAGCGCTCGAATTACGCCTTGCGGGAAACTCTGCTGGCGGCCAAGCGGAAAAAGCCCGGCGGCCCGACCGCAGTATCTACCTGCGGCGCCAATCCCGGCATGGTGTCCTGGTTCGTCAAGCAGGCGCTGCTCGACCTCGCGCGCGACCTGAACGCCGGCGGGACCGAGCCGAAGAGCCGCGAGGAATGGGGACGGCTGGCGCAAAAATTGGGCGTCAAGGGCATCCATATCGCCGAGCGCGACACCCAGCTTTCGCGAACGCCGAAGCAGCGCGACAAATTCGTCAATACCTGGTCGGTGGAAGGCTTTGTCTCGGAAGGCATGCAGCCGGCCGAGCTCGGCTGGGGCACGCATGAAAAATGGATGCCCGCGAACGGCCGCAAGCATGACGAGGGCTGTCAGGCGGCGATCTATCTGCTGCAGCCGGGAGCCAATACGCGCGTGCGTTCCTGGTGTCCCACGCCCGGCCCGCAATACGGCTTCCTGGTCACGCATAACGAGTCGATCTCGATCGCCGATTACTTCACCCTGCGGGACGGCGGTAACATCGTGTATCGCCCGACCTGCCATTACGCCTACCATCCGGCCAATGACGCCGTGCTGTCGCTGCACGAGCTGTTCGGCGCGACCGGCAAGATGCAGTCGTCCTGGCACATCCTGGATGAGAACGAGATCGCCGACGGCGTCGACGAGCTTGGCGTGCTGCTCTACGGCCACGGCAAGAATGCCTATTGGTATGGCTCGCAGCTCTCGATCGACGAAACGCGTTTGCTCGCGCCGTATCAGAACGCCACCGGCTTGCAGGTATCCTCGGCGGTGCTCGCGGGCATGGTCTGGGCGCTGGAGAATCCGACCGCGGGCATCGTGGAAGCCGACGAGATGGATTTCCGCCGCTGCCTGGAAATCCAGATGCCTTATCTCGGGCCGGTGAAAGGCTATTATACCGACTGGACGCCGCTCACCGGCCGCGGGCAATTATTCCCCGAGGATCTGGACGAGGGCGATGCCTGGCAGTTCAAGAATGTGCTGGTGAGCTGACGCGGGAGCGGAAAATGCGCACGGTTGTTTCCCTTGCCGGAATCCTGCTGCTGCTGCTCGGCCTGCTCTGGATCGGGCAGGGAACGGGCTATTTCCCCTATCCGTCCTACAGCTTCATGGTCAGCGAAATGACCTGGGCCTATCGCGGAGCCGGCGTTGCGCTGGCCGGCATCATCGTCATCCTGCTCGCGCGCCGGATCGGGCGCTGATCTCCGCGCTGCATTCCGTCGCCCCTCTGGCAAGCCCGCCTGAATTCGTGCATGAATCCCCAAAACTCGCCGGCATCTGACCACGGCCGGGGACGAATTTATCTTGTTCATGGGAGGATGCGGAATGCGGCGTATCGGCTTGGCTTGTGCAGGATTGCTGGCGGCTTCGATTTCGATCACCAACGCTTCCGCTGAAACCGTCGAAGAATTCTATAAGGGCAAGACCGTGACGGTGATCGTCACCGGCGCCACCGGCTCGATCTACGATCTCTCGGCCCGCCTCGTCACCCGCTACATGTCCGAATACATCCCGGGCAAGCCGACGATGGTGGTCAAGATGATGACCGGCGGCGGCCATCTCATCGGCACCAACTGGCTCTATAACGTGGCGCCGCGCGACGGCTCGGTGCTGGCCTCGATCGGCGAAGCCATTCCGCTCACCCAGGTGCTGGAGCCGGAGAAGGTCAAATTCGATGTCAGCAAGTTCAACTGGCTCGGCAATCCGGGGCTGAGCAACCTTGTTCTGTCAACCTGGGCCGATAAGGGCGTTAAGACCATTGAAGACGCGAGGAAAAAGGAAGTCATCATCGGGGCCGGCGGGCCGACCTCGCCGTCCGGCCAAATTCCGCGCGCGCTGAACAATGTGCTGGGCACCAAGTTCAAGATCATCGTCGGCTTCCCCTCCACCTCGATCGACCTGGCGATGGAGCGCGGCGAGGTGGATGGGCGCGGCAGCGCGCAGGTAAGCTGGTGGAAGACCGGACGTCCGCATTGGGTGGCGGAGAACAAGCTCAATCATCTGGTGCAATGGGGCCAGAAGCGCGATCCCGATCTGCCAAACGTGCCGCTGCTGACCGAGCTGGCGAGCAATGAAGCGGAGCGGCAGGTCTTCGCGCTGCTGTCCTCCACCGTCATCGTCGGGCGGCCGATCCTGACCACGCCGGACGTGCCGGCGGACCGCCTCGCCGCGCTGAAGGACGCCTTCGCCAAGACCATGAAGGATCCGAACTTCCTGGAGGAAGCCAAGAAGCTCAACCTCGAGATCAATCCGCTTTACGCCGACGAGATGCAGAAGCTGATCAACGACGTCATCGCCACCAGGCCCGAGGTGGTGAAGCTCGCCAAGGCGGCGATTACCGAGGGTGAGGTCTTCGACTGCAAGAAACTGGTGAAAGACGCAGGTCTCTGCGAAGAGAAGAAATAGGCGCAGGAGAGAAACAGTGTTCGCACAAATCAATCACATGGCGATGGTCAGCCCGATCTATCCGATGCTGGCCAAGTTCTACGAGGCCTATTTCGGGCTGAAACCCTCGGGCAAGACCAGCCGGCCGTTGAATGCGGTGACGGTCGGCGACGGTTATGTCGGATTGAACATCAATCCCCTGCGCGACGGTTATGTCGGCGGACTCGACCATTTCGGCATGGTGGTGGAAGACCTCGACAAGGTGATGGAGCGCGCGCGCTCGAAATTCCCCGGCGCCGCCATCGTCAAGCGTCCTTCGACCCGGCCTTTCGCGCAGTACAGCGCGCACGATCCCGACGGCAACGTGTTCGATCTGGCGCAGAGAAGCGAGAGTGACAAGCTGGTCGGCGTCTATGCCGAACAGGCCGCCGGCAACGGGCAGGGAAGCAATACCCACCTGAATAAGTTCGCCCTCCGCACCCTGC
>DASSPI010000097.1:0-3095 GCA_035699705.1 Xanthobacteraceae bacterium
CGAGGATCCGCGTGGAATGGAAATTGCGAAGTCATTGGTCTCGGCTTTGGCGTCGGGCCAGGCAAATATATGGAAGTCGCCGGGCTTTGATCCATCCCAGTGGCCTTCCATCGCCGCTATTTTAATTGGTTGATGCTTCAACGTATTCAGCCCGTGCAAATCCCCGATCAGGAGTTGCAGCGGCGCAAGGATCGCGGCGAGCCCGATACCCATGCGCAGCATGATGCGCGCCTGTTCCGCGTGGCGACCCGCGAGCAGGTAACGCGCGCCGACCGCGATCACCACGAAAGCGGTGGTGAGATAGGCGGCGTTGAGCATATGCGCGAAGCGATAGGGAAAGCTCGGATTGAAGATGATCTCGAACCAGCTCACCGGATAGGCGATGCCGGCCCGCATCTCATGGCCCGTGGGAGTATGCATCCAGCTGTTGGCGGACAGAATCCAGAATGCGGAGGTCGCGGTGCCGACCGCCACTGCAATGGCGGAGAACACATGCAGCCAGCGCGGTACGCGGTCGCCGCCGAACAGCAGGATGCCGAGGAAGGTGGCCTCGAGGAAGAAGGCGGTCAGCACTTCATAGCCTGCAAGCGGCCCGATCACGTTGCCCGCGACGACCGAAAAGCGGCTCCAGTTGGTGCCGAGCTGATAGGACAGCACGATGCCGGATACCACGCCCATGGCGAAGGACACGGCAAAGATCCGCGTCCAGAAGCGCGCGATTTCCTTGTAAACGTCCCGGCCGGTCCAGCTCCAGAGAATCTCCAGCGTGGCGATATAGGCCGAGAGCCCGATGGTGAAGGTCGGGAAAATAATATGGAAGGAAATCGTAAAGGCGAACTGCCAGCGCGCGAGCAGGACGGGATCGAAATCCATCGGCTGGCTCCGAAGCGTGACGAGGCGCGGCGGAATTACCGCTCTTTTGAATACCGAAAGCAAGCGGGTGTTCCGCCGCAGGCGGATCCCGCCATACCGGTCTTCGGTGGACAAGTCATGGCCGACCGATGAACGGGGCGGAACGTGCCGTTATCAATAGGTATCACAGCCGCGGTGCCGCATGACCGACACAACCTCGCCTTCCGCCTCGTTCCTCGACCGTTATTTTGGGCTCACCCGACAGGGGACCGACGTCCAGACCGAATTCATCGCCGGCCTGACCACCTTCCTGACCATGGTCTACATCGTCTTCGTCAATCCGCAGATTTTGAGCGCGGCGGGCATGGATAAGGGTGCGGTCTTTGTCGCCACCTGCATTGCCGCGGCGGTCAGCAGCCTTGTGATGGGGCTTTATGCCAATTACCCGATCGCACTCGCGCCCGGCATGGGGCTGAATGCTTTCTTCGCTTTCACCGTCGTGCTGGCTTACAAATACACTTGGCAGCAAGCGCTGGCCGCGGTGTTCTGTTCGGGTGTGCTGTTCTTCCTGATCTCGATCTTCCGGATCCGGGAATATGTGATTAATTCGATCCCGCGCAATTTGAAATTCGCGATTTCCGCCGGCGTCGGATTGTTCCTCGGGATCATTGCTCTGGAAGAAGCCAAGATCGTCGTCGATCATCCGGTGACGCTGGTTACGCTCGGCGACCTCAAAAACCCGCCGGCCGTTCTCTGTCTGCTCGGTTTCGTTCTGATCGCGGCATTTAATTACCGCAACCTGATCGGCGGCACGCTGATCGGTATTCTTGTGGTCAGCGCGATCGGCATCCCGTTCGGGCTGGCGCAGTTCACCGGCGTCGTTTCGGCGCCGCCGTCGCTGGCGCCGACGCTCTTGCAGCTCGACTTCTCGCGCATGTTCGAGCTGACCTTCCTGACTATCGTTTTCAGCTTCCTGTTCGTTGACGTTTTCGACAATGCCGGCACGCTGATCGGCGTCACCCACCGTGCCGGGCTGCTTGACGCCGAGGGCAGGCTTCCGCGCATGAAGGAGGCGCTGATCGCGGACAGCTTCGCCGCCATGTTCGGCGCTTCGATCGGAACCTCCACCACGACAAGCTATATCGAGAGCGCGGCGGGCGTCTCCGCCGGCGGGCGCACCGGACTCACCGCGGTTTTCGTGGCGATGTTCTTCCTGCTGGCGCTGTTCTTCTCGCCGCTCGCCGGCATGATCCCGGCCTATGCCTCCGCCGCCGCGCTGCTCTACGTCGCCTGCGTGATGGTGCGCGGAATCGCGGAAATCGATTGGGATGACGTCACCGAATATGCGCCGGCGGCGGTCGCTGCCTTCACCATGCCGCTGACCTATTCCATCGCCACCGGCATCGGGCTGGGCTTCATCACCTATGCCTTGTGCAAGATCATCTCCGGAAAAATCTCGGAGGCGAGCCCGGCGGTGCTGATCCTGGCGGCGCTGTTCGCCGTGAAATTTGCCGTGGCGGGATAGTCCTTTTTCGTCATGGCCGGGCACGTCCCGGCCATCTCGACCAGGAGCGGATTGCCTCTAAGCGGGATTCCGGCGAACGGCGGGCATGACCACCCGAGGGTCAGTTGGCCAGCGCCTTCTTGATCGCCAGAAAGTCCCGCCAGGCAAGGCGCTTCTGCAGCGGGCTGCGCAGCAGAAAGGCCGGGTGGAAGGTCGCCATCGCGCGGATCTCGCGCTTGCCGGTGTGATAGGCGAACCAACGCCCGCGCGCCTTGGTGATGCCCTCGCGGATGCCGAGCAGCGTCTGCGCCGACGGCCCGCCGAGGCAGACGAGGATATCCGGATCGGCCAGCTCGATCTGCCGCTGGATGAAGGGCAGGCAGATCTGCGACTCCTGCGGGGTCGGGGTGCGGTTGCCGGGCGGCCGCCAGGGAATGATGTTGGCGATGTAGACCGTGCTGCGGTCGAGCCCGATGGCGGCGAGCATGCGGTCGAGCAGCTTTCCTGAGCGGCCGACGAAAGGCAGGCCCTCGATGTCCTCGTCGCGGCCGGGCGCTTCGCCGACGAACATGATCTTCGCCTGCGGGTTGCCGTCGGCGAAAACCAGCTGCGTGGCGGTGCCCTTCAGTGCGCAGCCTTCAAAGGCGTCGAGCGCGGCGCGCAAATCCTCCAGGCTGGCGATGCCTCTGACCGCCCCGCGCGCGGCCATGGTTGCGGTGTCCGGCGAGGGTGGGGCAGC
>DASSPI010000098.1:0-6235 GCA_035699705.1 Xanthobacteraceae bacterium
CCGGCGTCGGCTGCGCGGCGGCGCGCTCGATCGCGGCCATCATGTCGCCCTTGGTGACGCGGCCGTCCTTGCCGGAGCCGGGAACCGCGGAGGCATCCATGCCGCTTTCCGCCGCCAGCTTGCGCACCGAAGGCGCCAGCGTCTCGGGCGCGGCCTTGCTCGTCGGCTCGGCGTCCGCCTTCGGCGGCACCCGCGGCTTGGGCTCTTCCTCGGCGGCATTGATCGGCGTGGTGGTGGAAGACTTCTGGTCGGGACGGCCGGTGGGGGCGGCGGCAGGTTTTGCGGCCGCCGCGCCGGCGCCTTCCTTGATCTGGCCGAGCAGCGCGCCGACCGCGACGGTCTCGCCGTCCTTGGCCGCGATTTCCGACAGCACACCGGCGGCCGGCGCCGGCACCTCGATCGTCACCTTGTCGGTTTCCAATTCGACCACCGGCTCGTCGGCGGCCACGGCCTCGCCCTGGCGCTTGAACCATTTGCCGATGGTCGCCTCGGTGACGGATTCGCCGAGGGTCGGTACGCGGATTTCAGCCATGAGTTTGTCGCCTTTCTTTCGTCATGCCCGCGCTCGTCGCGGGCATCCCGCTTAGGATGGCAGTGTTGCGCGCTCCTGACCGGGATGGCCGGGACAAGCCCGGCCATGACAAGTGTTCAAAAAACTATCCGAGCGCCTCGTCGAGGAGCTGCTTGAGCTGCGCGAGGTGCTTGGACATCACGCCCACCGCGGTGGCGGCGGAGGCGGGACGCCCGGCATAGCGCACGCGGCGATGCTTGTGCCCGATCTGATTCAGCACCCATTCCAGGAAGGTATCGACGAAGAACCAGGCGCCCATGTTGCGCGGCTCTTCCTGGCACCAGACGATCTCCGCCTGCTTGAAGCGCGAGAGTTCGGCAACCAGCGCCTTGGTGGGGAACGGATACAGCTGCTCGATGCGCAGCAGGTAGATGTCGTCGATGCCGCGCTTCTCGCGTTCCTCGTAAAGATCGTAATAGACCTTGCCGGAGCACAGCACGACGCGGCGCATGTTCGCGTCCGGCACCAGCTTGATCTTCTCGTCCGGCAGCATCTGGGCGTCGTCCCACAAGAAGCGGTGGAACGAGGTGTCCGGCCCCAATTCGTCCAGGCGTGAGCTGGCGCGCTTGTGGCGCAGCAGGCTCTTCGGCGTCATCAGGATCAGCGGCTTGCGGATCTGGCGCTTAAGCTGCCGGCGCAGGATGTGGAAGTAATTCGCCGGCGTGGTGCAGTTGGCGACCTGCATATTGTCCTCGGCGCACATCTGCAGGAAGCGCTCGAGCCGCGCGGAGGAATGCTCCGGCCCCTGCCCTTCATAGCCATGCGGCAGCAGACAGACGAGGCCGGACAAACGCAGCCACTTGCGCTCGCCGGAAGAAATGAACTGATCGAAGATGACCTGCGCGCCGTTGGCGAAATCGCCGAACTGCGCCTCCCACAGCGTAAGCGCGTTGGGTTCGGCGGTGGAATAACCGTAGTCGAAGCCGAGCACGGCCTCCTCCGACAGCATGGAGTTGAGCACCTCGAAGCGCGCCTGTTTCTCGTCGAGATGGTTGAACGGGGTGTGGCGCTCCTCCGTCTCCTGATCGAACAGCACCGAATGGCGCTGGGAGAAGGTGCCGCGCTCGGTGTCCTGGCCGGAGAGCCGTACCGGATGGCCGTCGAGCAGCAGCGTGCAGAATGCCAGCGCCTCGCCGGTCGCCCAGTCGATGCCCTGGCCGCTCTCGATCGCCTGGCGGCGATTGTCCAGGAAGCGCTGGATGGTGCGGTGAACGTGGAAGCCTTCCGGCACCGCGGTGATCTTGCGGCCGATCTCGCGCAGCCGGTCGAGCGCCACGCCGGTATTGCCGCGCCGCGGGTCGTCGGCATCGGCCGCCGCCTTCATCCCGGCCCAGCGCCCGTCCAGCCAATCGGCTTTGTTGGCCTTGTAGCCCTGCGCCGCCTCGAACTCCGCTTCCAGCCGGGCGCGCCAGTCGGCCCGCATCTTCTCCACTTCGCCTTCGGTCACCACGCCTTCGCCGATCAGCTTCTTTGAGTAGATTTCCAGCGTCGAGGGATGCGAGCGGATCTTCTTGTACATCAGCGGCTGGGTGAAGCCCGGCTCGTCGCCTTCGTTGTGCCCGAACCGCCGGTAGCAGAACATGTCGATGACCACCGGCTTGTGGAATTTCTGCCGGTATTCGGTCAGCACCTTCGCGGCATAGACCACCGCTTCCGGATCGTCGCCGTTGACGTGGAAGATCGGCGCCTCGATCATCTTGGCGACGTCGGACGGATAAGGCGAGGAGCGCGAATAGCGCGGATAGGTGGTGAAGCCGATCTGGTTGTTGACGATGAAATGCACCGAGCCGCCGGTGCGATAGCCCTTCAGGTCCGACAGGCCGAAACATTCCGCCACCACGCCCTGCCCGGCGAAGGCCGCATCGCCGTGGATCAGCAGCGGCATCACCGAAATGCGCTCCTCCGGCGGATCGCCATGCTGGTCCTGCTTGGCGCGCACCTTGCCGAGCACCACCGGATTGACGATCTCCAGATGCGACGGATTCGCCGTCAGCGACAGATGCACCTGGTTATTGTCGAACTCGCGATCGGACGACGCGCCGAGGTGGTATTTCACGTCGCCGGAGCCTTCGATCTCTTCCGGCGTCGCCGATCCGCCCTTGAATTCGTGGAAGATGACGCGGTGCGGCTTGGCCATCACCTGCGCCAGCACGTTCAGGCGCCCGCGATGCGCCATGCCGAGCACGATCTCCTTCACGCCGAGCGCGCCGCCGCGCTTGATGATCTGCTCGAGCGCCGGGATCATGGCCTCGGCGCCGTCGAGTCCGAAGCGCTTGGTGCCGGTGAATCTCAGATCGCAGAACTTCTCGAAGCCTTCGGCTTCCACCAGCTTGTTGAGGATGGCGCGCTTTCCCTCGCGGGTGAAGCTGATCTCCTTGTCCTTGCCCTCGATGCGCTCCTGCAGCCAGGCCTTCTGCGCCGCGCTGGAGATATGCATGAACTCGACGCCGAGCGTCTGGCAATAAGTGCGCCTCAGGATGCCGACGATCTCGCGCAGCGTGGCGAACTCCAGCCCCAGCACCTTGTCGAGGAAGATCGGCCGGTCGTAGTCGGCCTCGGTGAATCCGTAAGTGCGCGGATCGAGCTCCTCTTCCGGCTGTTCCGGCTCGAGCTCGAGCGGATCGAGCTTGGCGTGGAAATGGCCGCGGATGCGATAGGCGCGGATCAGCATCAGCGCGTGGATGGAATCGCGGGTCGCCTGCTGCACCTGCTCTGCGGAAAGTTCGACCCCGCGGGCCTGCGCCGTCGCCTTCAGCTTGTCGCCGACGGCTTTCGCCGTTTCCACCCATTCGCCGGTGAGCGCGGAGACCAAGTCGCCGCTCTCGCGTGCGGGCCAGTTCGGCTGCTTCCAGGAGGGGCCGCGGGCGAGCTTCGCCACCGCGTCGGAACTGTCCTTCAGGCTGCGGAAGAATTCGCGCCACTCGGTATCGACCGCCTGCGGGTCCTTTTCGTAGCGGGCGTAGAGGTCCTCGATATAGGAAGCGTTACCGCCGTAAAGGAAAGAGGAAAGGGCAAAGGCGGCATTTGCGTCTTGGCGCGACATGCAAGCGATCCTGATTGGCGGGCGGGGCAGGCGCACCTTCCCGATAATGATTCTGCCGCGCCAAGGCGAGGACATTGGCCGGCGCCGGCCGTTCTTAGCTTACTTAATGTGCGGAATTTATGAAGAAAGGGCCAAGCGTTGAACTTGTGTTCAATCATTCGGTGCGGTCGCGTCCGCCCTCGCAGACCGGGCTGCCGCCCTCGGCCGAGGCGACATAGAGCCGCTGGCCTTCGATCAACGGGATGGGCTCGGATTCGATGAGCGCGTCCGGCTGGTCGCCCGGCCCTTCCGCGATCACCCAGGCGCCGGACTCCGGCGCCTCCTGCGGATATTGCCCGCGCTGGTTCACGCCAAGAAATGCCTGCACCGCCAGTTCGCGATTGGCGGTCTTGCAGAACAGCAGCGGGCGGCCATTCGCCTTGGCTTTGACCTCGCGCACGAAGTCGAGCATCCGCTGACCGGACAGATCCTTGGCCGGATCGCTGAGGAAATGAAAATAGACCGTGAGCCCGACGATCACCGCCGGCACGGCGGCGACACTCGCCCGCAGCAGGACTTGCCCGCGCCAGCAGTAAACCGCCGCCCAGGCGCAGATGACCGCCGCCAGCGGAAGGAACGGCGCGAAGCGCTCGCCGCGCCGGCTGCCCACCAGGATGAAAGGGATCGCCAGCAACAGGACGTAGAGCAGCACCGGCGCGAGCGGATGCGCGCGCCATTGCCGCCAGGGAAAAAACCAGGCCGCAACCAGCAACAACAACGACCAGGGCAGAAATCCTGCGATCATCCACAGCGGCACTTTCCAGGCAGAGATCAGTCCGGAATACCAGACGGCCTCGAATTGCCCGCCGAGTTCCTGGTCGACCAGGATGTTGCGGAAATGCTCGGGCGCCAGCACATAGACCGCGACCGGCCAGGCGAGCGCGACAACGAGCGAGACCGGCGCGCCGACCGCGGGGCGCAGACGTCGCGCCGCGCCCCATCCGCCGTGCAAAAATTTCGCGGCGACGAAACCATAGAGCACCGGAATGAGCGCGAGCGGACCTTTGGCGAGCGCGGCCAGACTGGCCGCGAGCCAGAATACAAAGGCCCAGCCGGCGCCCTGCGGCGGCTGCAACGCGAGCGCACGGTTGGCGGCGTAAAAGCTCAGCGTCAAAAGGAAAGCCAGGATCATGTCCGGGAGCGCGACGAAGGCGAGCCGCAGCGCCAGGGCGGAAAGCCCGAAGAAAGCGACCGCCAGCAGCGCCGCCCATTCCGCAGCGGTGAGGCCGAGCCATCCGCCATGCGGCGGCGGCATCTGCGCGAACACATCGCGCGCGATCAGATAAATCAGCGCCAGCGTCGCGAAGAAGGCGAGCAGCGAGGGCGCCATGAAAGTCCATTCGTTCGGACCGAAAGGCGCAACCAGAAGCGCGGAGAGATAATTCACCAGCGGCGGCTTGGTGGCGGGCAAGCCGTCGGCGTCGGACGCTAGCAGGAGATTGCCGTTGCGGACGATGTCGATGGTGTAGGACACCGTGCGCGACTGATCGCGCGAGGCGATGTCGGATGGCGACAGGATGCGGATCGACAGGGTAAGGAGGATGAGGACAAACACCAGTCCTGCGGCGAGCGCAAAACGCGGAGAGTGCGCCGGGAACATCCGCTGGTCGGGCGACATGGCTACCCTCGCGCGCGCAGCTCTCAGCTGCGGTGTTTTTGCAGAACCTCAACCAGCGTCTTGCCGAGCCGCGCGGGCGACGGCGAGACCGTTATGCCGGCGGCTTCCATCGCCGCGATCTTGGATTCCGCATCGCCCTTGCCGCCGGAGATGATCGCGCCGGCATGGCCCATGCGGCGGCCGGGCGGCGCGGTGCGCCCGGCGATGAAGCCGACCATCGGCTTCTTGCGGCCGCGCTTGGCTTCCCTCGCGATGAATTCCGCGGCGTCTTCCTCGGCCGAGCCGCCGATCTCGCCGATCATGATGATGGCTTCGGTCGCCTTGTCGTCGAGGAACAGATTGAGCATCTCGATGAAGTTGGTGCCGTTGACCGGATCGCCGCCGATGCCGACCGCCGTGGTCTGGCCCAGGCCCTCGCGCGTGGTCTGGAACACCGCTTCATAGGTGAGCGTGCCGGAGCGCGAGACGATGCCGACCTTGCCCGGCTTGAAGATGTTGCCGGGCATGATGCCGATCTTGCATTCGCCGGCGGTCATGACGCCGGGGCAGTTCGGTCCGATCAGCCGCGATTTCGAGCCGCAGAGCGCGCGCTTGACCTTCACCATGTGCACCACCGGAATGCCTTCGGTGATGCAGACGATCAGCGGCACTTCCGCTTCGATCGCTTCGGTGATGGCGTCGGCCGCGCCCGCGGGCGGCACGTAGATCACGCTGGCGTCGCAGCCGGTTTCCGCGCGCGCTTCCGCCACGGTGTCGAACACCGGCAGGCCGAGATGCATGGCGCCGCCTTTGCCGGGCGAGACGCCGCCCACCATCTGGGTGCCATAGGCGATCGCCTGCTCGGAATGGAAGGTGCCGTTCTTGCCGGTAAAGCCCTGGCAGATCACCTTGGTATTCTTGTCGATCAGGATGGCCATCAGGCGGCCCCCTTCACGGCCTTGACGATTTTTTGCGCGGCATCGTC
>DASSPI010000099.1:0-21939 GCA_035699705.1 Xanthobacteraceae bacterium
CTTGAACGCAGCCGGTATCGCCTCGCGCACCTGCGGATCGGAGGGGGCGATGATGACGACCTTGCCCTCTTTCTTGGCATCCGCGACGAGCTTGTCCCAGCCCGGCGCAGCAGACTGCGCCCAGCTTTGGGCCAGCATGCCGGCCGCGAAGAACGCCAGCGTCAGTGCGAGGGCGAGTTGCTTCTTCATCTTACCTCCCCATCAGCTCCTTCATCCGGAGCCGGATCTTTTCCTTGGTATTGAGGACGAATTCCCAATTATAGCTGTCGAAATAGTCGACGCCCTGCTTGGGAATCATCGCGGCGGGCAAGTAGCTTTCGGCATTGATATCCTTACGGGTGGGCGCGCCGCCGCGGGCGCGGGAATAGGCTTCCAGCCCTTCCTTCGAGGCGATCCAGTTGACGAAGAGCTTGGCCGCGTTCGGATGCGGCGCGTTGTTGAACAGACCAACGTGCCCCACGCTCGGGGAGACGATCTCCGACATGCCTTCGAGGCTGTAGACGCGGTGAATTGGGAAGCCTTCCTTCTCCAGTCGCTCCATTTCCTCATCTTCCGCGCCGAAGGCGATGGGATAAGCGCCGCGCGCCAGCCCGTCGCCGATCTGCCGCCGATCGCGGCTGATCAGCATCTTCTGGTCGATGTAGAGCTTTTTGACGAAATCCTCGCCGTATTGAATGTAGAAGCGCGCGGAGTCGCTGCTGCCGATCCCCGGCAGGGTCGGATCAGAGGTGATGATCTTGCCCTGGAATTTCGGATTGAGCAGGTCCTGGGCGGTCTTGATGTCTTCCGGCTTCACGTAATTGGTGTTCAGGTAGAACATCGCGGTGCGGGTGCTGAACAGCCGCAGGATGTATTTGTCCTCCGGATCGATGAACCAGAGCTTGCCGGCCTTCCATTTTGAGCCGTCGGTTACGTCCGGATCGAGGAGAATCGGCCTGATCGGGTCGAGCATCTTCTCGCTGTAGAAAATAGAAGCCATCGTCAGCATACCGGAAAGCGCGGCATCGACCGTGTAGATGCCCGAAGCGCGCTCGGTGCGCAGCCGCGCGGCGGTATCCGAGCTGCGGCCTCCGAGATATTCGACGGTGATGCCGTATTTCGCCTTGAAGGCTTTTGGGATGCCCTCGCGTACCTGCGGGTCGGGCGGGGCGATGATGACAACCTTGCCCTCTTTCTGCGCATCGGCCACGAGTTGGCTCCACGCCGCGGAGGGAGTTTGAGCCGATGCAGCGGACGCAAAAAGCACCAGCGCCAATGCCAGCAGTTTCATCATCGCTTTAACCTCTTGTACGAACCTGATTTACCTGAGCAGATCGCGGACCTTCTCGGCGGTTTCGTTTCTGCCTTTCAGCAGCCATTCGAATTCGGTGTCGTCGGGATATTTCAAGCCCGGTTTCGGAATCATCCGCGGGTCGAGGAAGGATTCATCCACGTCGGTGCGCAACGTCACCGCCTCGTATTCGCGTGAATAGATTTCCAGCGGCTCTTTGCCGGCGAACCAGTTGATGAAGATCTTGGCCGCGTTCGGATGCGGCGCCTTGTTGGCATAGCTCATCAGCAACGGCGCGGCGTTCACGCGGTTCGGGATCCCCTCCAGCTCGAACACTTCCAGCAGCTTGAAACCTTCCTTGACCAGCGGCTTCACGTCGTCGGCGCGGCAGGTCAGGCAGATCGGATAGGTCCCGCGCGCCAGCCAGTCGGTCAGCTGCCGGCGGTCCCGGCTGTAGGTCGGCTGCTGGTTGACATAGACCTTCTTGACGTATTCCGGGCCCAGCCCGACGTAAAAATGCACGGCGGTATTGGCCCCGCTGCCGCCCAGGCGCGGATCCTGGCTGGCAATTTTGCCCTTCCATTTCGGATTGATCAGGTCGTTCACATGCTTCATCTCTTCCGGCTTCACGAAGTCGGTATTGATGAACAGCGTGTCGTTTACCGTCGAGAACAGCATCATGATGTATTGCCCTTCGGGATCGATGAAGGACGGAGCGCCGCGCTTCCATTTCTTGCCGTCCGTGATCTCCGGGTGGATCAGCAGCGGCTTGATCGGATCGATCATCTTCTGGGGATAGAGCGTGGTCACCGTGGTTCCGGCGCCGGAGAGATACACGTCGACGGAATAGATGCCGGATTGGCGTTCGGTCTGGATGCGGCCGGCGAGCTGACTTGAGCTGCCCACCAGGTATTCCACCTCGATGCCGTATTTCTTGATGAATTGCGGAATAAGTTTGTTGCGCATCACCGGATCGGGCGAGCCGACGACAACGACCTTGCCCTCCTTCTTTGCGGCGGCGAGGGTCTCATCCCATTGTTTCTGCCAGTCGGAAGGCTGCGCCATCGCGGCCGGTACCAGGGCCAGCGACATCAGCAAGGCTATTGTTGCTTTCATTTTTTTACTCCCCGGATGCGCGAATTCGATTCCGGCAGTACGTCATCCCTGGCGGGTTATGGGCTTTTCAAGGCTTGCAGCATCTTCTCGGCGGCTAACTTGCGACCCGAAGTTATCCATTGGATATCGGTGACGTCGACATAACTCACGCCCGGGCGCGGAATGACGCGCGGATCGAGAAAGGATTCATCCACGTCGGTGCGCAGCGTCGCGGTGCCGTTTTCTCTGGAATAGATTTCCAGCGCTTCCTTGCCGGCAAGCCAGTTCACGAAGATACGCGCGGCGTTGGGGTGCGGGGCCTTGTTGGCGTAGCTCAACAGAAACGGCGAGGAATTGATGCGGTTGGGTATGCCCGCAAGCTCGAAAACCTCGAATAGATTGAAGCCTGCATCTTTCAGCTCGCTCGCGCCTTCCTCTTTGCAGGACAGGCAGATCGGGTATTTGCCCTGTGCCAGCCAGTCGACCATCTGGCGGCGGTCGGTGCTGACGGTGGTCTTCTGGCCGATATGCAGCTTTCGCATGAACTCCGGTCCCAGTTGGTGGAACCAGTGCAACGAGCTGCCGGCGCCGCCTCCACCGGCGCGCCCCAACGGATCTTCCGAAGAGATCTTGCCCTTCCACTTCGGATCGAGAAGGTCTTGCACGGAGCGCAGCTCCTCCCGTTTGACGTAGTCAGTGTTGATGAAGAGAAGGCTCTGAACGCTGCTGAACAGCATCAAGACATAGCCTTGCTCGTCGACGAACCAGGGCTTGCCGCGTTTCCACTTCACGGGCTCGGTGACCTCAGGATGGATCAGCAGCGGCTGCAGAGGATCGAGCATCTTCTCCGGCAGCAGCGCGAAGAAGGTGGTGCCGGCGCCTGACATAAAGACATCGACGAGATATTGTCCGGCGGCGCGCTCGAGCCGCACCTTGCTGGTGATCTGGCTGGAACGTCCGGCGACAAAATCGACCTGGATGCCGTAACGCTCGGTGAATCTCGGGATGATCTGGTTGCGCATCACCGGATCGGGCGAGCCGGCGACGACCACCTTGCCTTCTTTCTTCGCGGCGGCGAGCGTCTCGTCCCATTGCTTTTGCCAATCGCCGGACTGCGCCCAAGCCGCGGGCGCGCAGACAATCGACATCAGCAAGGCGAGTATTGTCTTCACGCTGCCTCCCGAAGCCGCGTTGTCTTTTTTCCGCTAAACCGCACCGCGCGCCTTGGCTTCCTCCCGTGAGGGGCCGGTGAGCCGCAGGCCGAACTTTCTGCCGACCAGCATCATCAGGCAGATGATGCCGGTGATCAGCAGCCCGAGAGCCGCAGCGCGTTCGATTTCGCCCGTGAAGCTGTATTCCAGCAGCAGGATCGACAGTGGCCGGGACTCGGCGCTGTAGAGCAGCACCGGCGTGCTGATGCTGGTCAGGGCGCTGCCGAAATTGAGCATGCCGACGGTGACGGCGATCGGGGCGACCAGCGGCAGCAGGATGCGCAGATAGGTATAGCGCCAGGACGCGCCGGAGACCCGCGCCGCCTCCTCGAGATCGGGCCCGAGCTGCATGAACCCCGACTTGAAGGCCTGCGTACTCACCGGGCTGTCTTGAATGGTCATGGCCAGCGCGATGCCCCACACCGTCCCGTAGAGGATGCCGCGCAGCGGCGTTGCCAGGAAAATCCAGAGCAAGCCCAGGCTCATCAGGATGCCCGGGACGACCCAAGGCAGCCAGCAGAAGAATTCCAGCGCGGCCGGAGCGACCAGCTTCCTTGAGGCCAGCAGATAGCCGACGACCGAGTACAGCAGGATGCCCATGATGGCCGTGGTGCTGGCGATGATCAGGCTGTTCTGCAGCGAACCGATGAACAGCGGATCGCCGAGCAGATTCTGCCAGTGCGCCAGCGTGAACGGCGACGAGATGTTGAAGAAGCCGTAGCGCCGCATGAAGGAGCCGATGATCAGGAAGATCAGCGGCAGCACCATCATGATCAGGAACCAGGCAATGATTCCGCCCAGCGCGATATAGCGCCACTTGCCGAGCTTCACGCGCAGCGTGGAATAGCCCGAGCCGGTCACCACCGTGAACTTCTTCTTACCCTGCAGATAACTGCGATAGAAGAAGGCGAGCACGAACAGCACCAGCAGGAAGACCGAGCCGAGCGCGGTGGCCTCGCCATAGGCTGGCGGCTCCTGGCGCAGATAGTCGTAGATGCGCGTGCCATAGACATAGATGCGCGCCGGCAGGCCGAGCAGCAGTTCGGTGTTGAACGACTCCAGGCCCTTGATGAAGCTGAGCACCGCGATCGCCAGGATCATCGGCGACAGCACCGGGAAGGTCACGCGCCAGAGCGTGGTGAAGGTGTTGGCGCCGGAGACCCGGGCGGCTTCTTCCAGGCTGGCGCCCAGCCGGCGGAATACCGGCGTCAGCAGCATGACGTTGAGCCAGATGCCGCCGGTGCCGAGATGCACCCAGACGATGCCCCAGAAGCTGTAGGGATTGAAGATCGGGCCGTCCACGAAGGGCAGGTATTTCGCGGCGGTGTTGAGGAAGCCGAAATGCGGATCGAGCAGCAGGATCCAGGCCAGCGTCAGCGGGAAATCCGGCACGAAATAGGCGAACCAGCACAGGAACTCGATAGCGTTGCCGCCGGGCATGTCAGTGCGCGCGATCAGCCAGGCCACGATCACCGACAAAGTTAGCGACGGGATCAGCCGCACTACCGAGAACAGGAAGCTCATCCACAGCGAGCTCAATGTCTGCGGATCGGAAAAGGCGCGCACCCAGTTGTCGACACCCAAAGACCATGGTTGTCCCGGCGCGGCGGTATTAAAGCTGCCGGCCAGCATGAATACGATGGGCAGCGCCATGACCAGGCTGAAGAACAGCAGGACGAATAGCTCTGCGACGCGCACACCGCGCAGCCTCGGCCAGTAAGATGCAACGGTAGGGGCTGTGATCGTGCTCATTGGGGCAGCGCCGTGACGCGGGAGGGATCGAAGACGAGGCGGACACTGGCACCGATGGCGTGGTTTTCGCGCTTGCTTGCCGGCATCAGCAGCGTGCGGCCGGCCGCTTCGATCGTGTATTCGAGATGATCGCCCATATAGGCGATATGCTCCACCTTGCCGACCACCTGATTGGGCGCAAGCTCGCCCGCCGGCAGCAGCGAGATGTCTTCCGGCCGCGAAAGAATGCGCACGCCGGCGCCTTCGCCGAATGCGACGTCGCCATTGACCATGACGCGGCCTGCCCCCTGGACGTCCACGACGCTTTGGCCCGCGGCCTTGTGCATGGTGCCCTTGAGAATGATGGTGCGGCCGAGGAAGTCGCCGACAAAGCGCGTGCGCGGATGCTCGTAGACTTCCACCGGGCTGCCGACTTGCTCCAGCTTGCCCTGGTTGACCACGGCGATGCGGTCCGACAGCGCCAGCGCCTCCGCCTGATCGTGAGTGACATAGACCACGGCCAGATTCAGGCGCTTGTGCAGCGCATGCAGTTCCTCGCGCATCTGCTCGCGCAGCTTGACGTCAAGATTGGACAGCGGCTCGTCGAGCAGCAGAAGAGCTGGGGTGTAGACAATGGCGCGCGCCAGCGCGACGCGCTGCTGCTGGCCGCCGGACAGCTCGGTCGAGCCGCGGTCTGCGAAGCCGGTGAGGCCGACAACCTCCAAAGCCTCGAGCACCCGCTTGCGGATTGTCGCCCTCGACTCGCCGCGCACGCGCAGCGGGAAGGCGACGTTCTCGAACACGGTGAGATGCGGCCAGATCGCATAGGACTGGAACACCATCCCCATGTTGCGCTTGTCGATCGGGACCAGGATGTTACGGGCCGGCGCCGCAAGAGTGCGCCCCTGCAGCGCGATCTCGCCGGCATCGGGCGTCTCCAGGCCGGCGAGCAGACGCAGCGTGGTGGTCTTGCCGCAACCGGAAGGGCCGAGGAGGGTGAAGAATTCCCCCGGCGCGACGGTGAAACTGATCCCATCCACCACCGCGGTCTCGCCGTAGCGTTTTACGACGTTCGAGAACTCAAGAAGTACGTTGCCGGACAAAACAAATCCTCCCGCGCCCGCTCTTCGGCGGTCTTCTCACATTATAGTCTATACAGCTTGCGGGCGTTCATCTCGAAGATGGACTTTTTGTCGCCCTCGCTCAGCCAGTCGAACCCCTCGATGATCGGTCGGAGGTCGTCCATGGCCTTGCCGGTATGCGGGTTCACCGACGATCCCGCGCCCGGGGCCTCGGTTCCGAAGCAGCAATTGGCCGGCCCGATCACCTTGAACAGCAGCTCCAACCCCTCCGGGCTGTAGAGGCAGGTGTCGTAGTGGATCTTCTTGGCCACATTCTCGAAATACATTTCCGGGTCTACCGCTTTACGGGCCATGTCGCGGCGGCTCTGGTAACGGCCGGCCATGAAGCGGCCCATCTGGTAGGGGATTGCGCCGCCACCATGCGCGCAGACGATCTTCAGCTTCGGGAAATCCTGGAACACCTTGGAGTTGACGAGCGAGACGACCGCGATGCTCTCCTCATTAATGAAGTGCAGCGTGTAGTTCAGGCGCGACGACAGGCAGGTGGAGGAGTGGATCATGCCCGGCACGTCGAGCTCGCACATTTTCTCGTAGAGCGGATACCAGTATTCGTCGCCCATGCCCGGCGTAGAGTCGTCGCCGCGGGCGCCCGGATCCGGATTGATCAAAAGCCCGACGAAGCCGAGCTCCTTCACGCAGCGCTCCAGCTCCGGCAGACAGTTCTTGATCGGCGCGCCCGGTGACTGCGGAATGCCGGCGACACCCTTGAACTTGTCGGGATGCAGCGCGACCTGCTGCGCGATCAGGTTGTTGCAGGCCTGGATGTAGGCATTCACGATGCCCCAGGGCTGCTCGTGATGCATTTGGGTGTAGGGGCGCGGCGACAGAAGCTGCATGTCGGTGCCGGCTTCTTCCAGGAAGCGCAGATGCGATTTGAGGCCCTTCTGCACCACCTCGTCGTCAAGCTTCAGGATGCGCTTGGCCGGCGCGCGGCTCGCGAGCATGTTGGCCTGGTAGGCGTAAAGCTCCGGAGGCGCCGAAACATGGGCGTGGCAGTCGATAATCATAAAACCAAACTCCCCTGATGAATATTCTTACGATGCGAGCTTGAAGACGTCGTTCATCTTGGACTTGACGCCGTTCTTGGCCAGCTCGGCTTCGAACATCTCGCGGACCTTCGGATCTTCATCCGCGTATTCGATCTGATGGCCGCCTTCCTTGACGCTGACGTCGGTGCCGCCGTCGGCAAAGCCGACCGCGCGCACGAATTTGCGCGCGCCCCAGCGGATCGCGAGATAGCGCGCCGGCGTCGGGCCGGTGTTGAAATGCTGGTGGAACCACATTTCGGGCGGCACGACGACGCTGCCGTATTTCCACGGGAAGATCTGCATTGGCTGGCCTTCCGGCCACATCAGCGAATAGCCTTCGCCGCCGATGATCACGACATGCGCGCCGGCGCCGTGGCGGTGCGCCTTCTTGTAGGTGCCGACCGGCATCTCGGAGATATGCGCAGTCATCTGGTTTTCGGACATCTCGAGGCCGAGAAAACTGCCGCCGGCGCCGCGGTTGTTGCGGCGGTGGAGCTCGATGGAGCGCACGTCCGGCACGAAATTGGTGTCCCATACCGTGGTGGCGCCGACCGGATAGGAAACGCCGGTGCCTGAAAAGCTGTCCGGTTCCTCGTCAAAGCGGTCATTGAAATTGAAATTGGTTCCAAAAAGGAATTTTTCGTTGCGGAACAGATTGAACAGGATGGGCGCCGAGGTCACCACCAGGAAGCGCGCAGGCTTGTCGCCGCTGCCGTTGAAATGCTGGCGCCAGGTGTTGAGCGGAGGAGAAAACAGGCTGCCTTCCTGCCATTCGAAGCTGACCTTTTTGTTCTCGTCGTTCCAGACGGTGCTCGACCCGTTTCCGTCCAGCACCAGATAAAATTCTTCGAACAGCATTCTCTGCGGCTTGACGCTGCCGCCGGGCGGAATTTCGAGGATGTAAGCGTCGTTGGAATCCTGCGTGCCGATCAGGTTGAGGATCGCGCCCTTGGCGCCCTTGAACGCCCAATCGGCGACAGCGACCGTTTTCAGATCCTGGATGTAATATTCCTTGATGACCGGAATATTCTGCGCCTGAACCCAGCGCTGATAGGTGTTGACCTTCAGCTCGATCTTTTGTCCCTTGATCATTTCTCCCCCACCAGGCTGCAATAGTAACGCCACAAGGGCGCGCTTTTCGGGCCTTTCTTGCTGTCCCCGCGCGTGATATGCGCGATTTCATCATCGGGAATCGGCTGCGGATTTCCCAGAAGCTGCGCGCGATAATTCATCTCGGCCAGCTCGTTGAGCTTGATCGCCGTGAGCGTGGCTTCCTGTACCGAGGATCCGACGGTGGTGATCCCGTGGCCGCGCATCAGGCAGGCGCGGCCGGGCATGCTGCTGGCGAATTCCTCCCCCAGCTTGTCGTTCGATACCGTGATGCTGCGCGGATAGGTCGGAATGCCTTCCATCAGCAGCTTCAGGCTCGACGGATCATAGGCGCCGTAAAGCGGCAGCAGCGGCTTGTTGCAGATGGTGAACAGCACCACCGTGGCCGGATGCGCATGCACGACGGAGGCGAGCTCCGGCCGCTTGCGATACATCCAGGTGTGGATGAAGACTTCCTGCGGCGGCTCGAGACCGTCGCGCCCCGCCAATTTCTTGCCGTTGAAATCGACCGTGATGACGTCCTGCGGCTCGGTGTAGCGCACGCCTATTTCATCCGGCCCGCGTGCCCGGATGAGAATGGTGTCGGTGCCGGGCACGCGCGCGCTGATGTGGCCCGTCGCTGCCTTGGTCAGACCCAGCCCGCCGATGACGCGGCAAGCCTGTGCTACCTGTGCTCGAAGATCTTCCACCACTATTTGGACCCGTTCCAGTACGCGAAGCCCATGCCGCAGCCCACACCGGTCGGCGTACGATAGGCGGGGACGTAATCCACCACCTCGCCGGAGCGGTTGGCCGCAGCGGCCACCACGAACCAGTTGCGGATTTCGGAAGTGCCCGCCATCAGGGTGGTGGAGGGCACCGCCGCGAGTTTGCTGATGTCGTTCTTCTTGATCGCGTCGAGAATGCCGTTGTCCAGCGCCTCATCGATGATGGTGTGCGAGAGACCGCCGGAGGCGATCACCACTGCTTTTTTATTTTCCGGGAAGTTCTTGATCGCATCCGCGAGCGCCTTGCCGAAATCCACGCAGCGCTTGGCCGTGGGCGCCGGCGGGAAATAGGTGTTCACCATGATGGCGACCACCGGGATATGAGCCTGCGGGGTGAGGAATTTCAGCACGCGCGAGAAGGCGTGACCCATGCCGCCGTCGTAGCGGAGGAGCTTGGAATAGGCGGGGTCGAAGCCGGCATCCATCAGCTTTTCCAGGATGCCCTCGGCCAGCTTCTGATCGGACTTGTATTTGGTGCGGTTGGCCGATTTGGGCTCCTTGAAATAGGCCAGGCTGGTGCTGGCCTCGAAATCGCCGCCGATATAGACCGTGAAAGGCGGATTGGCGTCATCCAGGATATTCTCATGCTGGTCGTCGGCGACCATCACCAGCACATCCGGCTGCCATTCCTCGACCTTGCTGCGCAGCACCTCGATGGCCTGCATGCAGCGATTGAACTTTGCCCATTTATCCTCGAGCGTTTCCTTTTCCAGCTCCGGCCGTGCCGTCAGACCCTTGTTGCGGTCGTTGTGCAGCACGTTCCACTGATCGGGTTTCACCATCAGCTGCGGGCCGTGCGACATGGCCAGGAAACCGGTCAGTTCGGCCATGTTACGCCTCCACCTTTTCGCGCAGGTCCACGCTCGGGACCTGATGCGAGAGCGTGATCTCACGCCGCTCCTTGGAGGACTGCAGCATGGCGAGGCAGACTTCGAGGGTTGCCTTGCCCCAACGGCCGTCGAGGAAGGGCGGCCGGTTTTCGGCGATGGCGGTCTGCAATGCCTTCAGCTCGGCGGCGCGGCCTTCGTCCTTGCCGCAGGGAATCTCCTCGCGTCCCTTCTCGCTGTAGATGAAAAGCCCGTTGGGCGACTGGCGAATGATGCCCTGCTCGCAGGCAACGATGGTGATGCCGAAGAAGGATTGCGATGAGCGCTCGCGCGTCGCGCGTTCCTCGGTGGTGCGGGGATTGGCGTATTTGTAGGCCATATCAACCGCGCCCTTCAGGCGTTCGCCGGGCGCGTGCCGGCCCGTGTCTTCCTCCGGCAGCCGCTTGCCGCCTTCGCCGATGCCCCAGGTCAGTTCGGCGGCATCGAAGAAGCCATAGCCGTTGAAGACACCGGTGGCGGCGCAGCCGTTCTCGAATTCGAGGAAGGCCGTGTAGTCGCCCTCGGTATTGAAATTCTTGTCATTGCGGCCGGTGATGGCGCGCACGCTCCTGACCATGCCGCCGCCGATATAGCGGATGATGTCGATCATGTGCGGACCCTGGCGGAAGACAATGCCGCCGCCGACACTTGTGTCGACCTCGGAGGCGAGGCGAGGGCGCTGCAGCCAGTCGTTGGAGTTCCAGCTGTTGATCTGGATCACCTTGCCGAGCCGGCCGCTCGCCACGATCTCGCGGATTTTCTGGATCGCCGGGCCGTAAACCTTGGAATGGCCCTGCACCAGCTTGACCTTGTGGCGGTCGCACGCCTCGATCATGCGGTCGGTTTCGGCGAGCGTCACGGCCGTCGGCTTTTCCACGATGACATGGATGCCATGTTCGGCCGCCATAACCGTGTGATCGGCATGGTTCACGTTCGGCGTCGCGATCCAGACCGCGTCGATCTCGCCGCTGGCGTACATCTCTTCGACGCTGTTGAAGGCTTTGCGGCCGCTGTATTTTTTTTCGAATTCCTCGACTGCGTCGGGGCGGGTATCGGCACCGGCGGTCAACGCCATGCCGGGAACGCGATCGATATGCGGGAGGATTTGCTTCGAGGCAGCTCCCAGCCCGGCCACGCCAATTCTCAGATTTGTGCTCACGCAATGCTCACTGTGCTTGGAGCCGACGAACTGGATCCGTTCGTTAGTGCGAGGGATTTCGCGTTTATTCAGCAGCTTGGCGGACGAGGCCGATCCGTTCATTGATGACCGGGATATCGATGATCTTGTTCTTCGCAGGATCGCGAATGACGCCCATCGGTTCGCCGCCCTTCTGTACGATCTCGATCTGCTCGCGCAGCAGCCGGCGGAACATCACGATGCCTTTATCGGCATGGCCGAGATGTTCCTTGGTGCGGTCGGTGATCGGACCCTGCGTCTCCCAGGCCATCGAGTCCTGCGCGCCGACGATGGTCGTGTCGTATTTCGTCATAGGGATGTCCATCGGCAGCGCCCGCCCGCCTTCAGCCTCATCGATGAATTTGAGAGGACGAAGCTCCCAGGGAGCGTCGGCGTCGGCCGGCGAGCGGTCGGTGGCGGTCGGGATGAAGTTCACGCGATAGACCCGGGTATGGGTGTCGTCCATCGGCACTCGGATTTGCAGATTGTGCCGATAGAGCGGGTTGGCCTTGCCGCGCTCACCGGAGACATGCCGCAGGCTGCAAGGGAAGATCAGCGGATGCTCATCGGTCCCGTTCGGCGTGATGCGGCGCTTCATGATGCCGTATTCGAACGGGATGAACTCGTGTTTCTCCTGATATTGCGCTTCGCGCTTTTGCTTCTCCACCGGATCGACCAAATGCCCGGAGCCGTAGCGATAGCCATGCAGCCAGTAAAGATGTGATGGATCGACCGAATTCTCCATCGGCTGCAACCAGTTACAGTCGAGGATGGATTCGACGGAGATGATGCGCTTGCCGTCTTCGCGCGCTAGGCAATCCCAGCGCGGCAGCAGCGGCACCGGCTGCGGGCCCATATAGGTCCAGAGCAGCCCGCCGAGCTTTTCGACCGGGTAGCCGGCGTGCTTGATCTCGTTTTTGTAGGCCCATTCCTTGGGCTCCGGCGGGGTCTCGAGGCAGGTGCCGTCGAGGCCGTATTTCCAGCCGTGATAGGGGCAGCGGATGCCGTCCTCCTCGACACGCCCATAAGCCAGCGATGCGGAACGGTGGCTGCATTGCTCGGCGACCAGCCCGTAACGGCGCTTGGTTTCGCCATCCTTGAGCGGCAGGCGAAAAGCCACGAGATATTCGCCGAGGATCAGAACCCGCTTGACCGGATTTTCGTCCGTTAATTCGCCGGCGACACAGACCGGGTGCCAGTAGCGGCGCAGGAGTTCTCCCGCCGGCGTTCCCTTGCCGACGCGCGTAAGCATCTCGTTTTCGGCTTGTTTCATGGTGTTCCTGCCCTGCTGCGTAATTTTTGGTCCTCGGCTCGTTTCTCGGCCGCGGTGCAAAATTCGATATGCCTTATGAATTTCAATAATTACAACTTTCGCCGGGGCTGTCCAGAGCAAGTCTAGACGCGCCCGCCGCTGCCGCGTGCTGGTCGGATGGGCCGTGCACGCCGCGGCGTCATCGATACAATCTGCGGGTGATCGGCAATGCGCGCTAGATGATCGCGCGCGGGAAACGCTTGGCGCGCCGTCCTCCGGAAAGGGCGAGGCGGCGGCGCGCCGCCGCCACGGCGATCATCACACGAAATCCGGCCGTCGTTCGCTCTTCTTGTATGTCATCCGGCTTTGCAGGCCCTGCTTGGCCAATTCCTCCTCGAACATCCGCCGGATGATCGGATCCTCATCTTCGAATTCGATCTGGCTGCCGCCTTTCTTGACACTCTCGTCGACGCCGTAACTCTTCATCTGCCAGGGCCTCGGATATTTCTGGCTGCCCCAGCGGATCGCGAGATAACGCGCGGGCGCCGCTCCGGTGTTGAAGTGCTGGTGAAACCACCGCTCCGGCGGCACCACGACGCTGCCGTCCTTCCAATCGAAACGCTTGATCGGCTCGCCTTCCGGCCACATCAGCGAATAGCCCTGGCCGCCGATGATGATCACATGCGCGCCAGGGCCGTGGCGATGCGCCTTCTTGTAGGTCCCGACCGGAAATTCCGAGATGTGCGAGGTAAGGCAGTTTTCGGACAGCTCGATGCTGACCGAGGCGGCGCCGGGGCCGCGTTCCTCCCAGCGATGGACCGGTAGACTGCGTACGTCGGCGACGAAATTCGTATCCCATACCTGCATGCGGCGGCCGCGATAGGACTCGCCCATGCCGGAAAAGCTCTGCGGATCTTCGTCGAAACGGCTTTTGAACTGATAGTCGTTGTTGATGATGAAATCGGTGTCGCGGAATAGATTGAACAGGACGGGGGCGGTCGTCACGGCCAGCAATCGCGCCGGTTTCTGGCCGCTGGCATTGAAATGCTGGCGCCAGGTGTTGGCTGGCGGGGAGAACAGGCTGCCCGCCTGCCACTCGAAGGTGACCTTCTTGTTTTCGTCGTTCCAGACCGACGTTGATCCGCTGCCCTCAAGCACGAAGATGATCTCTTCGAACAGAAGCCGCTGCGGCGCGATGTTTTTGCCGGGCGCGATCTCGAGCAGATAGCCGTCATTGACGTCGCCGGTGCCGATCAGGTTGAGATAGGCGCCGCGCGCGCCCTTCCACGCCCAGGGCGCCACCTCGAGCTTGCGCAAATCCTCGATGTAGAACTCGCGCAGGATCGGAATGCCCTGCGATTCGATCCATTTGTGATAGGCGGACTTGCCGCCGATCTCGACTGTCTGGCCTTTGATCATTGCTGTGGCGCCGCGCGTGGGAGCTCATGTTCTGTTGTCACGCGGTCTTCCTCCCGAAAACTATTTCTTCCGGAAATATCGGCTAAGTCAATATTGATAGAGGAGTTGCAGAGGCAGCTTCATTTTTCTTTCGACAGCATGGCTTCGTAGCCGAGCGTCTCCATCACCTCGACCACCGAGCGGCCGGTGCGGATCGCTTCCACCATGCGCTGCTCGCTTGCCGCCAGGGCCTCCGCCTGGGTGAGCACCTCTTGCTCCTTGGCGCGCGGAATGAAGACCACGCCGCTCATGTCGGCGATGACGAGATCGCCCGGATGCACCTGCACGCCGGCGCATTCGATCTCTTCGTTGAAGGATTCCTGCATGACGCGTCCGCGCGCGGTTATCTGCACCGCACAGCGCCCGAATACCGGGAATTCCAGCTCGCGGCTTTCGTCCAGATCGCGCGCCGCCCCGTCGACGATGACGCCGCGGATATTCTTGACTTGCGCGGCGAGCGAGAGAAGCCCGCCCCAGGCCGCGACGTCGTTCCGCCCGCCATGGTCCACCACGATGATGTCGGATGCGGTCGCCGCCGCGATCGCGGGCGTACACAGATGCTGCTTCGGCTTCTCCAGCCCGGCCGGCTTGATCTTGACCGTCACCGCGCGTCCGACGATGCGCGGGCAGGGCCAGAGCGGCCGAAGACCCAGCACCGCGCCCTTCAGACCGAGACGATCGAGCGCGTCCGAGACTGCGCAGGTGTCGAGCTTGGCCAGCCGCTTGATGGCTTCATCTGTGCTCATCCTGTTGTTCTTTCCTCATTGAACTGCGTCGCAATTGACTAGCGCGCGATTTTGTCAGTAAACGCAGTAAGACTCATAAACTCCCGTTTGTCGCGAGAAGTATGGAAGCTCTATTGCCCAGCGCGCCATTGTCAATCCGGCCGGCCTTGTTCACAAAAGCATCGGTGTCGCCAGGGGTTTGCGTGAATGAGTAAGCGTCCAGCCCGCCGCCGGTTGCCGGCCGGCCTGATAGCGCTGCGCGAACGCAATTTCGTCCTTTACGTCGTCGGACAATTCACTTCCCAGCTGGGAAGCTGGATCGAGCTCACCGCCGTGAGCTGGATCGTCTACGAGATGACCAATTCGCCCTTCCTGCTTGGACTGGTAGGACTGTTCCGGGCTACCCCCACGATCCTGCTGGCCTTGTTCGGCGGCGCCATTGCCGATCGCCTGCCGCGCCGTCTGCTGCTGATGTGCACGGAATCGACCATGCTGGTGCTTTCGTTGACGCTCGGCGTGCTGGCGGTCACCGGGCATCTGGAATACTGGCATCTCTATGTCCTGAACTTCGTCACTGGCACGCTGCAGGCCTTCTCCGTACCGTCGCGGCATGCGCTGTTCGCAGGTCTTGTGCCGCGCGAGGCGATGTCGAGCGCGGTCACATGGAATTCGATCTCGGTACGCAGCGGCGGATTCATCGGTCCCTCCGTTGCCGGCCTGGCGCTCGCGTATGGCGGCTATTCGATTCCGTTTTTCATCAATTCCGCCAGCTTTATCGCGATGCTGATCGCGCTCGCGATGATGAAGCTTCCGAAGGGTAACGATGCGCCGGTGAAGCATCCCCCGCTGCGCGAGGGAATGGCCGAAGGCGTCGCATTCGTCTGGAACAAGCCGCTGTTGCAGATGGCTTTGCTGCTCGAGCTGGCGACCGGCCTGTTCGGCCACAACGCGGCTTTGATTACCATCATCGTGCGCGACGTGCTGAATGCCGGGCCGCAGTCTCTCGGATTGCTGATGAGCGCCACCGGCGCGGGCGCTCTGGTCGGGATGACGCTATTGCTGACTTTCCCGGTCAAGCAGCATGGCCGGCTGATTTTGATTCTGGGCATTCTTTACACGCTGCTGTGGGCCGGGGTCGCGCTGTCCCCCTGGATCTGGCTCTCGGCGCTTCTGCTGCTTGCGCTCGGCACCGTCGACAGCACCTGGGGCGTTACCCGCAATACACTGGCGCAATTAATGACGACCGATGCGATGCGCGGACGCGTGATGTCGATCGTGATGCTGGTGACGCGCGGCAGCTCGCAGATGGGACGGGTGCAAAGCGGCTTCACCGTCGGTCTGATCGGAGCACCGGCTACCGTCCTGCTGGGGGCGGGGATTATCGGCGCCTCGGTGCTGGCCTCGTGGTGGCGCGTGCGGATGCCCGAGGATATCGGCAGGCCGGTGCCGCCGCAAACCGAAGAAGCCCCCGAGCAGCATTAGTTGCGGTTCGTCAGTTGAGGTTCTTCGGAGGCCGCACGCCGTAGCGCGCGAATTCATCCGCGATCGTGGGCTTCAGCGCTTTGGCGGCTTCGATACTGGCATTGCTGCCGGCGGTCTCGCCGTTCATCAGCTTGGCGACGCCACGGCCGAACAGCGCGCCGGGCAACTTCGGATCCAGTTTCAGTGCTGTGTCATAGTCGGTCACGGCGTCCTTGATCTGGCCCATGCGCAGATGCGCGAGGCCGCGGCGATCGAGCGTGCGCGGATCGTTGGGCTTCAGCCGCAAGGCCTCGTTGCAATCCTGCAAGGCGGGTTTCAGCTCGCCCAGCATCAGCCGCGCGCCGCAACGGCCGCTCCAGGCGTCGGCAAAAACCGGCTGCAGCCTGATCGCCTGGTCGAACTCGGCCAGCGCCTTGTCATACTCACGCGCGCCAAGGAAGGTATTGCCGCGGTTGAAAGCGGCGATCGCCTGCACCTGTTCCAGCTTGATTGCCGGCATGGTGCCCCGCGACGGGCGGCTTTCGTCGCGCTTGCTCTCGAAACTGCCGCCGGGCGCGCTCAGGGCGACCAGATAGGCCGAATCGACCTTGATCGCCTGGTCGTGTTCGGGGATCGAGAGGTCGTAATCCCGTTTGTCGTAATAAGCCACGCCGCGGTCGTGGAAGGCCTCCGCGTAGTTCGGATTGAGCTTGATCGCCTGGTTGAGATCGCCTGTTGCGCGCTCATAATCGCGCTTGTCGTAATAGGCGATGCCGCGGTTGTAATAGGCCAGCGCATAACCGTCGTTGAGCTTGATCGCCTGATCGAAGTCGGCGATGGCTTTGTTCCGGTCGCCGATATTGCGATAGGCGAAGCCGCGGTTGTTGTAGGCGATGGCGTTGTTCGGCCGGATTTTGATCGCCCGGTCGAAGTCGGCAATCGCCGCTTCCGATTCGCGGCGGTCGTCATAGGCCAAGCCGCGGGCGTTATAGACCAGCGCGTCGTTCGGACTGAGCTTGATCGCCTGGGTGAAGTTCTGGATCGCGCGCTCATAGTCGCGCTTTTCGTAATAGACATAACCGCGGTTGGAATAGGCGGCGGCGTAGTTCGGGTTCAGCTTCAGCGCCTGATCGAAATCGGCGATGGCGCGCTCGCTATCGTCCTTGGTGCGATAGGCGAAGCCTCGGTTGTTGTAAGCCAGCGCGTTTTGCGGATCGAAGCGCACGGCCTGGTCGAAATCGGCAATCGCGCGGTCGGTCTCGCCCCTCAGCCCGTTGGCGATGCCGCGGTGATAATAAGCGAGTGCGAATTTCGCGTCGACCTTAAGCGCCTGATCGAAGTCGGCGATGGCGCGGGCGATGTCGCCTTTCATGCGTTGCGCGAGACCGCGGTTGGTCAGTGCGTGGACATGCCTGGGGTCGAGCCGCGCAACCTGGGTGAAATCGCCGATGGCGCGGTCGTATTCGCCCTTGTCGCGATAGGCGAGACCGCGATTGTAATAGGCGAGCAGATAATCCGCGCTGAGCTTGGTCGCCTGGTCGAAATCGGCGATGGCTGCGTCGTAGTCGCGCTTCTCGTAATAAGCATTGCCGCGGTTGTACAAGGCGAGCACATAGCTCGGGTCTAGCTTGATCGCCTGATCGTAGTCGGCAATCGCGCGACCGATGTCGCCCTTGTTGCGATAAGCGAAGCCGCGGTTGTTGAACACCAGCGGGCTCTTCGGGTCGAGCCGTGCCGCCTGTTCGAAATCCGCAATCGCGCGGTCGGAATCGCCCTTCGACCCGTAGGACATGGCACGGTCGTAATAAGCCTGCGCATAGCTCGGATTGATCGCAATCGCCCGATCGAAGTTCTGGATCGCGCGGTCGAAGTCGCGTTTGCTCTCAAATGCGTTGCCCCGCATGTAGAAGGCGACCGCATAGTTCGGATTGGCCCGGATGGCATGATCGAAATCGGCTATGGCGCGATCGATATCGCCGATGGCGCGGTTGGAAAGGCCGCGGTTGTAGAAGGCGAGCGCGTTGCGCGGGTCGAGCTTGATCGCCCGGTCGAAGTCGGCGACAGCGCGGTCGTGCTCGCCTTTGGCCGCATAGGCGAGACCGCGGTTGTTGAAGGCGACGGGTGAGGCCGGACGCAGCTTGATCGCCTGATTGTAATCGGCGATGGCGCGGTCGTAGTCATTCTGGTTCTCGTAGGCATTGCCGCGGTTGAGGAAGGCCGCGGCATCCTCCGGAGCGAGCCTGATCGCCTGCTCGTAGTCGGCGATCGCGCGCTCGAAGTCGCCCTTGTCGTAATAGGCATTGGCGCGGTTATAGAGCGCCACCGCGTAGCTGCCGTCGAGCTTGACCGCCTGGTCGTAGTCGGAAATCGCGCGCTCGAGGCGGCCCTTCACGCTATTGGCAAGACCGCGATTGACGAAAGCCTGCGCGTTCTTTGCGTCGAGCCGGATCGCCTGGTCGAAGTCGAGGATGGCACGGTCAGTTTCGCCCTTGGCCGCATAGACGAAGCCGCGGTCATTGAATGCCGTGGAGTTTTTGGCGTCGAGCTGAATTGCCTTGTTCAAATCCTCGACCGCGCGGTCGTAGTCGCGCTTGGCGGCGTAAGCATTGCCACGCCCATGCAAAGCGAGAGCGATCTTGCCGTCAAGCTGCAGCGCCTGGTCGAAGTCCTTGATGGCCTCCTCGTAGTCGCCCTTGCCGTAATATGCGGCGCCGCGGTTGTAGAACGCCTGCGCGTCCTGCGGCTCGAGCTGGATCGCCTGATCCAGGTCCTGAATGGCGCGGACATGGTCGCGCTTTTCGTAATAAGCGATGCCGCGGTCCTTGAAGGCGAGCGCGTATTTCGGCTCGAAGCGGATGGCCTGATCGAAATTCTGGATCGCGCGGTCGAAGTCCTGCTTCTCGAAATAAGCATTGCCGCGATTATAGAAGGCGAGCGCGTAATTCGGATTGATCCGGATCGCCTGGTTGAAGTCGGCAATGGCCCTGTCGATTTCTCCTTTGGCCGAAAAAGCGATGCCGCGGTCGTTGAAGGCGAGCGCGTAAGCCGGATTGATCTTCACCGGCTCGTTCATTTCCGCGACCGAGCGGTCGTAGCCGCGTTGGCCATCGGCACCGCTGCCTGCGGCGGCATGCTCCGCCAACCTGGAAAGCTGCTCGAAATCCGCCAGCGCCCGCTCAAAATCGTGCCGGCTGTAATAAGCCAGGCCGCGGTCGTGATAGGCGAAGGCGTCCTTTGGATTCAGCTTGATCGCCTGATCGAGATTCTGGATTGCCCGGTCATATTCGCGCCGGTCGTAATAAGCCTTGCCGCGATTGTAATAGGCCAAGGCGTAGCCGGGATTGACTTTGATCGCCTCGTCGAAATCGGCAATGGCGCGGTCGGTCTCGCCTTTGCGCCGCCAGGCGAAGCCACGGTTGTTCAAGGCCACCGCATTCTTTGGCTCGAGCTTGATGACCTGCTCGAAATCCGCAATGGCGAGATCGACCTCGCCTTTGATGCCATAAGCGGTGCCCCGGTCGTTGAAGGCCGGGATGTCACTCGGGTTGAGCTTGACGGCCCGTGTCAGGTCCTGAATCGCGCGGTCATAATCGCGCTTGTTGAAATAGGCGTTGCCGCGGCTGGAGAAAGCCAGCGCCATTTTCGGATTGATTTTCAGCGCCTGGTCGTAATCGGCCACTGCGCGGTCGGTTTCGCCCTTGCTGCGATAGGCATTTCCGCGAGCGTAATAGGCGGTGTCGTAGCCCGGATTGAGCACGATCGCTTGCGTCAGGTCCCTGATGGCGCGGTCATAATCGCTCTTTTCGTAATAAGCATTGCCGCGATTGTTGAACGCCGCCGCATCCTTCGGATTGAGCTTGATGGTCTGCTCGAAGTCGGCAATCGCGCGATCGAAGTCGCGCTTTTCGTAATAGGCGTTGCCGCGGTGGAAATAGGCGCGGTCAAAGCCGGGATTGATCTTGATCGCCTCGTTTAAATCGCGGATCGCGCGATCGTTGTCCTTCTTGCTGGCATAGGCCAAGGCGCGATTGTTGTAAGCGAGATCATAGGCCGGATTGACCTTGATCGCCTGATCATAATCGGAGATGGCGCGGTCGATCTCGCCCTTGCCGCCATAGGCGAGCCCGCGGTTGTTGAGCGCGAGATCGTTATTGGGATTGAGCTTGATGGCCTGATCGAAATCCAGGATGGCGCGGTCGATGTCACCTTTGGCGCGCCAGACCAGCCCGCGGTTGTTGAAGGCGGTATCATAGGCCGGCCGCAGCTTGATCGCCTGGTCGTAATCGGCGATGGCGCGGTCGTGCCGGCCGCGGGTGGCATGCGCGTTGCCGCGATCGCTATAAGCGAGGGCGAATTTCGGATCGATGCGGATGGCGTGGTCGAAATCCGCGATGGCCTTGTCGTGCTCGTTCTTGGCGGCCAGCGCGTTGCCGCGGCTGTCGAAAGCGGCGGCGAATTTCGGGTCGAGCTGAATCGCCTGGTCGAAGTCACGGATGGCGCGGTCGGGGTCCCGCTTCTGATAATAGGCGATGCCGCGGCTGTGCAGGGCGAGCGTGTCTTTCGGATTGAGCTTGATCGCTTCATTATAATCGGCGATGGCGCGGTCGAACTCCCGCTTCTCGGCAAAGCCGTTGCCGCGGTTGTAATAAGCCAGCGCGAATTTCGGATCGAGCCTGAGGGCCTCTTCGTAGTCGCCGATCGCGCGGTCGACGTCGCCCTTGTTCTGGTAGGTGAAGCCGCGGTTATAGAAGGCGAACGGGTTCTTCGGCTCCAGCCGGATCACCTGTGCGAAATCGGCGATGGCGCGCTCGAAATCCCGCTTGCTGCTATAGGCGAGGCCGCGTTTGTAATAGGCCGCCTCGTAATTCGGATTGATCTTGATCGCCTGATCGAAATCGTAGATCGCCCGGTCGTACTCGTCCTTGGCCTGATAGGCATCGCCGCGGTTGAAGAAGGCCACCGCGAATTTCGGATCGAGCCGGATCGCCTGGTCGAAATCCTGGATCGCGCGGTCGACATCGCCTTTGCCGACATAGGCGAGGCCGCGCACGTTGAAGACCACGGTGTAGTTCGGCTTGATGTTGAGCGCCTGGTTGAGATCCTGGATCGCCCGCTCGAAATCCTTCTTCTCGTAGTAGATGCTGCCGCGGTTGAAATAGGCCACCGGGTAATTCGGATTGAGCTTGATCGCCTGTTCGTAATCGGCCAGCGCGCGATCATAGTCACGCCGCTCGCCATAGGCCGCGCCACGATTGAACAGCGCGAGCGAATTTTTCGGATCGAGCCGGATCGCCTGGGTGTAATCGGCGATGGCGCGGTCGTCGTCGCCCTTGTCCTTGTATGACAAGCCGCGGTTGTAGAAGGCGAGGGCGATCTTCGGATCGATCTTTACCGCCTGGTCGAAGTCACGGATTGAGCGATCGAGGTCGCCTTTGACCCGGTAAGTGATGCCGCGGTTGTAATAGGCAAGCGCGTCCTTGGGGTCGAGCGCGATGGCTTGGCTCAGATCCTGAACCGCGCGGTCGTATTCCCGCTTGTCATAGAAGGCGACGCCGCGGTCGTAGAAGGCGGCGGTGTATTTCGGATTGAGCTTGATCGCCTGATCGTAGTCCTGGATCGCGCGGTTGTGGTCGCGCTTGTCGTAAT